>NZ_JBEYSU010000010.1:0-118206 GCF_040704235.1 Micromonospora sp. NPDC047707
CACCCGCCCTCTCAAACTCCACACCCTTGTGCACCAACAACGTCGCGTCCCCACCGTCGTCGAGGATCATGTTCGGACCCCCACCATCCGGCCACGCCAACACCTGCTCCGTGCACCACCAGTACTCCTGAAGGCTCTCGCCCTTCCACGCATACACCGGCACCCCCGCCGGGCTGTCCGCAGTACCGTCCGGACCAACCACGACCGCCGCAGCCGCATGGTCCTGAGTGGAGAAGATGTTGCACGACGCCCACCGCACCTGCGCACCCAACGCCACCAGGGTCTCAATCAACACGGCGGTCTGAATCGTCATATGCAAAGAACCCGTGATCCGCGCACCCGCCAACGGCTGCGCCCCGGCGAACTCACCACGAATCGCCATCAAACCCGGCATCTCATGCTCCGCAAGCCGGATCTCCTTACGCCCAAACTCAGCAAGCGACAGATCCGCCACCTTGAAATCGCCCTCGGCGAGGGTGCTCGGCCGGGGCGTTCCGCTGGCGGACGCCGGGAGGGTGCTGGTCATGAAAGCTCCTGTCGGACGATGTGCAGCGCGACCATCCACCTTACGCGCGCATCCCGAGGGACCACCGCCCGGTCGGTGAACAGCGCACGGGGCGGTCGGTGGTGGACGGACTTTCCGCCCACGGGCCGGCCGCCCCGTGCATCCCCCCGGTTTGGTTCCCCGCGCGTTCTCGGGACCGTCGTCGCGATAACGCTGCGTACTCATAGAGTCACACTGCGCTGATACCGCGTCAAGCCATTCCGGGAAAGTCGGACTTGTTCGTTCGACAGGACCCGCGCCGCTCAGCGCAGGCCGCAGCTCGCGACGTACGCCTCACCCGCACCCGAGAGGTGCAGGTCACCCGCGGCAGCCGGGCCCACGGCGGCCTGCCCCGGCGCGAGCGCCACCTTGCCGGTCCCGTCATCGACCGTGAGCCCGCCAGCCCCGCAGAGCACCACCCGGGGCCCGGCCAGCGGCAGCGTCACCTCGGGCAGGTCCGCGCCCACCCGCACCCGGTGCAGTGCGAAGTCGTCCACCGGCACCGGCCAGCAGACCACCCCGGGCGCGACGTCGCGGGCACGCACCACCGGGTCGTGCAGCACCTCGAACCGCAGCACCCGGAGTAGCTCGTCCACGTCCACACGCTTCGGGGTGAGGCCACCGCGCAGCACGTTGTCACTCGCGGCCATGATCTCCACGCCCGTGCCACGCAGGTAGGCGTGCAGGTTGCCGGCCGGCATCCAGATCGCCTCTCCCGGCGCGATCCGCACGCGATTGAGCAGCAGCGCCACCAACACCCCGGGATCACCCGGATAGGCCGCCGCCAGATCGCGCGCCAACTCGGCGTCGAGCCCGCCGCCCGGCGCCGACGCCACGGCGGCCACCAGCGCGTCCCGCTCGGCGGCGGGCCAGGTCAGCAGCAGGCGTACGGCGTCGGACAGGCCCGCCGGCCCGGCGCGCAACGCGGTCAGCACCGGCTCCAGTGACGGTACGCCGAACGCGGCGAGCACCTCCGCCGACACCGCCGGATCACGGAAGCCGCAGAGCGCCTCCATCGACGACAGCGCCACCAGCAGCTCGGGCTTGTGGTGCGGATCCACGTAGTTGCGTTGCGCCTCGGGACGCGCCGCGTCAGCGGCGTGCCCGGCGCGGGCCTGGTCCGGGTCCGGGTGCGCCTGGAGGCTGAGCGGCGCGTCGGCGGCGAGCACCTTGAGCAGGAACGGCAGCCGGGTGCCGAACCGGTCGACCACCTGCTCGCCGAGCCAGTGCCCCGGCTCGGCGAGCAACAGGTCGACCAGGCTGACGCGGTCGCCGTCCCGGTCCACCGTGGCCGGAGCGCCCGGGTGGGCGCCCAGCCACAGCTCCGCCTCCGGCTCGTCGCTCGGCACCGGCCGCCCCTGCAGGGTGGCGATCGCCGATCGGGACCCCCAGGCGTAGTTCCGGATCGGCCCGTACAGCAGCTCCACCCGTCAGCCCCCGGACCGCCCGGCGGCTTCTCCGGGCCCGGTGTGGCCGGCGGCGCCGGAGTCGGCCCGGTCCGCGCCGGCGTGGTAGATGTCCGGCTCCAGGTAGATGACCCGGGCGGCGGGAACGGCCGTGCGGATCCGCGCCTCGACCGCGTTGATGCCACCGGCCAGCTCCTCGGCGCTGTGCCAGGTGCGGACGCCGATCTTCGCCGCCACCATCAGCTCATCCGGGCCCAGGTAGAGCGTCTTCATGTGGATGATCCGCTCGATCTCCGGGCCGGCCGTGATCGCCTTCTCGATGGCCGTCACGTCGTGCGCCTCGGCACCCTCACCGAGCAGCAGGCTCTTGGTCTCGATGGCCAGGATGACGGCGATGACCACCAACAGCACACCGATCATGGCGGTGCCGGCGGCGTCCCACCGCGAATTGTCCGTGATCAGCGTCATGCTCACGCCGAAGAGCGCGAAGACCAGACCGAGCAGCGCGCCGAGGTCCTCCAGCAGCACCACCGGAAGCTCGGGGGCCTTGGCCCGCCGCACGAAGCGCACCCAGGACTGGTTGCCCCGAACGCGGTTCGACTCCACGATCGCGGTGCGGAAGGAGAACGACTCCATCACGATCGCCACCACCAGCACGACCACCGGGACCCACTGCCACTTGTCCGGAGTCTCGGGGTGGGACCACTTGTGGTACGCCTCGTAGAGCGCGAAGAGGCCACCGACGGTGAACAGCACGATTGACACGATGAACGCGTAGATGTAGCGCTCCCGCCCGTACCCGAACGGGTGCTGCGGGGTGGCGGCGCGCTTGGCCCGCTTGCCGCCGAGCAGCAGCAGCGCCTGGTTGCCGGAGTCGGCGACCGAGTGGATCGACTCGGCCAGCATCGACGAGAGGCCGGTCAGCAGGAACGCGATGAACTTGGTGATGGCGATGCCGACGTTGGCCAGCAGCGCGGCGACGATCGCCTTCGTACCACCGTCGGCACTCACGCCGCCGCCTCGCTCCGCCGCGCCGTCTTGCGTTCGCTCACTGGTTCGCCAGCTCCTTCATCTCCGTGATGGCCGGGACGGCCATCGGGTCCAGCCCGTGTGCCAGGGCAAGGTAGATCGAGGCGAAGTCCGGGACCGCGACCAGAGAGGCGAGCCGCTCCAACGCGGAACCGCCCTCGGCGGTGACCACGTCGCAGCGCACGCCCCGCCGTTCGGCGAGCGTCTGGACGGCCTCCGCCCGCCGCTCCTCGACCGCGAGGGGCTCGTCGGCGTCCTCCTCGGGGTTGAGCCCGCCGTCCCGCAGCAGCACCAGCCGCAGCCGCGTGCCGGCGGGCCGCTCCTCGTCCGGGTCGGCGAAGATGTCCCGCTCCCCCTCGACCAGGCCGCCGAAGACACCGTCGAGGAGGCCGACGCGGCCCCGGCCGGCCTCGCCGAGCGCCCCGGACACGACCGGGTAGCGGGCGTTCGCCGACAGCGTGTCGCCGAACCGGCGGGCCGCGACGGTCGCCAGCGGTGACGAGCCCCAGACGATGGGAACGGAGCCGGCCAGGCCCAGCGCGAGCGACTTCGCCGGGTTGACGAAGGACTCGGCCGTCGGGCGGCAGCGGTCGGCGTCGGCGTCGAGCCGGGCCGCGGTCTCGGCCAGGTCCGCCTCGTTCACCTTCACGAGGCCGAGCGTACGGGCGGCGAGCAGAACCGGCACGGTGAGCGCCCAGAGGCTGGCCCGGGCCGGCGCGCGGCGGGGCACCGGGATGAACGGCGCGCGGGCGCGCTCGGCCACGGACTGGAGCTGCGAGTCCGGGGCGCCGACCGCGACCAGGCGGGCACCGCGCCGGTGAGCCGCCTCGGCCGCGCCGAGCGCCTCAGGGCTCCGGCCGGAGGCACTGACCGCGATGACCACGTCGGCGGCGCCGACCCAGCCGGGCACGCCGGCGCTGCGGTGCGGGATCACCGGGACCGGGCAGCGCGGGCCGGCGACCGTGGCGAGGACGTCACCGGTCCGCCCGGCGGTGCCGATGCCGGCGATGACGACCGCGCGTGGCCGCCCCTCGTCACCGAGCACGGCGAGGTTGGCCTCGGCGGCGAGTGCCGCCGACTCGCGGACCTGCGCACCCGCCGAGGCGATGTGCCGCAGCATTCCGCCCGGGTCCCGCTCGGCGAGCGCATCCGGGTCGTCGAGCAGGGCCTCGTCGGCGTCGCGGTGGCCGCTCACTCCGGCCGTACCGTCGATCACGACCGCTCCGCGGGGCCGCCGCGCGCCTCGTCGAGCAGCAGTACCGGCACGTCGTCGCGGACCTCGAAGATCCGGCCGCACTCCGTGCAGGTCAGCGTCTGCGCCTGGGCGTCGTAGTCCAGCGGGGCGTGGTGCGTGTCCGGGCAGGCGAGGATCTCGAGCAACTGCGGATCCAGGGCCATGGCACGGCTCCTTCCACGTGTGCGGCTTCACCGGACGGCGGTGCCGACCGGCGCACGCGATCTTATCGGCGAACCCGGTCGAGCACCTCGTCGCGGAGCGAGGTCATCCGCTGCCGGGTCGGCGCCTCCACGTTGAGCCGCAGCAGCGGCTCGGTGTTCGAGGCCCGCAGGTTGAACCAGGCGCCGTCGGGGAAACGCAGGGTGAGGCCGTCCAGCTCGTCCGCCTCCGCGTCGGGGTACGCGTCGCGCACCTCGGCGATCTTCGCCGCCTGGTCGGCCACGGTGGAGTTGATCTCGCCGGAGGCGACGTACCGCTCGTACTCGCCGGCCAGCACCGACAGCGGCAGCGACTGCTCGCCCAACGCGGCCAGGGTGTGCATCGCCGCGAGCATGCCGGTGTCGGCGAACCAGAAGTCCCGGAAGTAGTAGTGGGCGGAGTGCTCACCACCGAAGACCGCGTTGGTCCGGGCCATCTCCGCCTTGATGAACGAGTGCCCCACCCGGGAGACGACCGGCTGGCCGCCGTTCTCCCGGATGATCTCGGGCACCGCGCTGGACGTGATGAGGTTGTGGATCACCGTCGAGCCGGGGTGCTTGGCCAGCTCACGGGCGGCGACCATCGCGGTGATCGCGGACGGCGAGACCGGCTCCCCACGCTCGTCCACCACGAAGCACCGATCCGCGTCGCCGTCGAAGGCCAGGCCGATCTCCGCGCCGTGCGCGAGCACGGCCCGCTGGAGGTCGACCAGGTTCTTGGGGTCGAGCGGGTTCGCCTCGTGGTTGGGGAACGTGCCGTCCAGCTCGAAGTAGAGCGGCACGATCTCCAGTGGCAGGGCCGGCAGCGCGGCGTCACCGAGCACGGTCGGGACGGTGTACCCGCCCATGCCGTTCCCCGCGTCCACCACGACCTTCAGCGGCCGGATCCGGGAGAGGTCGACCAGCTTGCGCAGGTACGCCGCGTAGTCGGCGAGTAGGTTGCGCTGCTGCACCGGCGCGGTCGGGTCGCCGGCGGGCCGCGCCTCGCCCGAGTCCAGCAGAGCCTGCGCCCGGTCGCGGATCTCGGCCAGGCCGCTGTCCTGGCCGATCGGCCGGGCCCCGGAACGGCACATCTTGATGCCGTTGTACTGCGCCGGGTTGTGGCTTGCGGTGAACATCGCCCCGGGCAGGTCGAGCGATCCGGAGGCGTAGTAGAGCATGTCGGTGGAGGCCAGGCCCAGCTCGATGACCGTACGACCCTCGGTGCGGACGCCGGCGGCGAAGGCCGCGGCGAGGCCGGGGCCGGTGGCGCGCATGTCGTGGGCGATCAGCACCGCCTCGCCGGGCTCACCGGAGGCGTTGAGGACCTGGGTGAAGGCCACGCCCAGCGCCTCCGCCGTGCGCTCGTCCCACTGGTCCGGCACCGTCCCACGAATGTCGTAGGCCTTCACGATCTGGGACAGATCAGACACCGGTTCCGCTCCTCGGGCTGCAGGTCGTCAACGGCCTGAGCGTATCGGAGGGCGGCTCCGCGGCTGGGCTCAGGCGCGGAGCCGGGAGGTGAACTCGTGCGGCCACCCGTCGACGGGCCACGTCCGCAATTCCCAGAATAATTAGATTTGTGTATGCGGGGTTGCCGGGATTCCTTAACGCGCAATAGCCTCCGTTCCAGCGCCTGAGGAATGCTGCCGAACAGCATCCGCGCCAATCCCCGGTCCGGGCACCTTTATCGGTGTCGGGACGTGGCGTACCGCAATGCAGGCGCTATGGAAATGGGAGCAACCTTGGCACGAAGGAAGCGACTTCTCCGGCTCGCCGCGATGTCCGTGGCCGCCACGTCCCTGGCCGCCGCGGGAGCGCTGCTACCGGCCTCCCCCGCCGCAGCGCGGCCGCACGACTGCAGCCTCAGCGTGAAGATCAGCAAGGACCCGGGCTCGATGTACGCCCGGGCGGACGTGAACTGCCTGAAGAAGGAACACTTCGCTATTCGCATCTCCATCTATCGCGACGACTGGCACGGCAACACCTCCGTCGCCAGCCGGTACAAGGGCTTCCACGCCTCGGGTTACACGTATCTCTCGACCTCCGAGCCGTGTTCTGACGTCGATCCGAAGAAGAAATACCACGCGATCGCGAAGCTGTACGACACCCGTTTTGGTCCGGGCATCGAGGTCAAGGACATCAAGAGCACCACCGTGTCCGGTCACTGCTGACCGGCAGCAGGCGCCCGGCCGAATCACCGGCGCCCTGCACGGTTCCACCCGGGCGGGCGGCGCGCTGCGCCGTCCGCCCGGAGTCAGTCGGGCATCCGGGGCATGAACCGGGTGCGGTTCTCATCCCCGGCGCCTCCGGGCGTTCCGGAAGCCGGCGTGCCGTGCTGCCCGGGTACGGGAGGAGTCGACGGTGGCGGGGTGCCGTAGGGGTCCCGAGGGGTGGGGGCACCCGGCATCGCCTGGGTCGCATCCGGCGGGGCGCCGTAGAGGCCGGCGGAACGCTGGGCGGGCGGGGCTCCGTACAGGCCGGGCGTGGCCGGACGGCCGGTGGCCGGCTGCCCGTACACCTGACCGGGCTGGCCGGGCAGGACCGGCGGGCCCTGCGCCGAGCGGTAGGTGCTGCCACCGGAGGTCGGGGCACCGCTCCCCGGCTCCTCCTTGTCCTCCCGGAAGCGGCGGACCAGCAGGACGATCAGCACGATCCCGACCGCGACCATGGCCAGGCCGAAGAACATGATCGGGGACCCGCCGGACTCCTCGGCCGCCACCGGGCTGGCCGCCCCACCCGCGGGATTGGCGAGGGCCTCGACGGACGCCCCGTCCTCGGCGGCGGCCTCCGTCACGGCCGCGCTGGGGGTCGGTGACGGGGTCCGCGACCGCGACGGCGTGGGCGAGGCGGAAACCCGGCCACCGTCCACACGGGAGTTGTCGGACCCTCGACCCAGCACCTGCCCGACCGCGTTGGTCGCCTCGCCGACGACGGTCAACCGGCCGTCCGGTGTGCCGGCGGCGAACGCCACCCGGTACCGCACGGTGATGCTTTTGCCCTTGCACAGCCGCGGGTTCGCCGGGGAGGTGGCCGCCGTGCTCACCCCGCCCCCGCTTCCGGACAGCGCCACCGGGAACCAGCGTCCGCCCGCGTTGACCTCCACCCGGACCTGGTCGGCCCGGAGCCCGTCCAGACGAAGGGCGAGCGCGGTACGCAGCAGGACACAGCCGTCCGTACGCTTGCGCACCTCCACGGCGACGCCCTCAGCCGAGCCACCGGCCTTGAATCGCCCGGCGGCGCCCACCCGGACCGAGTCCTCGTCGGCGAGCGCCGGGGTCGCACCGAGAGCGACGAGGCCGCCCACCACCGCGCTGACCGCCGCGAGTCGCGCCGCGTGCCGCCGAACCGACATGATCACCTCGCCGTTCCTCCCCCAGGGACGGGGGTCCGCCGGTCAGGCTACTACCGGGGGTGGACAACGCCCGGTCATAGAGCGCTCCGGATGTGCCCCGCATTACCCTGCTGGACCGCCGCTGCACCCGCCCGCGTCCGCCCGTCTCGTGCCGCCCGCCCGGCCCGTTCGCCCGTCTCATGCCGCCCGCCCGGGCCCCGCCCGGCGCGCTTGCAGGTCAACGCCTGCTTGGCCGTCTGAGGCTCGACACGATCGTCAGGCCCATGGATGCTGCGGCCTCCTGGACCTCAGCCAGAACCTCTGCTGCCTGAGCCTCAGACAGTTCCGAGGGCATCTCGACATCGAGGCGCCACTCTGACGTGTCAACGTCCCGCCACAGTTCGACTTGGACCGACTTGTCGCCGATCGCCCTCGTGCCTTCGCCAAACAACTCGTCCCAGTCGTCCGTCAGCCTGCCCGACGCGCGCATGCCCAGCTTCGACCTGAGTTCATCGAGGCTCGACTGGTCAAGCTTCTCGCCGAGCCTGACGGCCCAACTGTTAATCACGGCCGCCCTCGATTCGCCAGTCGGAGTCTCTGAAATGGGACGATACGCCTAGGTGTGAGCGGTCCGGCGGCCCGGCACCCGTGAAGATCGCTGGCACAACGTCCCGGCCAAGGAGTCGCGTGTACTCGTCGGCCCATGCGAACAGGGCAGGGAAGCACAGTCGGGCGATCTTCTTCGTCACGAAGCCGTATGTCTTGTTGACGACCGGCACATCCGGAAAGTGCTGGGCACCCAACTCCCGCGCTCGGTCCACCATCGGGTCCGACGAAAGCTGGAAGTCATAGTCGCTCGGATCCTCCAGGCCCAACTTGTGCATAGAGTCGAACGGCCGCCGTACGGGTAGGTCACCGTCTCCCCGCCACGCGTCCAGCCGCGCCGCGGCTTCCGGACGTTCGGCCAACTCTTCCTTTGCCGGCAGCCGCTTATGAAGACCGGAAAAGAAGGCGGACGAGGAGCCTTTGAGGCGAACATCGGCCTGATTCGCCTCGATGCCATCTGCCTCGAGCGCACGGAAGAGATCCTTGGAGAGCCGATCGAACTCCTCTGGCGTCAAGCCGAGGGGCGCGATCCTCTCGGCCCACATCGCTACCGCCTCCGGTGTGATACCGAGGAATTCGCAGTCCCGTGGCGAAATCCGATACCCAGAGTCATCCGACGGGAGGAGCCCTCGCACGCGCTCCCAGTGCCCTTGACTCCCGCTCTCGCCCTGGCCTCGTCCCGGTTGTTCTCCTCCGGCATGGGCAGATTCAGGGTCTGCGGAGCCGGGGGTGGCGAGGAGGTGAACGCGGTTGAGGTACGGCTCGCCGTACCCCTGATGCTCGGTCGCCGGTGGGTACGCCGGCAGGTCCGGTCGTTGGCTGAACAGGCCACGCCGCAGCCCCGCCAGCGGCATCGGTTCGCCGTCACCGGCGAGGATGAGGACGTCCGCGTCGACGGCGTTGTACGGGTGCGGCACGCCCCGGTGGTGGCCCAGCGGTTCGTCGGCGATCTCGCCGGACTGCGGGTCGAGGTGGAGGACGGTCCCGTTCTGGTTCAACGCCACCCAGATGTGGGAGCCGCCGCCCTCCCACCGGTTGATGACGAACGCGAAGCTGCCGTGGCCGCCGACGAGCAACTGGTCGCGCAGGTTCCGGTAGCCGGTGTCGAGAACGCGCGCCCGCTCGGCCGGCGGCATCTCCGTCGGCGTCTCGCAGAGGCGCTGGAAGCGCCCGCCGGTGACGTCCTCGATCCGCCCCGGACCATCCGCCTCACCGTTGAGGGGCCGGGTGACGTCGCCGAGGGCGTACGCGTCGAAGGTGCGGGGTGCCGAGACCCGGGGACGCCCGTGCACCCAGGTGTCGAAGAGGGACAGGGTGCAGTCGACGCAGTTGATGCCGCGCGTCGGGTCGGCCTGCGGCCCGCCGTCGTTGACCAGCCCGAACCACCCGCCGACGCGCGGGTCCGCCGTACGGGTCACGGTGCCGTCGGACCGTCTCGGCATCCGCCGCTCCACGTCGCGCTGGTGCAGCGCCAGCGGCGGGCGCAGGCCACCTCGACGGTGGTACCGCCGGGTGCGGTCGATCGGCGGCGGATGGTCGTCGCCGGTCAGCGCCGAACGGTCACTGGTCCCGACCGCGCCGCGCGCAAGGTCCCCCACGTCGTCGTTGATGCGCTCGAAGTCGTCGCCGACGACCGCGACGACGCCCGGCGCCCGCGTCCCGGCCAGGACCGCGTCCGCGACATCCCGCTGCCGGTGGCACCAACTCTCGCGCTCGCGGCCCTCGGCGAAGATCCGCTCTGACACCGCCCGGTACCCGGCCCGGGCCAGTCGCCGGCTCTCGCCGATCAGCCAGCGCGCCTCGTCGTACGCGCGGTCCGCCGCCTGGCGCAGGTGGTCGGCGCGGTCCCGGCGGCGGTTCTCCTCGTGGTTGTTCCGCTGGTGCTCGAAGTGCCCCCGGTAGCGGCGCCGTTCGAAGGCCTCGTGGTCGGCGGCCCACCGCGCGGCGTACCACTCGGGGGTGCGGGGCCGGAGCGCTTCCGGTCCGACCACCAACGGGGCGTCCGACGGCCGGAGGGTCGGTGGCGGCGTCGGCGGGAGAGGTGGCGCGAAGCCGGTGCCGTGCCGGGTGTCCGGCCCGGCCAGCGGCGGCGCGCTCCCGGACCGCGTCACCGCGTCATCCGGGGCCGGCGTGTTCGGGCCGGTGAGCGGCGGCGCCACAGCACCGGACCGTGCCACCGGATCGGTGGTGACGGGCGGCGTCGGACCGGCGAGCGGCGGCGTCGCCGCGCCGGTCTGGGGCACCGGGCCAACCGGGACGGCGGCGACCGAGCCGGCGAGGGGCGCGGCGGCGGACTGCGCCACCGGGCCGGCGGTGACCGGTGACTGTCCCGCGGAGACCGGTGGTGCGGCTACCGGCGGACCGTCGGCACCGGCCAGCCCGGCCGAGGGCAGCGGCCCGTTGGCCACCGATGAGAGCGTCGGCGTCCCGGCCAGCGACGGCGACGCGTCGACCTGCATGGACGGCACGTCAAGCGGCCGGGACGGGGCGGCGACGGGCGGCTCGGCCCGCACCTGCGGCGGCTCCACCGGTCCCGCAGCCGCGGACACCACCGGATTCGACGCTGCCGCGGGGCTGGCGGTGTCGGGCCCGTCAGCCGTCGCACCAGCTACGGCCTCGGCCGGCCCAGCAGTCGTCGCAGGACCGGCGGCCTCGGCAGACCCGACCGCCACCGGCGGGACGGCGGGGCCGGCGGCCAGAACGCTCGGCGCGGACGCCATCCCACCGGATGCCCCACCCGCGTCCGCGCCGCCCACTCCGGATGCCCCTCCCACGTCCGTGCCGGGCAGGGCCCCGCCCGTCGACGGCGCGTCCGTGCCGACGGCGACCGGCGGGGCGAGCACGGATGGCGGCAGGCTCGTGCCGGCGAGGGCGCTGAGCCGGCCGTCGAGGCGGGCCTGGAGCGCGGCGTCCGCCTGGGTGGTGGCCGAGCCGCGGGCACCCGAGACGGCCGCCCGCGCGGCCTCCTCCAGGGAGGTCGGCCCCTGGCCGGTGGCGAGGCTCGCGGCCTGCTCGGCGAGCACCTCGCCGGTCATCTCGCGGGCGACGTGTTCACCGACGCGGGCGCCCCGGCCGGTCGCGTGCCGCCCCAGCCCGGCCAGCGGCGCCACCGCGCCGCCGGCCAGCCCGCCGACGGCGGAGGTGCCCAGCTCGGCCATGTCGAGGCCGTCCCGCCGGCCGGTGGAGTTCTGGTACGCCTGGGTGGCGAGGGTGACGCCGGTCTCCTCGCCCGCCTCGGCCAGACCGCCGGCGGCGGCCCGCCGGGCGAAGCCGCGGACGCCGCCCTTGCCGACGTCCTTGGCGGCACGCTCGCCGGCCTCCTTCAGCCCCTGCCGGAGGGTCTTGCGGGCGAGCTGCGCCAGGAGTCGCTTGAAGATCTGCTGGACGATGACGCGGGTGGCGGTGATCGCGGCGGCGGCCGCGGGTGAGGCCGCGCCGGCGGTCAGCACGGTGGCGACCGCGAGGCCGACCAGCTCGACGACGAGGATGCCCAGCTCGATCCAGACCTCCAGCTTGGCCGCCTCGATGTCGCAGCCGCACTCCTCGACGAGACGACCCAGGTCGGTGCTGACCGTCAGGAGCAGCGGCAGCGGGGCGTCGTCGCCCTCGGCCACGCGTCGCCAGGCGCCGTCGAAGGCCGCGGCGACCGCGCCGACCCCGCCGTACCCGGTGCGCACCTCCGCGGCGGCGGCGGCCGCGTCGGCGTGCGGGCCGGCGAGGACGGCGGCGACCGCGTACCACTGGTCGGCCAGGTCCCACACGGCACGTTCGTCGCCGTCCGGCCACTCCACACCCACGACCCAGTCCAGGGCGTCGTACATCCAGCCGGGCAGATCCCAGGGCGAGTAGTCGAGCGGGTGCGGAATCGGACTCGGCAACAGGGTCATCCGGACCTCCTCGCCGGTCAGCGCCCGTCGGCCACGCGGTCGATCCGGCCCGCGTTCACCGCGTCGGTCCGTACCGTGGCGTCGACGGACCGGACCACGTCCGCGCCGAGACCCTCCAGGTGACGGCCGACGCCCTCCCAGACCCGGAGCACGGTCTGCTCGAACCCCCGGTAGCTGCGTTCGAACGCGGCACCGATGTCGTCGCGGCCCCAGGGCCGCCCCGCGCTCGCCGCCGCGATCTCGCCGCCGACCTGCCGGCGCCGGTCGGTGACCTCCGCGCCGGCGTGCGCCAGGTCCGCGCCGCCGCGCCGCGCCCGGTGCGGGTCGAGCCAGAGCTGATCGCCCATCACGCCTCCCGGTGCAGTGCGGCGTCGGCCCGCCCGAGCAGGGCCGACAGATCGCCGGTACGCAGGAAGCCGGCCGCCCCGGTGTCCTCCGGGAGGTAGCCGGCGGTGAGGTCGCGGGTGGCCTTCCCGGCCGCGGCCGCGGCGCGCTGCGCCGTCTCGGTGATCGTCCGGGCCAGCCCCTTCGCGTCCCGGTCCCGGTAGATCGCGGGATCCAGGTCCACCGAGACCAGGTCGCCGCGGGCGCCGACCACCACGGTCACCCGTCCGTCGTCCGAACGTTCGGTGACACGCAGCTCGGCCAGCTTCCGCTGCAGGTCGTCCACTCCGGACCGTAACCGCTGGTACTGGCCGTACACCTCGTCGAACCGCGCCCGCAGCGCGCGATTGGCGTCCCGGTCCGCGTTCTCGCCCAACGTCACCCTCCCCCGGTCACTGTCGGTAGGGCGAACCATACCGGGCGCCACGAAACCGTGGGGTCCGGTAGTTTCAGAGGCGTGATCGACCGCCAGCAGGCCGAGCAGCTCGCCGCCGTGTGGGCCCGCCGCGACTCACAGCGTCTCGGCCACGAGTGCCATCCGATCGTCGACGAGTTCGACCTCGGGTTCGTGATCCGGTCCACTGTGGCCGCCGAGGTCCGCACGGTCCCGGGCGACCTGCCGACCACGGTGGTCGACAAGCAGACCGGCGAGGTGACCACGTGGCCCCGCGTGCCGATCGAACAGGTCGAGCGGATGTACCGGCGGAACCGGCCGGAGGGGCCGCCCGCGCCGCGCACCGTCGATCCGGCAGGTCAGCTGCTCCGCGAGATCCGGCGGATACCGACGCCGGCCACCGCCGCGCACCTCAGCGTCGACGGGCAACTGTTCCGCGCGCAGGGCGCCAAGGGTGACGTCGAGCTGAACCACCACCCCCTCGTCCGGGCCTACCTGGACGAGCTGCCCCCGGGCCATCTGGTCCGCGGTGGGGAGCGGCACGCCGAACTGGTCGTCGTCTCGGACGTCCTGCACGAGTACGACCACCGCCGCGCCGCCGAGGGCATCGAACCGATGGCCATGCCGGACGCGGAGACGCTGCTGGCGCGCGCCCGTTTCGAGGTGTTCCGGGTCCGCGAGCCGGGCGACCGCTACGCGGGGCGGGCCGAGCGCAGCTGCGACTCGTGCGTGAACTTCCTGGTGCACTTCAATGTCCTGCCCTGGTCGGAGCTGGCCTTCACCGCCGAGTGGCGGCCCGACCCGCAGGTGCCGCACCACCCGGGCCGGTTCCCGACCGAGGTCGCCGACGCGCTGATGGAGGGCGGCTGGGAGGACAGCGAGTTCAATCCGGCTCTCGCGAACGGCGCGATCCGGGAGACGTGCGAGGTGCCGGGCCGGACGCACCGCCACGAGCCGTTCCCCGCCGCCCGGCGGGCCCTCACGGCCTTCCCCGCCGTGGTGAGCAGCCGCCGTGGCCCCGGCGAGACGGTGTGGATCAGCCGGTTCACCACCAACCCGCTGCACGGCGCCCACTCGGCCGACATCCTGGCCGACCTCGGCGCGGTGATCGGGGCGCGCCTGTTCCCGTTCGGCTCCGAGTTCGGCGAGAGCGTCTTCGCCGTGGACGAGCACGGCCGGGTCTTCGCACTCGACCAGGCGGGCGAGTGGTTCCTCGGCGAAGACGTGGACACCGCCCTGACGGCCCTCGTCCTCGGCCGCAGCCCGGCCCGCGTCCGCGACGACGGCACCTGGTGAGCCCGGCAGGTGTCAGGAAGGGACCCTTTCAGTACGCCAGGCGTTAACAGGGGGCCCTTCCTTACAGCGCCACGCCGGTGAGGACCACGACGCGCGGCTCGGTGTAGTCGTCCATCGCGCTGCGGACGCCCTCGCGGCCGACGCCGCTGCCCTTCATCCCCCCGTACGGCATCTGGTCCGCCCGGTACGACGGCACGTCCCCGACGATCACCCCACCGACCTCGAGGACCCGGCCGGCGCGGAAGGCCGTGTCCAGACGGTGGGTGAAGACGCCCGCCTGCAACCCGTACGCCGAGTCGTTGACCGCCGCGAACGCGGCGTCGTCGGTCTCCACCCGGGCGACCACCAGCACCGGGCCGAAGACCTCCTCGGCGCTGACCCTGGCGTCCTTCGGGACGCCGGACAGGACGGTCGGCGGGTAGCTGGCGCCCTCGCGCCGGCCGCCGACCTCGATCGTCGCGCCGGCCGCGACGGCCTCGTCCACCCACGCCTCGACCCGGAGCGCCGCGTCCTCGGAGACCAGCGGCCCGACGTCGGTCGCCGGGTCGGTCGGGTCACCGGTGCGCAACTCCTGCACGGCGGCGACCAGCCGGGGCAGGAAGCCGTCGTAGAGCCACTCGTGCACGTACACCCGTTGCACCGCGATGCACGACTGCCCGGCCTGGTAGTTGGAGAAGAGCGCGATCCGCCGCGCGGCGAAGCTGAGGTCGTCGTCGGAGTTCCAGTCCTCGCAGATCACCGTCGCCGCGTTGCCGCCCAGTTCCAGGGTCACGTGCTTGTCCGGCACGGACCGGCGGATGGCCGCGCCGACCGGCCCGGAGCCGGTGAACGACACCACCGGCAGCCGCGGGTCGGTCACCAGGTCGGCGGCGCGCTCGTTGGGCAGCGGCAGCACCGAGAACATGCCCGCCGGCAGGTCCGTCTCGGCCAGGAGTTCACCGAGCAGCAGCGCCGACAGCGGGGTGGCCGGGGCCGGCTTGACGATGATCGGGGCGCCGACGGCGATGGCCGGGGCGACCTTGTGGGCCACCAGGTTCAGCGGGAAGTTGAACGGTGCGATGCCCAGGACCGGGCCTCGCGGCACCCGGCGGACCAGCGCGATCCGCGCGGTGCCGGCCGGGTCGGTGTCGAGTCGTTGCAGCTCGCCGGAGAAGCGCCGCGCCTCCTCGGCCGCCCAGCGGAACGTGGAGACCGCCCGGCCGACCTCGGCGCGGGCCCACTTGACCGGCTTGCCGTTCTCGGCGGTGATCAGCGCCGCGACCTCGTCGGCCCGCTCGGCGAGCCGCCGGGAGACGTGGTCCAGGGCCGCCGCGCGCACGTGCGCGGGCAGGGCCGCGGCCGCCGCGGCCACCCCGGCGGCTGCCGCGATCGCGGCCTCGACCTGGTTCGGCGTGGCGAGGGTGGTACGCCTGACGGCGCGGCCGTCGTACGGGTGGTGGACGGTCAGCTCACCCTCGCCGTGGGCGGGCCGGGAGGCGACATAGAACGCTACGGACTCCACGCTGAGCAGCCTAGACGGGACGCCGACCAGACCCGCGGGTGCGAGGAAGGGCACCTTGTTAACAGACGTCTGTTAACAAGGGGCCCTTCCTTGCACGCCCGGCTAGCGGAGCACCTCGACGGTGTTGCGGCGGACCAGGTTCTTGCCGGGCTCGCGGATCGCGTCCATGGCCGACAGGTTCAGCAGCGCGCAACTGCCCGACGGGCCGGTGACGCTCACCGTCACCGCCTTGCCGTTGTCCAGGTTCGTCACCCGCAGCCGCGTCCCGACCGGGAACCGGTTGCTGGTCGCCGCCGGCGCACCGGCCTCACCGGAGAAGGTGAGCGCCCCCTGGCAGGCCGACACCGGGGCCGGGCCGGACGCCCCGGGCGAGGCCGCACCGGGCCGTATCGTGCCGGCGTCCGGAGGCGTCGCACCCGCCCCCGACTGCGCCGCGCCGCCACCGACCACCTCGACGACGTTGCGCCGGATCACGTTCTTGCCCGGCTCGCGCACGAGTTCCATCGCCGCCGCGTTGAGCAGGACGCAGCTGCCCGACGGCCCGGTCACGGTCACCTCGGCCGACCGGTTGTTGTCCAGGTTGGTCACCCGCAGCCGGGTGCCGGCCGGAAACCGGTTGCTGGTCGCGGCCGGCGCGCCACCGTCGGCCGAGAAGGTCACCGACCCCTGGCAGACCGACGCCCGGGTGGAGTTGGTGTCCGCGAACCCGAGTCCGGTTCCCACCGCCACCGCTGCCGCGGCTACCACCGCCACGCCCGCCGCCAGTACGTGCTTCCGCTGCACCTTCACGTCGTTCCTCCTCGTCCGGTGGTGCCGTGTCGCGGGCGGGTACGGCGTGGGAGCGCGGATCAGTTCAGCGCTGTGACATCTATCGAAAACAAACCTGCGAATGAACCGGCCACCGATCCGCCTTGGCGATCGGGGGTGAGCTGCGTCACGATGGGGTTGGAGGAGGTCGCCGATGGCTGACCCGTGGCTGGCTCTGGAGTTCGGCGCGGATCCCGCGGAGCGGATCGCGCAGGTCGGCGCCGCCCACGAGGCGTTCCTCACCGCCGGGGCCGCACCGCACCGGGTACGCGAGGTGGTCCGCCGGTCCTGGGAGCGGTCGGCGCTGCTCGACCCGGAGACCACGCCCCCGGTCGAGCTGACCGACGACGCGCTGGAGCGCTACCGGGCCGCCCACCCGCTGTCCCGGGTGCTGCCGCTCTTCCGCGACCTGCTCGGCGGCATCGCGCAGGACGGCGCGCACCTGATGGCGGTCTGCGACGCGTACGGGCGGCTGCTCTGGGTGGAGGGGCACCCGGGGGTGTTGCGGCACGCCGAGCGGATGAACTTCGTTCCCGGCGCCCGCTGGGACGAGCCGCACGCCGGCACGAACGCCCCCGGCACCGCCCTCGCCGTCGACCACAGCGTGCAGATCTTCGCCACCGAGCACTTCAGCCGCCGCGTACAGCGGTGGACCTGCGCGGCCGCCCCGATCCACGACCCGGCGACCGGCCGGCTGCTCGGCGCGGTCGACATCACCGGCGGCGATCACCTGGCCAACCCGCAGAGCCTGGCGCTGGTCCGGGCCACCGCCCGCGCCGCTGAGGCGTTCCTGGCCGGCGCGGCGCCCGTCGAGCCGGACGTGGTCCACGTGTCCGCACTCGGCCGGGACGAGGCGGAGCTGCGCGTCGGCGGGCGCCGGATCCGGCTCGGCCGCCGACACAGCGAACTGCTGGTCCTGCTCGTCGACCACCCTGAGGGGCGCACCGGCGAGCAACTCGGCCTCGACCTCTACGGCGACGACCGGCTGCACCCCGTCACCCTGCGCGCCGAACTCTCCCGCCTGCGCCGGGTGCTCGGCCGCGACCTGCTCAACTCCCGCCCGTACCGGCTGCGCGGGCGGGTGCGCGCCGACTTCCGTACCGTCACCGACCTGCTGGAGCGCGGCGACCCGGCGGGCGCGCTCGACGCGTACCCCGGGGTTCTGCTGCCCGGCTCCGACGCGCCGGGAGTGACGCGGCTGCGCCGGCTGGTCGACGGCCAGCTGCGCGCGGCCGTGCTGGCCACCGCGGACCCGGCGCTGCTCGCGGCCTGGACCGCGACGCCCGCCGGCGCCGACGACCTGGCCGCCTGGGAGGCCCTGGCGCGGGCCCTGCCGCCGGGAGCGCCCCGCCGGCCCCTCGCGGTCACGCGCATCCGCCAGCTCGCCGAGGAGTACGACGTGGGCCGCGCAACGTCGCTGCAACGTACCCGGAACTAGCGTCACCGCCGTCCACCACCTGTAGACGGCGGAGGTCCCCATGACGCGCTACGACGCGCCCACCCACTGGCAGTCCCGCTACGACCACTTCATCGGCGGCGAGTACGTGAAGCCGCACGGCGGGCAGTACTTCGAGAACCCGACCCCGGTCACCGGGCAGACCTTCACCGAGGTGGCCCGGGGCACCGCCGAGGACGTCGAGAAGGCCCTCGACGCCGCGCACGGCGCGGCCGACGCGTGGGGCCGCACGCCGGTCGCCGAGCGGTCGCTGATCCTCAACCGGATCGCCGACCGCATGCAGGACAACCTGGAATCCCTGGCGATCGCCGAGACCTGGGAGAACGGCAAGCCGGTACGCGAGACGCTGGCCGCCGACCTCCCGCTCGCCATCGACCACTTCCGGTACTTCGCCGGGGCGATCCGCGCCCAGGAGGGGTCCCTCGGCGAACTCGACGACGACACCGTCGCGTACCACTTCCACGAGCCGCTCGGCGTGGTCGGCCAGATCATCCCGTGGAACTTCCCGCTGCTCATGGCCACCTGGAAGCTCGCCCCGGCGCTCGCCGCCGGTAACGCGGTGGTGCTCAAGCCGGCCGAGCAGACGCCCGCGTCGATCCACTACTGGCTGTCCCTGGTGGCGGACCTGCTGCCGCCCGGCGTGGTCAACGTCGTCAACGGCTTCGGCGTCGAGGCGGGCAAGCCGCTCGCGTCCTCGCCGAGAGTGGCGAAGGTGGCGTTCACCGGCGAGACGACCACCGGACGGCTGATCATGCAGTACGCCAGCGAGAACATCAGGCCGGTCACCCTGGAACTGGGCGGCAAGAGCCCGAACATCTTCTTCGACGACGTCAGCGCCTCCCGCGACGACTTCTTCGACAAGGCCCTCGAAGGCTTCACCATGTTCGCCCTCAACCAGGGCGAGGTGTGCACCTGCCCGTCCCGGGCGCTGATCCAGCAGGGGCACTACCCGGACTTCCTGGCGGCGGCCGTGGAACGGACCCGCGCCGTCGTGCAGGGGCACCCGCTGGACACCGACACCATGATCGGCGCCCAGGCGTCGAACGACCAGTTGGAGAAAATCCTGTCCTACCTGGACATCGGCCGGCAGGAGGGCGCTCGCGTGCTCACCGGCGGCGCCCGGGCCGACCTCGGGGGCGAGCTTTCCGGCGGGTACTACGTCGAGCCGACCATTTTCGAGGGGGACAACTCGATGCGGATCTTCCAGGAGGAGATCTTCGGACCGGTCGTCTCGGTGACCTCGTTCGCCGACCTCGACGACGCCGTGAAGATCGCCAACGACACCCTGTACGGGCTGGGCGCCGGTGTGTGGACGCGGGACATCAACACCGCGTACCGGGCCGGGCGGGCCATCCAGGCCGGGCGGGTCTGGACGAACTGCTATCACGCGTATCCGGCGCACGCCGCGTTCGGCGGGTACAAGCAGTCCGGCATCGGCCGGGAGAACCACAAGATGATGCTGGAGCACTACCAGCAGACCAAGAACCTGCTGGTCAGCTACTCCCCGAAGAAGCTGGGTTTCTTCTGATGGCCGATGTCGTGACGGTGACCCCCGCGGCGGCCGGGCTGATCCGGTCGCTGCGGGGGCGGCACGGACCGCTGATGTTCCACCAGTCCGGCGGCTGCTGCGACGGCAGTGCCCCGATGTGCTACCCCGCCGGCGAGTTCCGGACCGGATCGTCGGACGTCCTGCTCGCGTCGCTCACCGTCGAGGGCGTGCCGGAGCCGGTCGACTTCTGGATGTCCCGCTCGCAGTGGGAGCTGTGGAGACACACGAGGCTGACGGTCGACGTGGTCCCCGGCCGAGGCAGCGGCTTCTCCCTCGAAGCCCCGGAGGGAGTCCGCTTCCTCATCCGCTCCCACCTCGCCGGGCCCGTCGAGGAGGCAGTATCGGACAACTGACAGAACATGCACGTTCAGCCGAACAGTTGGCCGTTCAATTGACGCGAAGCATCCAGATATCTGATCGAGACGTTTGACTATTCTGTCCACAATGGCAAGATGCCATCAACGACGTCGCAGAAGATGCGCGCCCTGGCCGCCGCCGTTTCGGCGCTCGTCCTCACGGTTGTCGCGGTCTTCTGGGGTCTGCGCGGCGTGGAGGTGGTCAGCTGGCTGGCCGGCTTCGGCAGCTTCGTGGCAACAGTGGCATTCTTCGCCTCCGGCACCGGCGGCGCACTTTCCCGCCAAGTGGGCCACCGTCTCACCGCTCGGCTCGGCGGGAAGATCCGCAGGGTGGTCCTCCCCAGCGAGGGCGGCAGCACCTTCCACGCCGGGACCGGCGGCGTCATCGAGGACATCCAGGCGGCCGGGCCGGCGGCGCCGGCACTGCCGGTCGCGCCGACGCCGCCGGTCGCGCCGACGCCGCCCGCCCGGCCGGAACCACCGCACCTGGACGACCCGAGGTCGGAACGAGGTGCAGGATCGGCGCGTGGGACGGCGGTGGCCGCCGCCCCGGCGCACGGGGTCGTCGCCGTCACCGAGGCGGGGCCGGCCGGCGTGGCGAGCGCATCCGGCAGGACCGCCCCCGAACCCGTCATTCACGTGGTCGACGGCTTGATCGACCGCGACGACCAACTTCGCACGGTGCTGACCGGCATCCGTGAGACCGGCCGGGGAACCTTCGGGGTGGTCGGCGGGCACGGCATGGGCAAGACCTCGTTCCTGAACATGCTGCGCGACGCCGTCAGGCGGGAGTTCCCGGACGCGGTGCTGATGCCGATGCGGCCGCATGAGTCACCGGAGTTGTACGGGCTCAGCGACGCGTACAGCGGCGAGTACGGTTCCGCCACCACCCCCGCTGTCGCCGCCCTGCTCCTGGACAAGTCGACACAGCTCCTCGGCGACCTGGTGCAGGACGTGGTGGAGCAGTTCAGCGGGTTCGTCGTCGCCAAGGAGGGGGCCCCGCGCGCGACCGCCGTCACGATGCACAACACGTTGGTCGCGAAATCCTGGAGCACCCTCTCCAACGCCCAGTTCGACGTGAACGTGAAGACCCCGGCGGAGAGCGCGATCGAACGGCTGAGCCGGGCCCAACGACGCATCGACGACGCGTTCCTCGCCGATTGGCGCACCTTTCTGGCCGGTCGGCGGGCGATCCTGATCCTCGACGGATTCGAGACGCTCATCGACGACGCGGTGGGCCAGTGGTTCGTGAAGCTCGCCCGACGCCTGCCGGACACCGCGGTGGTGCTGTCCCTGGTGCCGCGGGAGTACGCCGAGCACGGCCGCCGGGTGCTGGACCCGGATCTCGTCGAGGAACTGCCGCGGTTCACCGTGGCCGAGGCGCATGCCTACCTGACGTACCACTTCGGCGACCGGGCCGGGGTCCGCCTCGCGCAGGTCGTCACGAAGTTCACCGGCGGCCATCCGTACGGGCTCAAACTCGTCGTGCAGTTCATCCACGCCCACATCGACGACGCACTCAACGCGGACCGGCTGTGGGAGATGCTGATCCACCTTTCCGACGGCGGCGATCCGCGGCTCGACCGGCTGGTCCGGGAGGTGATCCGACCGGACCGGAACCCGAACGTGTGGCGGGTGGCCGAGGTGGCATCGCTCCTGAACAGCTTCGACGTGCCGATGTTGCTCGACCTGCTCGACGGCGACGAGTTGGGGGCCGACCCGGAGCAGGTGAGCAACGCCGTACGGCAGGTCGAGCGACTCGGTCTGCTCGACCCGCTGTCGGTCGCCGGACGGTTCCGCCTGCACGACTTCATCCGACCCGCGATGGCCGAGGCGGTACGGAGGTTCACGCCGGACAGGTGGACGCACATCCACCGGCGGGCGGCCGCCTACTACTACCGCCGGATAACCACGATCGAGGCGAAGACGGCGAGCGTGTACGGGTCCTGGTTCAAGTACGAGGACGCCGTCTGGCAGATGCACGAGACCGAATGGATGTTCCACTCGGCCCAACTGTCCGACGATCGGGACCTGACCCGGGCGCAGATCGTCGTGCTGTTCCTGGAGGCGTTCTGGTGGTGGGGTCTGTACGTGGACTTCTCGTTCTGTCACCAACTGCTGGAGAGTTGGCAGCGGGCGGTCCGGACCCAGCACGACAGAGACCTGCTCGACGAGATGCGCCGCTTCCACCGCAACTACCCGACCGGGCCGGACAAGCCGGCGGGCGCACACTGGACCGAGGCGCGGCACGCGCTGCGTACGATCGGTGAGCTGTGCGGCATCCGCCACGGCTGGCGGGCTCCGGGACGCTCGTCGGAGGCTGCGGAGGTCCACCGTCGGGCCTGGCTCTACCTGCGCCTGTTCACCGCCCACACCTACTGGTACGACCGCCGGTCCGCCGAGGCCGAGGACGCCTACCGTCAGCTGGAACCAGAGTTCCTCGACCTCGACGACGAATGGATGCTCGCCTGGCTCTACTTCGAGTGGGCGGAGGTCGCGCTCGGGGCAGGTGACCGCAGCTCGGCCGCAGCCCGCTGCCGACGGTCGAGCGCGCTGATCCGACGGCTGGCCGAAGCGGGGGAGGTCGAATCGGAGTTGCTGGCCTACCTGCACCGACTGCTGGGCGACCTGCTGCACGACACCGACCCGGTCGCCGCCGCGCAGCAGTACGGGCAAGCTGTCAAGCGGGCGTTCGTGTTCCACCGCATGGACAACTCGCTCGATCCCGCCATCAGCGCTCCCGACGAGTACACCAGCCAGTTCTACGACGAGATGACCACCCGAGCGGCCAACCGGATGGCCGAGTGGGCCGGGCACGTCCACTGTAGGGCCATCCTGGCGGCCCTGGTCGAAGCGACCGCCGGCACGGTGCCGGACGTCGAGGTCCTCGGCTCGGGCGGCGATGCGGGCACCGACGC
Source organism: Micromonospora sp. NPDC047707 (assembly GCF_040704235.1). Taxonomy (NCBI): domain Bacteria; kingdom Bacillati; phylum Actinomycetota; class Actinomycetes; order Micromonosporales; family Micromonosporaceae; genus Micromonospora; species Micromonospora sp. NPDC047707. The sequence continues at coordinate 22,881 of NZ_JBEYSU010000010.1, forward strand.
CGCAGCGCTGGCGGCCACGCTCTTCCCGCGTGGGCCCCTGCCGAACGAGCTGCACCAGCGCAGAGGCCCCTTCACGGACTACTGGGGGGACCTCGTGGACCGACTCGACCTGGACGCCGGGGCCGAGCTAGACCGCATCGACCAGCTCGCCGACGCACTGGCCGATGAGTCAGTCGCCTGAATTCAACCCCAGACGGTCGACCAGCCAGCCAGCCTGCCAGCGCCGCTCAACGTCGTCGCGGTCACCGGCCGGGTCGGGGCGGCGGGCCTGAGCCGCCCGGGCCGCGACATAGCTGAGCGCCGGCACCGGGTAGACCGTGGCCATCTCGACAGCGTCGGCCAGGTAGCCGCAGACCAGGGCGGCCGTTCGCCGAGCGGACCGCGCCGCCGCCTCCTGCCGGCGCAGAGCCAGCTCACGAACACCAGTGAACGGGTCGAGGCCCGCGACGGTGGCACCATCTCCGGCCGCCGGCGCCAGCAGCCGTTCGGCCACCTCGGTCAGGGAACCGTCGTCGAGGTCGCCACACTCGGCGGCGGCATGCACCGCCGTCCGCCCGACGCATGCCCGGGCGAACGCAGCCGAGGTGACGGCGTTCCACCGGGACACCCGAGCCGACAACCGGCCGCGCCGGCCGACCACCTTGTGGCCCACGGCGGTGACCGGGCCATCGAATTCGATCAACCACAGTTCGTCGTGCAACCAGTAGGGCAGGTCCTCGACCCGGCACGCATGCAGCCCGCGCTCGCAGGGAGATACCTCCGGCACCTCCAGCCAGCTGGTCGACCACGCCTGGCCTGAGAAGGGTGCGACCTGGCCCGCGCCGAGGAACTTGTAGTACCTCACGATGGAGTGCCCTCCGCCAGCTCGCCCTCGCCCGTCCCGGCTGTGGACCCCGCCGGAGCGGTCCCCAGCATCAGGGTGGCCAGGTGCTCCGGGGCGTGCCGGCCCGGCAGCGCGGTGAGGCTGCTCCGCATGAGCTGTACCTTGCGGACGTGCTGGAGGCAGGATGGGCAGGCCAGCAGGTGCATCTCCACCAGTTCCCGCCGGTCCGCGGCCACGGTGCCGTCGGCCAGACGAGCGGTCAGTGCCACCACGCTGTCACAGCGCAGGAAGGCGTCCACCGGTCCCCTCCTCGTCGAGTCGTTGGTCGATGAGTGCGACCACCTCGGCGCGAGCGGCTCCGACCAGCTCCTGGTACTCCTCCTCGCCCTGACCCAGGACGGCCGCCGCCTCGGCGGGCGCAACGCCGAGTACGTCGGAAAGGATGAGCGTGACCCGGGGCAACGGAGGCAACCGCCGGACGGCCTGCGCGACCAACTGCTGGAGCGGCATCTCGTCGGTCCACTCCGGCGGGTCCTTGCGCCACCATCCGGCCCACGGGTCGTCCTCGCCGGCGAACCACCACTGGAGCACGGCCGCGTCGGCGGGTTCCGCCGACACGAAGAGCAGTCCGTCGTGCGACAGCGCGTCGAGCAGTTCGGTCAGTACGGCGACCCGTGGCCGGGGCAGCCGTTCCCCTCGGGCCAACCGGACCAGCACGCGCGCCCAGGCGGTGTCGAGCACCGCTCCGGCGCGGTCGTCGGTGGCCAGCAGGTCCAGCGCAGCGGCAGTCGCCGGGTAGTCCCGACGGAGCAACTCGGCCGGCACGTCCAGGGTGGGTATGTCCGCGTACCGGTCGGGGGCGAGCGGGGTCAGCGCGGGCGGCTGCCGATCGACGGCCGCCAGCAGGGCAGCGAACTCAGGATCGTCGTGTACGCCCTGCCCCTCGGCTTCTTCGTAGTAGTCGACGACGAACGACCTGACCAGTTCTTGCGGTACCGCCTCGCCACTCGGGTGCACGGCGAGGAACATGCCGCGTTCCCGTTCGGCGTCGCTGCTCACCCGCGGCTGGACGAAGGGGATCGGCAGCAGGCCGAACCCTGCCCGCTGGTAGAAACGTAGCCGGGCTGCGGGGTCGCCGAACTCACCGGCAGGGTGCACGCGGGGGTCCTCGACCTCGGCGAACACCAGGTCGCATCCCGAGCGGCGCCGCCAAGCCGGCAACAGGTGGCTGAGCAGCGCACCCCCGACCCCGCCACCGCGGATTCCTGGACGAACCGCCAGGTAGCTCAGCAGCAACACCCGGTCGAAAGGATCGGACACGATAGCGCCGACGGGAGACCCGTCGTGCAGCGCGACACCGACGTACGTCGTGTCGGATTCGGCGATGGAATCGAAGCTCACCAACTGGTCCGGCGTGAAGCTGGGCGCGAGGATCTCGTGGTACGCCTGCCGCAGCAGGGCGGGCTCGGGCTCCCTGGTCAGGTCACGCAGTTGGATCCGCCCGATGGCCGCATCGGCGGTCGACGGCGTCATCCCCACATCCTCAGCCCCCGGCACGTCACCCGCAAGCCTCGCCCCCGTCGATCATGAAGTTGGCGGACGATGTGGAGATCGATCCACCCGCTAACTCCATGATCGACGCGGAGGGTCTGGGGTGGGTGGGTCAGTGGGTTGGGGGGATCACGCGGAGGTGGCCACGGCGGCCGGTTGGCGGGGTGGTCGTGGCCGGGCCGTGGTCGTCCTCCGGGGGGCGGGGGGCGACCGGGCGGGCGGCCTCGCGGACCGCTCCGGCCAGGGCGACCAGGTCGTCCGTGGTGGGCGGGGGCGGCTCGAACTCGCCCTCGTGCCGGACCACGTCCCAGCCACGCGGGGCGGTCAGGCTACGGGCGTGCGGCTCGCAGAGGTCGTACGTGTGCGGCTCGGCGAAGGCGGCCAGCGGGCCCACCACGGCGGTCGACTCGTTGTAGACATAGGTCAATGTGGCGACCGCTTGCCGGGGGCAGCCGTTTCGGGAGCAGCGCCGTGGTGACCTCACGGCGGCAGGGTATCTCCATTACCGGCTCCGGCGCACCGGCTCGCGTTACGACACGCCCGTCTTGGTGATCACAATTCGGCCGGTCGGCTCCCGCCGCGCCAGATGGGCGGCGCTGCCGCAGGCCGGCCCAGGTCGGGGGCTACCCTGTGCGTCATGGGAAGCCCGGAACACCGCCGCCCCGGCTCCGGCCGGCGCACCCGCCGCGACCGGCACGGACGCGGCCTGCGCGGGCGCCTGGTTCCGGCCACCGTGCCACTGGCACGCACCAAGGCGGAGATCTTCGACGACCTGGTGCTGGACACCGTGGAGACCCTCGAACGGCGGTTCGCCAAGGAGCTGGCGGGCGTCGAGTTCGCCGTCGAGGACGTGCCCCCGGATCTGAACGTCTACGACTCCGACGTGCTGGAGGACGGCGAGGTGCCGCTCGCCCGCCTGCTGCCCGGCCGGCCGGGCCGGCAGGAGGTGCCCCCGCGGATCGTGCTCTACCGTCGGCCGCTGGAGTTCCGGGCAATGGACCGGGATGACCTCGCGGACCTCGTCCACGACGTCATCATCGAGCAGGTGGCGAACCTGCTCGGCGTCGATCCGGACGAGTTGGCCTGAGACGGTCGACGCGCGGACCGGATCCGGAGCGGCCCCCACCACCCCGGATCCGTCGCTGCGTCAGGCGGCCCGGCGCTTGAGCTTGCGGCGCTCACGCTCGGAGAGGCCGCCCCAGATGCCGAACCGCTCGTCGTGGCCGAGAGCGTATTCGAGGCACTCGGTCTTGACCTCGCAACGCGAGCAGATCCGCTTCGCCTCACGGGTCGAGCCGCCCTTCTCGGGGAAGAACGCCTCCGGGTCGGTCTGCGAGCACAGCGCCCGCTCCTGCCACTCCGGCGCGTTTCCGAGCAGGTCGGCCGCCTCAAGCTGGCCGTCCATCAATTGCCTCCTTGTCGCGCACCGGCGTCATCGCCGCTGCAACCCCCCACGCGAAAGGCGTGCTTGTCCGTCCGGTACCGATTTGTAGCGTTCCGCGCGAACAACCCCATTCAAATTACACGCGTGTAATGCGTGCGCCGTCAAGCCAAACTTGATAATGGAGTCGCCCTCCCGACACCCTCCGGACGGCCATCCGGCCACCCGGCCTCGCAACCTGCCCTATCGATTCAGACCCCGACCGAGTAACGCCCTCTCCGGCGAGTTGCCGGAGTTTTCTCCCGTGGCGCCCCCGCCGGTCCGGTGGACCGTCTCCGCCCCGGGGATCGTTGATCTTGGTGAGGGTCAGGTTAACGCGACTGCGCGCCGACCGCCCGTCGAGCCGGTGAACGCCGCAAGCGCCCTGTCCACATGGTGGACAGGGCGCAGCGGCCGGAACAGAGCGGAGGGTCAGCCCACCACCCCTGGAGCGTTGGTCGGCCAGACGAATTCGGCGATCGCTCCACCCAGGACGTCGATCGTTCCGGCGGACGTACGGTCGTCCCACCAGACGGTATAGCGACCGGCCGGCAGGTCCGGGTAGACGGCACTGTGGAACGTGCCGTCCTGGACCCGGCGCTCCCGCACGGCCGAATGCGTCCGGGGGGTGTCCGGCCGGCTGACCTCGATCTCCCGGCCACGCTCGTCCTGTCCGGTGTAGATGATCAGGGCCCCGGTGTCGCCGCCCAGGTCGAGGACGACGCTCCCCCGTTCCGACGGCCCGTACGCGTGCTCGTGCGTGTGCATCAGCGCTCCCGGTCTGGTCAGGCGGCCGAGTCGGCCGACGGATTGTTGAAGCCGTCGTACGGCGTACCCAGGTAGGGAAAGTTGGCGAGGAACGGAGCGGTCACGTCGGCGGCGCTCAGCCCCGGCGTCACCGCGGCAGCCGCCGCGTCCGGCTGGAACGCCCGGTCGACCAGCGGCACGGTCAGGCCGGCGATGGCCCGCAGCGAGATGCTCACCACGTCGTCGGTGACCCGGCGGCCGTTCGGGAACCCGGCCAGGTCTCCACCCAGGACACCGAAGCGGTCCGGCGTGCGGCTCGGCGGGATCGCCGTGTTCAGCCGCAGCATGTCGGCCTGGATCTCGCCGGTGTTGTTGGTGAAGCCCTCGATCAGGCCCTCCGGGACACCGGTCAGCAGGATCGCCACCAGGTCGGCGCGGGCCTTCTTCGCCCTGTTGAGCCGGTCGAGGTTCGGGAAGACGTCGGGGTAGAGCGCCGGCAGCAGGGCGGCCAACTCCGGCCGCTCCACGAACCTCGCGAACCGCTTGTCCTCGGTGGGCGGCAGCGAGTTCCAGACGTCCTTCTGCGCCATCGGCACGATCACCTCGTTGAACAACGGGTTGCCGAGGCGGGAGACCTGCGTGAAGGGGCCGGCGGGGATGTCCGCCGCGCCCCGGTCGCCGAGCACCCGGACCTGCCGGCGGGACGCCGCCGTCCACACCCCGATGACCGAGGCGCGGTCGCCGACGCCGTACCGGTTGGCGCGCCGGCGCACCTTGGTGAAGGGGATCTGGAGAGCGATGCTGTGCACGTTCATCCGGTCGGTGGCGTTGACCGGTTCCCCCTCGGCCTTGAAGATCTTCTTCCCGGCCACGTGGAGCTGCTGGAACGGGCGCAGCGTCCCCAGGTCGAAGATGGCGCCCAGGTCGACGAAGAACCCGTCGGCCCGCTGCCCGGCGAACACCCGCTCCCCGGTGGAGAGCGTGTACGTGGCCTGCCGCGCGAGGTCGGCGTACTTCGGGGTGGAGAGCGGGCCCACGTTGCAGGGCGGGCACGGAAGCTTGTGCGCCAGGCGGTGCTCCCGGCCGTCCGCGACGCGGGTCAGGCTGTAGAACTGCCGGCGGTTCCAGTTCGGGCTGTCCAGGGAGTCGATCGGCCCGGTGTTGTAGAGGAAGCTGTTCGGATTCGTGATCTCGGTGGTGAATTCGAACCGGTAGGTGACGTCGGCCTGGCCGTCACCGTCGTTGTCGATGTTGATCTCGTAGCGCACGTCGTCGCCGAACTCGAAGAAGTTCGGGCCGCCGGACGGCAGTTGCAGCGGAACGTAGTTCGCGATGACCGTCACCGAGTCGGGCCGGTCGGGGCTGACGAACGCGTACAGGTCGGAGCTGTCGGCGACCGGATCCTTGGCGATCTCCGGTGCCTCGCGGTGCGAAGACATGGCGGACCAAACCTCACTGTGCGGGGAAGGGAAGTTACGGACGGCCGGGCGCCGGGAGCCCGCGCCCGGCCGGGACGTGCCGAACGGCCGTGCGGCGGCTCAGCGCCACGGGGTACGGCTCAGCGCCGTGCGGCGCGCCGCAGCCGGTCCGCCAGGCCGCGGTCGCGTACCTCGATGCGGGACGTGCCGACGAAGACGTCCATGGTGCCGGTGGCGGCGTCGCGCAGGTGGACGACGATCGGGTCGTCCGCGTTCGCCGCGGCACCCGGCGCGTTCTCTGCCGCGGACAGACCCGGCACGGTGAGCGCGGCGGCGCCGAGCGTGGCGCTCGCGGCCGCGGTCAACGTCTGCCGGCGGGTCAGTCGCGGCCAGGGCCGCTTCGGCTGATCGAGCTGATCGCTGGGCATGGGCAACCTTTCCGGCGGCGGGGCGGTGCGCCCGCGGTGACGGACGCGGGGCCCGGCCGGCGGTGCCCGCCCCGCGGAGGGGGTCGCCGGCGGCGGTCCTCGCCGTAACCGCCGCCGGCACGCTCTGGTACGGCCGGCGGCGGGGAAAGGTTCGAAACTACGAGGAGACGTGACCGTACGCGGTGGTCCGCTTGCGCGCCGGCCGCCCGGCAGCCGCCGCGATCGCGATCAACTGTTCCTCGGTACGCGCCGAACCGTTGCCGGAGCCGGCCATCCGGGAGATGGTCTCCTCCATCAGGGTGCCGCCCAGGTCGTTGCAGCCGCTGCGGAGCATCTCGGCCGTGCCCTCGTCCCCCAGCTTGACCCACGAGCACTGGATGTTGTCGATGCGCCCGTGCAGGAGCAGGCGGGACATCGCGTGCACCACCCGGTTCTCCCGCCACGTCGGCCCCGGGCGGGCGATGCCGGCGAGGTAGATCGGGGCGTTGGTGTGCACGAACGGCAGCGCCACGAACTCGGTGAACCCGCCGGTGCGGTCCTGCACCCCGGCCAGCACCCGGAAGTGCGCGAGCCACTGGGCCGGGTGGTCGACGTGCCCGTACATCATCGTGGAGCTGGACCGGATGCCCAGCTCGTGGGCCGTGCCCACCACCTCGACCCAGGCGGCGGCCGGCAGCTTGCCCTTGGTGAGCACCCAGCGCACGTCGTCGTCGAGGATCTCGGCGGCGGTGCCGGGAATGGTGTCGAGCCCGGCCTCCCGCAGCCCGGTCAGCCACTCGCGGACGGACACGCCCGCCTTCGCCGCGGCGGTGACGATCTCCATCGGGGAGAAGGCGTGCACGTGCATGCCGGGCACCCGCGCCTTGATCGCGCGCACCAGGTCGGCGTAGACGGTCACCGGCAGCTTCGGGTCGATGCCGCCCTGGAGGCAGACCTCGCTGGCGCCGGCCGACCACGCCTCCTCGGCCCGGTCGGCGACCTGGTCCACCGAGAGCCGGTACGCGTCGGCGTCGCGCTCCCGCTGGGCGAAGGCACAGAACCGGCACCCCACGTAGCAGACGTTGCTGAAGTTGATGTTGCGGTTGACCACGTACGTCACGTCGTCGCCGACGGTGTCGCGGCGGACGTCGTCGGCGATCCGGCACAGCTCGGCCAACGCCGGACCGTCGGCGGCGAACAGCGCCAGGGCCGCCTCCGCGTGCCGGGGCTCCAGCAGCACCGCCGGATCGGCGGCGGCGAGCCGCAGGCCGGCCCGCAGGTCGTGGTCGCCGGAGCCGGTCGTCGCGCCGGCGCTCACCTTGCCGGCCACCGCCGACCAGTCGCCGTAGACGTGGTCGAAGTCGCCGCGCCGGTCCGCCGTACGGCCGGTCGTGTCGATGGTGGCGTGCAGGTCCGTCCGCCCGCCGTACGTCTCGTCCGGCTCCTGCCACGGCCGGCCCACCGGCCGGGCCTCCTCCACCGCGAGACCGGTGGCCGGGTCGGCCAGGGCGTCGACGTGCGGCAGCAGGCGCGGGTCGAGCCACGGGTCGCCGGCCCGGACGTACTCCGGGTAGATGGTCAACCGCTCCCGCAGCGTGAAGCCGGCCTTCTCGGTGTGCCGGGCCAGCTCGTCGATCTGCGGCCAGGGACGCTCCGGGTTCACATGGTCCGGGGTCAGCGGGGACACGCCACCCCAGTCGTCGATGCCGGCGCGCAGCAGCAGGTCGTACTCGCCGGCGATGAGGTTCGGCGGGGCCTGGATGCGGGCCTTCGGGCCGAGCAGCACCCGGGCCACCGCGACGGTGGCGGCGAGATCGTGCAGCTCCGCGTCCGGCATCCCGCGCATCGCCGTGTCCGGCTTCGCGCGGAAGTTCTGCACGATCACCTCCTGGAGGTGGCCGTACTCCCGGTGCGCGCGGCGGATCGCGAACAGCGCGTCGACCCGCTCGGCCGGCGTCTCGCCGATGCCGATGAGGAGACCGGTGGTGAACGGCACGTTCACCCGGCCGGCGTCGTCGAGCACGCGCAGCCGGACGGCGGGCTCCTTGTCCGGCGAGCCGTAGTGCGGGCCGCCCGGCTCCGCCCACAGGCGGGTGGCCGTCGTCTCCAGCATCATCCCCATGCTCGGCGCGACCGGCTTGAGCCGTTGCAGCTCGGACCAGGTCAGCACGCCGGGGTTGAGGTGCGGCAACAGGCCGGTCTCCTCCAGCACGGCCACCGCGCAGGAGCGCAGGTAGTCGAGCGTGGAGTCGTACCCGCGCTCGTCCAGCCACTGCCGGGCCGCCGGCCAGCGCTCCTCCGGCCGGTCGCCGAGGGTGAACAGCGCCTCCTTGCAGCCCAGCTCCGCGCCCTGCCGGGCGATCGCCAGGACCTCCTCGCGGTCGAGGAACGCCGCCGGGAGCCGGTGCGGCACGGTGGCGAAGGTGCAGTAGTGGCACCGGTCCCGGCACAGCCGGGTGAGCGGGATGAAGACCTTCTTCGAGTACGTGACGACGCCCGGCCGCCCCGCCTCGCGCAGCCCGGCGTCGCGGATCGCCCCGGCGACCCGCAGCAGTTCGTCCAGCGCGTCGCCCCGCGCGCCGAGCAGCGCGGTGGCCTCGTCGGCGTCGAGCGCCCGGCCGGACGCGGCCCGGCGCAGTGCCCGCCGCACGCTCGCGTCGGTGGGCCCCGGCTCCGTGCGATCAACCATCCGCTCAGCGTAGGCGGTCGGCACGGAGGCTCGCTCGACCCGATCCGCGCGGTGGCAAACCCCACGCGTCCCCGCCCCCGGCGCCTCCACCGCGTTGATCAAGAGGTTTTCGGTGCGGTGCGGGTGCTACCGGGACGAAAACCTCTTGATCACCGCTCGACTGCGGGGCCGTTCACTCGTCGGCGGGGTTGATGCGCTGCGTGCGGTGGGACTCGTCGTGCGGCGGCGCCGGAGGTTCGGCCGGCTGGCGGGGGATCGCCTGGGTGGGATCGGCCGAGGGCGGCTGCCCGAACGGGGGCCCGGCCGGCGGGGCCGGGTGGGGCGCCGGGTTCGCCGGCGGGGCCGGGTGGGGCGCCGGGTTCGCCGGCGGGGCCGGGGGCGGTGCGGCCGGGAACTGCGGGGCCGGCTGGCCGTACGGGGCGCCGTACTGCGTCGGGGCCGTCCAGCCGCCGGACTGGCCGGTGCCGGGCCAGCCCGGCTGGCCGAGCTGGCCAGGGTGGCCGGGCTGGCCAGGGTGGCCGCCGGGGTGGCCGCCGGGCCACCCGGACTGCGGCTTGCCGTAGACGCCCGGCTGCGGCTTGGGCTTCGGCACGTGGTAGAGCGTGCGCCAGATCCGGTACCCGGCGTACCCGGCGGTCACCAGGAGGGCCAGCCCGGCCAGCCGGGCCAGCACGCCGAGGAAGGCGTCCGTCACCTCACCCTCGGCGAGACGACCGAACGACCAGATCAGGAAGGTCAGCCCGCCGAGGGCGGTGCTGACCGCGTACTCCCCGACCGCCACCTGGGTGATCAGTTTCGCCCTGGGCAGGACCGGCCGCAGGTGCGTGGCGAGCAGCACCGCCAGCAGGGGCAGGACCACCGCCTCGATCCCGGCGAAGGCGAAGAACGCGCTGCCCGCGCGCCCGGTGAAGGTGCCGTACCCGGTCGGCGTCAGCAGTCGGACCAGGCCGACGAACAGGAAGACGGCGTTCGCGCCGAGGAGCACGAACGCGGCCGGTTCACGCAGCGGCCGGGTCAGCTGGCTGGCCGGCGTCGGATCGGTCGACGCCGGCTCGGCGGGGCTGGTCAAGAAGTCCCCCTTCGGGGCGGAAGCGGACAGATGCCGACGTGAGCCTAGTCTCCCGGATGGGCGGGGCCCCGGAGGCGGCGCGTACGCGAGGATGGTCGACATGCGCATCGTGGTTCTGACCGGCGGCATCGGCGGCGCCCGGTTCCTGCTCGGCGTCCGGGCGTACGCCCGGGAGGTCGGCGCCGAGGTGACCGCCGTGGTGAACGTGGGCGACGACCTCTATCTGCACGGGCTCAAGGTCTGCCCCGACCTGGACAGCGTCATGTACACGCTGGGCGGAGGCGCCGATCCCGAGCGCGGCTGGGGCCGCGTCGGCGAGAGCTGGACGGTGAAGGAGGAACTGGCCGCGTACGGGGCGGAGCCCACCTGGTTCGGCCTCGGCGACAAGGACGTCGCCACGCACCTGGTCCGCACCACGATGATCGACGGCGGGTACCCGTTGCACCAGGTCACCGCGGCGCTGGCCAGCCGCTGGGAGCCCGGCGTGCGCCTGCTGCCGGCCACCGACGACCGCCTGGAGACCCACGTCGTCGTGGACGTGGACGGCGGCCAGCGGGCCATCCACTTCCAGGAGTGGTGGATCCGGTACCGGGCGGACCTGCCCACGCACCGGTTCGTCTTCGTCGGTGCGGAGACCGCGAAGCCGGCCCCCGGGGTGAGCGAGGCGATCGCCGGCGCCGACGTGGTGCTGATCGCGCCCAGCAATCCGGTGGTGAGCATCGCGCCGATCCTCGCCGTGCCCGGGCTGCGGGAAGCGGTCAACGACGGTCCCGCCCCGGTGGTCGGCGTGTCGCCGATCATCGGCGCCGCCCCGGTGCGCGGGATGGCCGACCGTTGCCTGGCCGTCCTCGGCGTCGAGTGCAGCGCGGCCGGCGTCGGCCGGCTCTACGGCGGACGCCCGGACGGCGGCCTGCTCGACGGCTGGCTGGTCGCGCCGGAGGACGCGGAGACGACGGTGCCGGGAGTGACCGTCCGCGCGGTGCCGCTGCGGATGACCGACGAGGCGGCGACGGCGGCCATGGTCCGCGCCGCGGTGGAGTTGACGTGAGGCTGGAGATCCTGCCGGTGCTCGGCATCGGCCACGTGTCCGAGGGCGACGACCTGGCCGCCATGATCACGACCGCCGCGCCCTGGCTGCGCGACGGGGACGTGCTGGTGGTGACCAGCAAGATCGTCTCGAAGGCGGAGGGGCGCCTTGTCGACGTCCCGGCGGACGGTCCGGAGCGGCTCGCCGCCCGGGCCGACGTCCTGGCCGCGGAGACCGCACGGGTGGTCGCCACCCGGGGCGCGACGCGCATCGTGCAGACGCACCACGGCTTCGTCATGGCCTCGGCCGGCATCGACGCCTCCAACGTGGACAAGACCCGGCTGGTGCTGCTGCCGGTCGACCCGGACGCGTCGGCCCGGCTGCTCCGCGCCGCGCTCCGCGAGCGGTACGACCTGGACGTGGCGGTGATCATCAGCGACACGATGGGGCGGCCCTGGCGCAACGGGCTCACCGACGTGGCGCTCGGTGTGGCCGGGATGGACGCCATCCGGGACCACCGGGGCGAGGTCGACCCGTACGGCAACGAACTCGAACTCACCGAGATGGCGGTGGTCGACGAACTGGCCGGCGCCGGCGAGCTGATCAAGGGCAAGTGTGACCAGGTGCCGGTGGCGGTGGTCCGCGGCTACCTGACCACCGCCCGTGCGGACGACGGCGCCGGCGCGAAGGCGCTGGTCCGGGACTCCTCGCTCGACCTGTTCTCGCTCGGCACCGCCGAGGCCCGGACCGCGGGGCTGACCGACGCCGCCGGCCTCACCGACGGCACCGCCACCGCGCCGCCCGACCCGGCCGCGGTCGACCGGGCGATCGCCGCGGTGGCCCACGCGGTCATGCCCGGCACGGTCTTCACCCACGTCACCGATCCGGAGGTACGCGGACGGCTCGTCGCCACCGTTCCCGACTGGCCCGCCGGGGCCACGACGCTGGTGCTCGGCTCCCCGGCGACCCCGGTCGATCCCTTCGGTCTGGTGCGGTTCGGGGCGGACGTGCACCGCCTCCGCGCCGCCCTGGCCGCCGAGGGCCTCCGATCGACCCTCCTGCCACCCCCACCCGGCACCCCCGCGACAGCAGCCCTGGCGCTCTGACCCGCGCCCGCACCCGTGGGGCCGGTCAGGCGTTCAGGACCGCGCGGCCCAGCGGGGTGATGGTGTGCAGGACGGTGTTTCGGTCGCGCTGGCTCACCAGCAGGCCGGCGTTGCGGAGCACGGTCGCGTGCTGGCTCGCGGCGGCGGCCGAGATGTCCAGGCGGCGGGCCACCTCCCCGGTGGTGCAGCCGTCGGTGCTCGCCTCGAGCACCGCGGCCCGGGTACGCCCGAGCAGCGCCGCCAAGGCGTCTCGCCCGGCGGCCGGCACGCCGTCCCCACCGCCGGCCGGTGCGAGCCCGCCCAGCCGGTCGACCGGATAGACCAGCACCGGCGGCAGCGCCGGGTCGAGCAGCGCCACCGGCGTACGCGCACAGAAGAACGACGGCACCAGCAGCAGCCCCCGGCCCTCGAGGTGCAGTTCCCGGCTGTGCGGGTAGTCGCGGACCTCCAGCACGCCCGACGCCCACCGCATCGCGGGGCGCAGGCTGGCGAGCAACCCCTCCACGCCGCCGTCGAGCAGGGCCCGGGCCCGCCGGTTGCGGTCGGCCTCCACCGCGGCCTGGATCCGCGGCCAGTACGGGCTGATCGCCAGGTCGCGGTACTGCTCCATGGACCGGGTCAGCTGCGCGAGCACCTCGGTCTCGCCCCGCGCCAGCGCGGACGCCGAGGCCGGCAGAGGGTTGGCGCCGGCGAGCAGGGCGACGTCCCGCCGGAGCATGGGCGCGGGAGTGCTGCGAACCGCGTCGAGCCCGGCGTCGAAGCCCGACACGCTCTCGTACGGGGTCAGGAAGTCGGGGAAGTAGCCGCGCGGCGGGTTGAGGGCGAAGAGCAGCCGCATCTGGTCGGCGGCGGTGTCCTGGCTGAGCCGTCGGGTGACACTGCGCCGCCAGGTCGACATGAGCGGGTCACGGCTGCGGCCCTGGAGCAGATGCAGGCTCAGGACCAGTTCCCAGAGCGGGTCCGGTGCCGGCGCCACCCGGGTGCGGAGAATGTCCTCTCCGGTGAAGTAGATCCTCAGCATGGGCACTCCCCTGCCGGCGGCGGAGGGGGCACCGACGGCTTTTCGCACTCTACCTGGGCGGCAGTTATCACCACCTTTAAGCCTGGACTGAAAATCCTCGACGCCTCCCCGGCGGGTTGGGCATGCTTCCACTGCCCGGGCACGACACGCCGCACGGCGGGGTGGCCGGGCAACCCGGGGGCCGGGGACCGATCGGCGACCGGGTGGCACCACGAGGGTCTGCGGGCCGAACGTCCGCAGAGGTGCCGCCCGGCCGCCGACTTGTTCGCGGCCACCGCCCGGCCGCCGACTTGTTCGCGGCCACCGCCCGGTCAGCCTGCCCAGAGCGCGACCCGGTGGTCCTCGTCCGTGACGTAGAAGCAGCTCCCGTCCAGCTCCGCGAGCCCCTCCACATGGTGGAACGGCGCCAGGTCCGCGACCAGTTCACCGGTGACCAGGTGGCCCGCACCCGGCAGGCGGAAGCGGACGTGCCGGGAGGTGACGTCACCGCCGGCCGGGTGGTCCTCCAGCAGCACCGATCCCTTGCCGAGCGCGTCGATCGAACCGATCACGGCCGCGTACCCACCGTCGGCGGTGGGCGCGACCGCCCGGAACCCGGTCAGCGCGCCGGGCGGAGTCACGCCGGTGAGGACGTACGCGCCGAGGGCCTCCGGCCAGACCGGCGCGGCGTCGAACATGCCCGGCACCCCGGCCAGCTCGACGAGGATCGGCTCGCCGGCGGCGGTGACCGGGAACCGCAGCCCGAGCAGCGCCGTACCGGCCGGGGTGAACGCGACGGCCTCCACGTTCAGCGGCAGGTCGTCGGGGACCAGCCGGTCGACCCAGCCCTTGGACCGGGCGGTGCCCCGGGCCACGGTCTCGCCGATGAACCGGGACCGGACCCGCTCCCCCGACGGGAGCGGGGTGAACGGCGCCTTGAGCAGGGCGTCGTTGACCGCCCGGTGGACCCGGAACCGGTTGCGCACCACCTGCACCGGCAGCCGGCCACCCACCGCGTCGTCCTCCCGGAACCGGGCCACGAACGCCCGGCGCGGGCGCAGCGGACCGGCCTTGGAACCGAAGTGCGAGCCGAAGACGTACACCCAGCCGTCGTGGTGGGCGAGGGCCTCGCCGTCCTCGGTGCGGCCGTTCTCCGGCCCGGCGTCGGCGGCCACGTGGTGCGCCGTCCAGGTGCCGTCGTCGAGTTCGAGGAGCAGAGCCAGGCAGTGCTCGACCGGGCCCTCGTCGAGGACGGTCCAGAAGCCGCGCCGGGCGCCGTGCGCCCGCAGCAGGGCCGTGGAGTGCACGGGGAGCAGGTCGCTGGCCTCGTTACCGGCCACCACGAACTCCAGGAGTCGCAACGTCACCGCGCCAGCGTACGAAGACCCCGCACGTAAGGTGTCCAGGTGCCCGCGGATGACAGGAAGGGCCCCTTGTTAACGCCTGACGTAGTAAAAGGGTCCCTTCCTAACACGGAGCTGCACGCCGACGCCGTCGCTGTGCTGCGCGGCTGGACACCCACCTCGGCCGCCGCCGCGGACGCCCGGGACCGCACCCTCGACCTGCTGGCCGCCGGGCCGGTCGCGATGAGCCGCGAACACCGGGGCGGGCACGTCACGGCGAGCGCGCTCGTGCTGGACGCCACCGGCGAGCGGGTGCTGCTCTGCCTGCACGGCAAGTTCCACCGGTGGGTGCAGCTCGGTGGGCACTGCGAGCCCGGCGACCGTACGCTGGCCGCCGCCGCCCTGCGCGAGGCGACCGAGGAGTCCGGACTGGCCGGTCTGCGGATCGACCCGGTGCCGATCGACGTGGACGTCCACCCGGTCGGCTGTCAGGGCGGCTCGTTCCACCACGACGTACGCTTCGCCGTCCTCGCGCCGCCCGGCGCGCAGGCCCGGGTCAGCGAGGAGTCCGAGGACCTGGGCTGGTTCCCGCCGGACCGGCTGCCGGAGCCGCTGGCCGGCGGGACCACCCAGTTGATCGCGCCCGCGCTGGCGGCACTCAGACGAGCCCCTCTTCGCCCCGTTCCTTGAGCTCGTCGACGATCTTCTTGACGTCCTGGGCCCGGTCGCGCGGGCACACCAGCAGCGCGTCCGGGGTGTCGACCACGATCAGGTCGCGCACCCCGACGGTGGCGACGAGGCGACCGGAGTACGGAACGACCACCAGGTTCGCGCTGTCCCGCAGGAGAACACCCGGCTTCGCGTCACCGCCGAGCACGACGTTGCCGTCCTGGTCGGCCGGCAGCACCTCGCCGAGCGTGTGGAAGTCGCCGACGTCGTTCCACCCGAAGTCGCCGGGCACGGTCGCCACCTTGCCGGCCGTCGCCGCGCCCTCCATCACCGCGTAGTCCACCGAGATCTTCGGCAGCGTCGGCCAGACCGTGCCCAGCACGTCGTCCTGGTCCTCGGTGCCCCACGCCCCGGCGATCGCGGCGATGCCCGCGTGCAGGGCCGGCTGCTGGCGGGCCAGCTCGGCGAGGAAGACGTCGACCCGCCAGACGAACATGCTGGCGTTCCAGAGGTGCCGCCCGGACCGCAGGTACGCCTCGGCCACGTCGGCGCTCGGCTTCTCCTTGAACTCGGCCACCGGCCGCAGCGGCCCGTCACCGGCCGGCGCCCCGGTCTCCAGGTAGCCGTAGCCGGTCTCCGCGCGGGTGGGGGTGATCCCCACCGTCATCAGCAGCCCCTGCTCGGCGCCGCGGACCGCCTGGCGGACGGTCTCCCGCCACCGCTCCGGGTCGCCGATCAGGTGGTCGGCCGCGAACGACCCCATCACCGCCGTCGGCTCCCGCCGCGCGATCACCGCGGCGGCCAAAGCGATCGCCGCGCACGAGTCCCGCGGCGACGGTTCGACCAGGATGTTCTCCTCCGGCAGCACGGACAACTGACGCGCCACCGCGGTGACGTGCGCCGCCCCCGTCACCACGAGCGTGCGCTCCGGCGTGGTCAACGGACCGAGCCGATCCACGGTCGCCTGGAGCAGCGACGCGGCGGTGCCGGTGAGCGGGTGGAGGAACTTCGGGTGCCCGGCGCGGGACAGCGGCCACAGCCTGGTGCCGCTGCCTCCCGCCGGGATGACGGCGTAAATCACCGGGACATCATGCCCGACGCCGCAAGCGGGCGCCGGGCGGTCACCCCCACGGAACCCGCGCTCACGCCCGCGCCCGGGACCAGGCCGCGATGTGCACCTCGGCGCTGGACTCCCAGGTGAACTCCTTGGCCCGGTCGAAGCCGGCCTTCGCGAGCGACAGCCGGCGCGGCTCGTCGTCGAGCAGCGCGGCCAGGTCGGTCGCGATCTGGTCCGGCGCCTCGCTGGTGTACGCGACCGCGTCGCCACCCACCTCCGGCAGCGAGAGCCGGGGGGTGGTGAGCACCGGCGCGGCGCACGCCATCGCCTCCAGGATCGGCAGCCCGAAGCCCTCGCCGTACGACGGGTAGGCCGCGACGAGCGCCCCGCCGAGGAAGCCCGGCAGGTCGGCGTACCGCAGGTAGCCGGGGCGGAGCAGCCGCAGGTGCGACGGAACCTCGGCCACCGCGCGGTCGATGTCGTCGTCGTGGCCCTGACCGCCGGCGATCACCAGGGCGGGCGGGTTCTTTCGGTCGGCGACGGCGCGGGCCCAACCCCGGATCAGGTTGGGGACGTTCTTGCGGGGCTCCTTCGCCCCGAGGAAGGCGATGTAGCTCTGGCTGCCGAGCCCCAGCCGGGCCCGGACCCGGGCCTTCTCCTCCTCGCCCGGCGCGTGGAACGCGGCGTGGTCCACACCGTGGTACGCGACGTCGATGCGGGTCGGGTCGGCGTCCAGCAGCCGGATCAGCTCGTCCCGGGTGGCCTTGCTCGGCACGATCACCCGGTCGGCCCGGCGCAGCGAGGTCTTGATCGCGCTGCGGAAGAAGGTGCGGCGACTCTTGTCGTAGTGCTCCGGCTCGGTGAAGAACGTCGCGTCGTGCACGGTCACCGTGACCGGACAACCGGCACGCAGCGGGCAGGTGTAGAAGGGCGAGTGCAGCACCTGCGCGCCGACCTGCTGGGCGAGCAGCGGCAGGCCGGTCTGCTCCCAGGCGAGCCGGGCGGGGCGGTGCGCGACGGCGGCCGGCGCCGGGATGATCTCCGCGCCGGGCAGCATGCGGGTGTAGCGCTCGAGATCGGTGCGGAGACTGACCACCGCCAGGTCCACGCCCGACCCGCACACCTTGCCGAGCGCACCGAGCAGGCCGTCGACGTATCTACCGACGCCGCCGCGGTCGGCGGGGACACTCGTGGCGTCGATGAGCACGCGGGGCGGTCGGCCGGCGGTCACGGGGCGACTCCTTGAAACTGGCGGGCCTGTGGGGAACAACACTCCGGGGGCAAGCCTACGCCGGGCCCCCCGGTGGGCAATGACTGCGACCCGACGGTACGCCGACCTGGAGAGTGTCGGGTAGCCGCACGCCGGCAGTCTCTCGGTCGTCGCCATCTTCTACGGCCGGCGGGGGCGTATCGTTCGCGCCGATGGCCGACAACATTGCCCGGGTGTTCGCCGCCGCGACCGCGCCCGACCCGACCCGACCGCTGCTGACCTGGTACGACGACGCGACCGGTGAACGGACCGAGCTCTCCGGAGCGACCTGCGCGAACTGGGTGGCCAAGACGGCGAACCTGCTCGTCGACGGGCTGGGCCTCGGGCCCGGCGACACGGCCGCGGTGCTGCTGCCGCCGCACTGGCAGACCGCCGCCGTCCTGCTCGGCACCTGGTCGGCCGGCCTGGGCGTGGCCGGGGATCCGGGCGACGTGGACGTCCTCTTCGTCGCCGCCGGCCGGCTGGCCGAGGCGGACGCGTGGTCCGCCGGCGACCGCTACGTCCTCGCCCTGGACCCGTTCGCCCTGCCGATGCGGCAGGTCCCGCCAGGCTTCGCCGACTTCGTGTCCGAGGTACGCGTGCACGGCGACCACTTCACCCCGTACGCCGCCGGCGGGGAGGAGCCGGTGGAGCGCGCGCGGCGACGCGCGGACGAACTCGGCATCGCCCGCGACGACCGCGTCCTGATCGACACGGGGGCGTACCCCGATCCGGTCGACTGGCTGCTCGCCCCGCTGGCGGCCGGCGCCAGCACGGTCCTCTGCGCCAACCTCGACCCCGCCCGCGTCGAGTCCCGCGCCGCGGCGGAGCAGGTCACCCGCACCGTCGGCCGGACCTGAGCCTGGTCAGGCCGGGGTGGACTGGTCGTGCTCGGCGCGGCGTTGGGTCGCCAGGGCGGCGAACGCCGTCAGGGACTCCGGGTTCGCCAGGGCGCCCTTCGCGGCGGCGCTGTCGACCGGGGTACCCGTGAGGATCTTCTTGACCGGGATCTCCAGCTTCTTCGCCGACAGGGTGCGCGGGACGGCCCGGACCTGGTGGATCTCGTCGGGCACGTGCCGGGGCGACAGGGCGGTACGCAGCTCGCGGCAGATCTTCGCGCGAAGCGCGTCGTCCAGGTCGAGCCCCTCCGCGAGCACCACGAAGAGCAGCAGTTCGCCGGCGCCACCCTCGTCGTCCTCCAGGTGGACGACGACCGAGTCGACGACCTCGTCCAGCCCCTCCACCACCGAGTAGAACTCGGCGGTGCCGAGGCGGACGCCGCCCCGGTTCAGGGTGGCGTCGGAGCGGCCGGTGATCACGCAGCCGCCGCGCTCGTTGATCGTGATCCAGTCGCCGTGCCGCCAGACCCCGGGGTAGACGTCGAAGTACGCCTCGCGGTAGCGGCTGCCGTCGGGGTCGTTCCAGAAACCCACCGGCATGCTCGGCATCGGCTCGGTGATGACCAGCTCACCCAACTCCCCGATGACCGGGGTGCCGTCGCCCGAGCGGGCCTCCACCTTCGCCCCGAGCGCCCGGCAGGCGATCTCGCCCGCGTACACCGGCAGCAGCGGCACGCCGCCGACGAAGCCGGTGCAGACGTCGGTGCCGCCGGAGAGCGACTGGAGCTGGAGGTGGTCGCCGACGTGCTCGTACACCCAGGTGAAGCCCTCGGCGGGCAGCGGCGCACCGGTCGAGCCGAGGCCGCGCAGCGCGGACAGGTCGGCGATCTCCTTCGGGGCCAGCCCGGCCTTGCGGCAGGCCAGCAGGAACGGGGCCGAGGTGCCGAGGTACGTGGTGCCGGTGTCCGCCGCGAGTCGCCACAGCGCCCCGAGGTCGGGGTGGCCGGGGTTGCCGTCGAAGAGCACGATCGCCGCGCCCACCGCCGGCCCGGACACCAGGAAGTTCCACATCATCCAGCCGGTCGTGGTGAACCAGAAGAACCGGTCGGTCGGGCCGAGGTCGTGGTGCAGCGCGAGCATCTTCAGGTGCTCCAGCAGGATGCCCCCGTGGCCGTGCACGATCGGCTTGGGCAGGCCGGTGGTGCCGGAGGAGTAGAGCACGTACAGCGGGTGGTCGAACGGCACCGGCGTGAAGGTCAGCGGCTCGTCGGTCTCGGCGGCCAGGTCCGCCCAGGTGAGCGCGCCCTCGGGCGCGGTCGTCATCCGGTCCGCAGCGCCGTCCAGCGGCGCGGAGGCCGCATCATGGCCGTCTGCGCCGGCCGGATTCAGGTACGCGATGCCGACGGTGTGCCGCAGTGACGGCAGCGCGGCGCGGATGGCGGCCACCTCGGCGCGCCGGTCCACCGGCTTGTCGCCGTAGCGGTAGCCGTCCACGGCGACCAGGACCTTCGGCTCGATCTGCTGCCAGCGGTCGGTGACGCTGCGGGTGCCGAACTCGGGCGCGCACGAGGAGAAGACGGCGCCGAGGCTGGCGGTGGCCAGCAGCAGCACGTACGTCTCGGGGATGTTCGGCGCGTACGCGGCCACCCGGTCGCCGGCGCCGACGCCGAGCCGGCGCAGCCCGGCGGCGACCCGGCGGACCTGCTCCCGCAGCCCGGCGGCGGTGAGCGTGGCGGGCGACCGGGTCTGCCCGTGCGCGATCACCACCGGGTCGTCGTCCGCGCGGCCGGGCATGCGCAGCACGTTCTCGGCGTAGTTGAGGGTGGCGTCGGGGAACCAGCGCGCGCCGGGCATGCCCCGGTCGGCGAGCGTGGCGCTGGGCGGGGTGTGTGCCACCACCTCGAAGTGGTCCCAGATCGACTGCCAGAAGGCGGGCAGGTCGGTGACCGACCACTGCCACAGCGCGTCGTAGTCGGCGAAGTCGAGCCCCCGGTGCTCGCGCAGCCAGCGCAGGTAGTTCCCGATCCGGGACCGCTCACGGACGTCCGCCGGCGGCGTCCACAGCACGTCACCCACTGATCCACCCTCCCTCGGGCCCCGGCACGACGCTGTGCATGGGCCGTGGCGCCATCTTGCCCTACCTCGCAGCGCCATTCTCCGCACCCGACCCCGGCCGGCGCACGTGCCGGGCCCACATGCCCGGGTGCCACCCTGTGTGGGTCGCGCGGCCTACAGGTGTTAACAAGGGGCCCTTCCTTGCACCTCAGCCGGCGCGGTGGGCTTGGATGGCGCGGCGGCGGGCGAGCCGGTGGGCGCGGCGGATCTCCGCCTCCCGGAAGCGCCGCTCGTCCTCGACGGTCTCCGGCAGCACCGGCGGGATCATCCGCGGGGTGCCGCCGACGTCGACGCCGACGAACACCAGGTACGCCGTCGCGACCCGGACCGCCTTGTCCTCGGCCGAGTCCCACCGCTCGGCGGTGACCCGTACGCCGACCTCCATCGAGGTCTGCCCGGTCCAGTTGACCTGGGCGTACGCGTGCACGAGGTCACCCACCCGCACCGCTTCCGAGAAGACAATCTCGTCGATGGCCGCGGTCACCGCCGTCCCGCCGCTGTGCCGCGCCGCCGCGGCCCCCGCCACGTCGTCGACGAACTTCATCAGCACGCCGCCGTGCACCGTGCCGTAGAGGTTCACGTCGACGGCGGTCATGATCCGGCTCAGGGTCACCCGGGAGTACGAGGTCGGCTTCCCTGGCGGCGTGGTGGAGGGGTGCTCGGTCATGACGGAAACGGTACGGTGCGCGGATGCGACATCTCTGGAGCTTCCTCGCCGGGTTGGTGGTGGCGCCCGTCACCTGGGTCCTGGTCACCCTCGGGCAGGACGGTTCGGCCCGCACCGTCGCCCGCTGGGTGGAGATCGGTAGTTTCAACTCGGCCAACCTCATCGAGCCGGCCGTCTGGCTGGCCGTGGGCGGCATCCTGCTCGGGCTGCTCGGCACCCTGCGGGTCTCGCCGGTCGGCCCGCTGGTCGCGGGGCTGCTGCTCGCCGCCCCGTACGTGGGGACGTTCGTCGCACCGTTCACCGTGCGCGACCGGATCCCAGACGGGTGGAAGGTCCTCGGTGACCCGCTCCCGCTGCGGCTGCCGGTGGAGAACGGGACGCTCTTCCTCCTCGGCCTGATGCTGATGATGGCCGCCTTCAGCGGGCAGCGCTGGCGGCAGTGGCCACGGCCGGAGGCCGGGGCGGAGCTGACCCCGGTGGACGGCCCGCAGCGGACGGACTTCACCCTCAGCGACTGGCCGACGACGTCGGACCGGGACACGGCCCCGATGACGCTCGGCTACCCCGACCCGACGCCGACGGAGCCGCTGCCCCGCCGGGCGAGCGGCGAGTCGCCGTGGTCGGCTCCGCCGCGCGGCGCGAGCCGGCCGGACGACACGACCACCGAACTGCGCTGACCGTGCGGGCGGGCCGGGACGACCGGCCCGCCCCCGACCGTCAGCCCTTGAGCAGCTGGCGGGCCATCACGATGCGCTGCACCTGGTTGGTGCCCTCGTAGATCTGGGTGATCTTCGCGTCGCGCATCATCCGCTCGACCGGGTAGTCCCGGGTGTAGCCGTACCCGCCCAGCAGCTGGACGGCGTCGGTGGTGATCTCCATGGCGGCGTCGGAGGCGAAGCACTTGGCCGCCGCGCCGAAGTACGTCAGGTCGGCGTCGCCCCGCTCGGACTTGCCGGCCGCCGTGTACGTCAGCTGCCGCGCCGCCTCCAGCTTCATGCCCATGTCGGCGATCATGAACTGGATGCCCTGGAAGTCGGCGACCGGCTTGCCGAACTGCTTGCGCTCCTGGACGTACCCCAGGGCGTAGTCGAGCGCGCCCTGGGCGATGCCGACGGCCTGGGCGGCGATGGTGACCCGGGTGTGGTCCAGGGTCTTCATGGCGGTGGCGAAGCCGGTGCCCGCCGCGCCGATCATGCGGTCGGCCGGGATGCGGACGTTGTCCAGGTACACCTCGCGGGTCGGCGACCCCTTGATGCCGAGCTTCTTCTCCGGCGCACCGAAGCTGACCCCGGAGTCCGACTTCTCGACCACGAAGGCCGAGATGCCCCGGGACCGCGCGGACGGGTCGGTGACGGCGAAGACCGTGTAGAACTCGGACACCCCGGCGTTGGTGATCCACCGCTTCACGCCGTTGAGCACCCAGTGGTCGCCGTCGCGGACCGCCCGGGTGGTCATCGAGGCGGCGTCGCTGCCGGCCTCCGGCTCGGACAGGCAGTACGAGAACATCGCGTCGCCGGACGCGACCTGGGTCAGGTACTTCCGCTTGAGCTCCTCGGAGCCGGCCAGGATCAGCGGCATGGTGCCGAGCTTGTTGACCGCCGGGATGAGCGAGGACGAGCCGCAGGCACGGGCGACCTCCTCGATCACGATGGCGGTGGCCAGGGCGTCCGCCCCGGCGCCGCCGTACTCGACCGGGATGTGCGGTGCGTGGAAGTCGGCCGCCCGCAGGGCGTCGTACGACGCCTTCGGGAACTCGCCGGTCTCGTCGGCCTCGGCGGCGTGCGGAGCCACCTTGGCGGCACAGACCTCACGGACCGCCTCCCGGACCGCCCGGTGCTCGTCGGTAAGCCGGTAGACGTCGAATGATTGCTCTGCGGCCATGTCGGCCCCTCCCCTTCACGGCTATCATGCGCAGTCTGTAGCGTCACACGGCCGCGGACAGCGCAGACTGAAGGATAGCGACCACGGTCCGGGCGATGTTACCGCCGCGTAGGGCTGGGGTCTTCCACACCTCCGACCTGCCGGCGACCATGACAGGACAGGACGAATACCACTACCACCTCCGGTGCCCTGGCAGGCGCCGCAGCAGGATGCGACGCTACGAGCGGCGCCAGTGCGAGCGGAGAAGACAGGCGTGACGATCCCCTACCCGAACAGCCAGCCGATGCCTCCCATCGGCGCGGTGACGCCGCCCTCGGGCGCCGCCCGTCCCCGGGTGACCTTCCTCGGCACCGGCTATCTCGGCGCGACGTACGCCATCTGTTACGCCGAACTGGGGTACGAGGTGCTCGGCTTCGACGTCGACGCCGACAAGATCGCCATGCTGAACGCGGGCGAGGTGCCGATCCACGAGCCGGGCCTCGACGAGCTGCTCAAGCGCAACCTCGCGGCCGGGCGGCTGCGGTTCAGCACCGACATGGCCGAGACCGCCGACTTCGGCGACGTGCACTTCATCTGCGTGGGCACCCCCCAGCGCGCCGACGGCATGGGCGCCGACCTGTCGTACGTCGAGGCCGCCGTCACCAGCCTGGCCCAGCACCTCACCCGCAAGGCGCTGATCGTCGGCAAGTCGACCGTGCCGGTCGGCACGGCCGAGTGGGTCGAGCAGCTCGTGAGCAAGCACACACCGGCTGACCTCGGCGTCGAGGTGGCGTGGAGCCCCGAGTTCCTCCAGGAGGGCTTCGCCGTCGACGACGTGCTGCGACCCAACCGGATCGTGGTGGGCGTCAAGAGCGAGTGGGCCAACGGCATGCTCTACGCCGCCCACAAGGGCGTCTTCGACCTGGCCGCGACCGAGGACCGCGAGGTGCCCCTGGTGGTCACCGACTTCGCCACCGCCGAGCTGGTGAAGGTCGCCGCGAACGCCTTCCTCGCCACCAAGATCTCGTTCATCAACGCGATGGCCGAGGTCTGCGAGGCGTCCGGCGGCGACGTGACCCACCTCGCCCGGGCGATCGGCTTCGACCCCCGGATCGGCAACCGGTTCCTCCAGGCCGGTCTCGGCTTCGGCGGCGCCTGCCTGCCCAAGGACATCCGGGCCTTCCAGGCCCGGGCGCAGGAGCTGGGCGCCGGCGAGGCGCTGCGCTTCCTGCACGAGGTCGACCTGATCAACCTGCGCCGCCGCACCCGCGTCGTGCAGCTCGCCGCCGACCTGCTCGGCCGCCGCTCCGGCCCGGCCGGCCCCGACCTGTCCGGCACGAGGATCGGGGTGCTGGGTGCGACCTTCAAGCCCAACACCGACGACGTCCGCGACGCGCCCGCCCTCGCGGTGGCGTCGCTGCTCCGCAAGGCCGGCGCCGACGTGCACGTCTACGACCCGCAGGGCATGGAGCGCGCCCGCGCGGTGGCGCCCGAGCTGACCTACGAGCCGGGCGTCAGCGAGGCGGTGACCGGCGCCGACCTGGTCTGCGTCCTGACCGAGTGGGCCGACTTCCGCAACGCCGACCCGGTGGCCCTCGGCGAGCTGGTCGCCGGCCGCAAGGTGGTCGACGGCCGCAACTGCCTCGACCCGACACTGTGGACGCAGGCCGGCTGGGAGTACCGCGGCATGGGCCGGCCCTGACACCTGCCTGACCTCGCCTGACGGCCGGTCGCGCGGGCTCTGCCGCGGCCGGCCGTCATCGGGTACGCCGACGGTCGTCACCCCGGACCCGCCGACAACGGTCGAAATCCACGCCAGCTTTGGGCATGCTGCGACAGTGGAGGTCCACAGTGCGGGTGGAGGGGTGTCGTGGCGAGCTTTCAGTGCTCCTCGTGCGGCCGTGAGATCAAGCCGGCCGTCCGCTGCCCGCACTGCGGCGCGGAGCAGCCACAGTGGCTGGAACACCTGGCGGAGATCGAGCGGTCCATCGCGGAGATGAAGGCGCGGGACGCCGAGATCGCCCGCGAGCAGCGGCAGATCGCCGCCAAGATGCAGGCCG
This sequence comes from Micromonospora sp. NPDC047707, assembly GCF_040704235.1. NCBI lineage: Bacteria > Bacillati > Actinomycetota > Actinomycetes > Micromonosporales > Micromonosporaceae > Micromonospora > Micromonospora sp. NPDC047707. The sequence goes on from NZ_JBEYSU010000010.1 coordinate 47,997, forward strand.
CGCTCTTCCAGCGGGACATCCTCGCCCACGCCGGCGAGGAACGGACCAAGCAGGCCACCCGCCCGCGCCGGGTGCTGCGCCGCCGGCCCGGCCGACGCCCGCCGACCGCCGCCACCGGCGCGCCGCCGCGGGTGCCCCGCCAGGGCACGCCCCCGGGGCCGGACGACGCGCCGCCACCACCTCCGCCGGCCGCCTGGCTGGACGCCGACAACCCGGAACACCCGCCGGAGGCGTCCAGCCGTGAGGTGCAGAACATCCCGCTCGGCCTCGGCGCGCTGCTGCTCGGGGTCGCCGCGGTGGTCTTCGCCGCGGTCGCCACCAGTTCGATGGACGCGCTCGCCCGGCTGGGCGTGCTGCTCCTCGCGACGGTGTTGATGCTGCTCGCGCCGCCGGTGCTGGCCCGGCGTGGGCTGACCTCCACCGCCGAGACCATCGCCGCCGTGGGGCTGCTCCTGGTGCCGCTCGCCGGGTACGCGCTGTGGGCCGTGGACCGGATCGGCAACGGCGGTGCCTCCGGCGCGGTCTTCGCCGGCGTGATCTTCGCGGTGACCGCTGGGGTGTCGTTCGCGTACGCCGGCTGGACCGGGCTGCGCGCCCCCCGGTTCGCCAGCGTGCTGGCCGCCCAACCCGTGCTGCCGCTGCTCGCGTACGACCGGGTCACCGGGCCCGGGGGCTGGGCGGTGCTGCTCACCCTGGTCGCTGTCCTCGACCTCTGGCTGGCCCGCTCACCGGTCGCCGTGGAGCGACCGGTCCGCCGGGACCTGCCCGAGACGCCCGCGACCGCCGCACCGGAAGCCACGACCGGACGGCCGGACGGCACCCCGGTCGCGCCGCGGCAGCGCCAGGGCACCGGGCGGCCCGAGGGCGCCCCCGAGGAGGCGGAGGAGGTGCTCGGCGGCCCCGTGGCGGGCGCCGACGCCCCGACCGCCCGACCGGTGCCGTGGCTGCGGGAGGCGGCCTGGGGGCTGCACGCCGTCGCGGTGGCGGTCGCCCTCGCGTACGCCGTCACCGCGCTGCTGCGCGCGACCACCGTGCCGGCCGCGACCGGCGCGGGTGTCGCGCTGCTGTTCGCCGCGGTCGTCTGCCTCGCCGGCACGCTCGGGCTGGGCCGGCCGCCGCTGCCCGACGTCGGGGCCGGCATCGTCACCCTCGCCGTGATCGGCGCGGTGGGCCGGGTCGTCTCGGTGGCGCTGCCCGGTCAGTCGCTGCTGCTGATCGCCGCCGTCATCGCGATCACCGGCGTGGCCGTCCGTGCCGTTCCGGAGGCGGCCCGGCGCGGGCCGCAGTTCGCCTCCGCCATCGCGCTGACGGTCAGCGGTGTGGTGGTGGCCGGCGGCGCCCTGCGCGCCGGGGTGGCCGCGGTCCGGGCCGCGCAACCGGCGTGGGCGGCCGACCTCGACCGGTACGCGACCGAGTTGGCCGCCGCGGCCGGCCCGGTCACCGGGCAGCTCGCCGCGAGCGCCCTGCTGTTGACCGTCGCCGCCGTGGTGGCCCTGCCGTCCGAGATCCGCCGGGAGTTCGCGGTGGTGGGTGGGGCGTTGACCGCGCTCGCCGTGCCGGCGTCGTTCGGGCTCGGGTGGGCGGCGGCGCCCTGGCCGATGGTGCTCGCCGCGATCGTCATCGGGGTGCTCGGCCTGTCGGCGCGGACGGAGCGGGCCGCGCTGGCACACGCCGCCACCGCCGCCGGGGTGGGGCTGTTCGGTGCGGGGGCCGGCCTGGCCCGGCCCGCGCTGACCGCCGCCGTCCTGCTCACGCTGTTCGCGGCGGGGGTGCTGGTCGCCGCGGCACCCCGGGTCCGCCTCGCTCCGGCCCCGGCGGACACCGTGTCGGCGTGGGCCGCGGGCGGCGCGGCGTTCGCGCTACCGGGTGCCGTGGCCGCCTTCGTCGCCGCCACCGCGCCGGCCGGCCCGACCCTCACGCCGGCCGGCGTGCGCGAGGTGACCGTGCCGGTGCTGGCCGCCAGCTTCCTCGCCGTCTGCGTCACGCTCGGGTACGCCGCCATCGTGCAGGTGTCGCAGCGGCACCTTCCGGTCCCGTTGGCGGTGGGCACCGGTCTGGGCGCCCTGGCGGTGGCCGCCGCCGCCTTCGGGGCACCGGGCACCACCGCCGCCGACGCGTGGGTCGGCGCGCTGCTGCTGGTCGCCGCCGTCCTGCTGTTCCTCGCACCGTCCATCGACGCCGGCCGGCGCTCCGACCTCAGCCTGGACGGATCCGACCTGGCCGCCGCGGCGGTGACCGCCGCGCTGATCGCCACCCTGCTCCGGATCGCCGCTGTCATCGCCCCCGGCGGGCAGCTGGCGGTGGCGGCGGGGCTGGTGCTGGTCGTCGCCATGGCCGCCCGCGCCCTGCCCGAGGAGTGGCGGCGCGGGCCGACCCTCGGTCTCGCCGTCGGCGGCGTGCTCATCGGGTTGCTGGCCGGCTGGTCCGCCCTGCGCGGTGGCCTGGGCGTGCTCGCCACCCCGGGGCCGATCTGGGCCGGTGACCTGACGGGTTGGCCGGCCGCCCCGACCGGTGGCTCCACCTGGCAGGCACCGGTCGCACTGCTGCTGCTGGCCGTCGCCGCGGCGGTCCTGCTGCCGCCGCCGTGGCGGTACGACGTCTCCGGCGCCGCCGTCGTCCTGGCCACCATCGGCGCTCCGGCCGCGTTCGCGCTGGAGTGGTGGTCGCCGGTGCTGGTCGGCGCGACGGTCGCCACCGTGTACGGCATGGCCGCCGTGGCCTCCGTCGACCCGCGCGCCGCCGTCTCCCGGGCCGTCGTGGCCGGTGTGGTGGCGCTGCACGCGGCCGGCGCCGGGCTGGTCCGGCCGTGGACGACCGCGCTGGCGCTCGGCAGCATCGTGCTGATCGGCGTCGTGGTGGCGGCGCTGGCCCGCACCCTCGCGACGCCCGAGGTGGACGACATCGACGTCGAGGGGATGCCGTCGCACCTCGCCCAGATCGGCGGCGCCGCGACGGGCGCCGCACTGCTCGCGCTACCCGGCGCCGTCGCCGCCCTGGCCGCCGAGTTCGGTCGCTCGCCGCAGGTGGTGCTGACCGCCGCGCTGGCCGCGTCCAGTCTCGGTCTGGCCGCCGTGGCCGCCGTCCGCCGGCAGGTGCCGCAGTACCTGCCCTGGGTGAGTGTCGCGGTGGTCGGCGGCGCGACGGTCAGTGCCCTCGCCGCCGCCCCCACCGGTCTCCCGGTCGGGGTGTACGCCGCCGCCGCGGCCCTCCTCGGGGTGCTCGCCGAACTGGTCCGCAGCGCCACCGAGCCGCCCGCCGGCTCGGCGGCGCCGGTGCGCCGGTGGTCGGTGCTCCTCGACGGCGCTCTCCGGCGCTTCCCCGAGACCGGCACACGGCGCTGGCGGGTCAACCCGGCCGCCGGGGCCCTCGCCGCGGCCGCGCTGCCGACGGTGCTGGCCCTGGTGTCGCTGGCACCAGCGCTGTACGTGGCGCTGGTCGAGCCGCAGCGCACCCTCAGCCGGATCTGGCAGGGGCCACCGCCGGAGCTGCTCACCCCGCCGCCCGCCGCGGTGGACCCGACCCACGTGCTCACCGCGCTGCTGCTGACGGCGACCGCCGCGCTGGCCGCGGTCGGCTTCAGCGGCGGCCGCCGGAGCCGGGCGGTGCCGGTGGTGCTGCCGGGTGCCGCGGTGACCCTGCTCATCACACCCGTGGCCCTGGGCATCGGCTGGCGGGCGACCACCCTCGCCGGGCTGGCGGTCTTCACGATCTCGATGCTGGGGTTGGCCCTCACGCCGCCGCCGGCGCTGGTCGAGCGGGCCCGCTCGCTCCGCCTGGCCCGGGTGCTCGTCTTCGTGATCGGGCTGGCCGCCGGCGGTGCCGGGCTCGCCGGCAGCCTCGCCACCCGGGAGCTGACCCTGTTCACGCTGGGCGGTGCCGTGGGCGTCGGTACGGTGGCGGCGATCTTCGGCGCCACGCAGCGGGCCCGCATCCTCGGCTGGCTGTTCGCCTCGCTGATGGCGCAGCTCTTCGTGCTCACCGCCGGCCTGGTCGCCGGTCTCGCGGCGGTGTGGTCCGCATTCGGCGTCCTCGCCGTCGGCGCGGCCCTCCAGGTGTTCGCGGCGACGCTGCCCCGCCTGCGCCGCCCGGAGGCGCAGCGCGAGGCGGCCACCGTCGAGTGGAGCGGCCACGCCGCCGCACTGATCGCCCTGGCTCTCGCGTACGACTCACCCCGGCACATCGCCGCGCTGCTCGCCGCCTGGGGCGCGGTCCTCGGGGTGGCGGCGGCGCGACCCGGCCGTCGGCCGGTGGAACGCCGGATCCTGTTCTGGGCGGTCGTGGTCTGCGAGATCGCCGCCTGGTGGATCCTCATGCGGGTCGCCGAGGTCGCGCTGCCCGAGGCGTACACGCTGCCGTTCGCCGCGTTGGCCCTGCTCGTCGGGGTGTTGGAGCTGCGCCAGCACGCCGAGATCAGCAGCTGGGTGGCGTACGGGCCGGCGCTGGTGGCCGCCTTCGTCCCCACGCTGGCGATCGTGCTGGCCACCGATACGAGCACGCTGCGGCAGGTGCTCCTGCTGCTCGGCGCGGTCGCCGTACTGATCTTCGGCTCGATGAGCCAGCAGCAGGCGCCGGTGATCGTGGGTGCGACGGTCACCGCGATCACGGCCATCCACGCGCTGTTCAGCCTCGGCCCGTGGCTGGCGCTGATCCCGGTCGGGATCCTGCTGCTGATCCTGGGGGCCAGCAACGAACGGCGCCGCCGCGCCCAGGAACGCCTCCAGACCGCCCTCCGCGGCATGCGGTGAATTCGAGGGTCATTGGATCCTCGGCGAGGTCGAGCAGAGCGTGCCGGCGCCGCACCCACCCTTCCGGAGCAGCGTGCCGGCGCCGCACCCACCCTTGCGGAGCGGGCGGGCTGTCAGCTGAGGGAGGCGCGGAGGGCGGCGTCCTTGTCGGCGACGAGCTGCTCCAGGCCGGCCTGGTAGGCCGACATGCGGTCGAGCAACGTGCGGTCGGCGGCGGCGAGGATGCGGACGGCGAGCAGGCCGGCGTTACGGGCGTTGCCGATCGACACCGTGGCCACCGGCACGCCGGCCGGCATCTGCACGATGGACAGCAGCGAATCCATCCCGTCCAGGTACTTCAGCGGCACCGGCACGCCGATCACCGGCAGCGGCGTCACCGCGGCGACCATGCCCGGCAGGTGGGCGGCACCGCCCGCCCCCGCGATGATCACCTTGAGGCCCCGGTCCGCAGCGGTACGCGCGTACTCGATCATCTTGACCGGCGTGCGGTGGGCGGAGACGACGCCGACCTCGTACGGCACCTCGAACTCGTCCAGCGCCTCCGCGGCGGCCTTCATCGTCGGCCAGTCCGAGTCGCTGCCCATGATCAGACCGACCGTGCTCACGAGCGCCCCTCCCGCAGCCAGCGGGCGGCGCGCGCCGCCCGCGTCCGTACGTCGTCCAGGTCGTCGCCGAGCACCGTCACGTGCCCGATCTTGCGGCCGGGGCGTACCTGCTTGCCGTACAGGTGCACCTTGGCGCCCGGCTCGGCCGCGAAGAGGTGGTGCAGCCGCTCGTCGATCGACATGCCGCCCGGCTCGCCGCCGAGCACGTTCGCCATCACCACGACCGGCGCGGTCAGCGAGGTGTCGCCCATCGGGTAGTCGAGGACCGCCCGCAGGTGCTGCTCGAACTGCGACGTCCGGGCCCCCTCGATCGTCCAGTGCCCCGAGTTGTGGGGACGCATCGCCAGCTCGTTGACGACGATGCGGCTGCCGGTGGGCGCGGAGGAGTCGGCCACCTCGAACAGCTCCACCGCCAGCAGGCCCACCACACCGAGCGCCGTGGCGAGGTCGATGGCGAGCTGCTGCGCACCGACCGCCAGCTCCTCGGGCAGGTCCGGCGCGGGGGCCAGCACCTCGACGCAGATCCCGTCCCGCTGGACGGTCTCCACCACCGGGTACGCGGCGACCTGCCCGAACGGCGACCGGGCCACCTGCACGGCCAGCTCCCGGCGCAGCGCCACCCGCTCCTCGACGATCAGCCGCGTCCCGCCCGCGAGCAGCGTGGCGGCCAGCTCGGCCGCCTGCGCCGCGTCGTCCACCAGCCACACGCCGCGGCCGTCGTACCCGCCCCGGGCGGCCTTGAGCACCACCGGCCAGCCGACCTCGTCACCGAAGGCGACCAGGTCGGCGGGGGCCGCCACCGGCCGCCAGGCCGGGTTCGGCGCGCCGAGTGAGCCCAGCCGCTCCCGCATGACCTGCTTGTCCTGCGCGTGCACCAGCGCCTCGCCCGGCGGGAAGAGCTTCACGCCCTCGCCCGCCAGGGTCGCGATGTGCTCGGTGGGGACGTGCTCGTGGTCGAACGTGACCACGTCGCAGCCCTTGGCGAAGGTGCGCAGCGCCGCGAGGTCGGTGTGGTCGCCGTACTGCACGTCGGCGGCTACCAGGGCGGCGCCGTCGTCGGGGGCGAGCGCGAGCACGCGCAGGGACTGGCCGAGGGCGATCGCGGCCTGGTGGGTCATCCGGGCCAGCTGGCCGCCGCCCACCATGCCGACAACAGGCAGACCGGTACGGGAATCCATAGCGGCGCCAGCCTATCCGGCCTGCCGTTCCGTCCCGCCGCCGCCCGGCCCTCCCGGCCACCCGCCGCCCGGCGGGTGGCCCGGGACACCGCCCGGTTCCGCTCCGTCGGACACACCGGCCGCAACCGGACCTACCGGGCGGTGAGCTGCGCCACCAGATCGCCGAGCTGGGTCACCGGGCGTTCGCAGACGAAACCCCGGCAGGCGTACGCGGTGGGCCGCCCGTCGACCATCGGCCGGTCGGCGAGCAGCGGCACCCCGGGCTGGTCCGGCCGGCCGGCCACGATCACCGCACCGGGCGGGGCGTGCCGGTGCGCCGCCAGGACCAGTGGCTCGCCGGCCGGGTCGTCGGTGACCACGGCCACCTCGTACGGCCCGGAGAGCAGCGCCTCGCCGACGGTCGCCGCGTACCCGGTGAAGCGGGCGTGCCGGGCCACGATCGGCGCCACGGTGGCGAGCGCCGCCTCCGCCGCCTCCCGGTACCGGCTCTCCCCGGTCAGTGCCGTGTACGCGACCAGCGCCGCGACGATCGCCGAGCGGCCGGACGGGGTGGCGTTGTCGGTCGGGTCGGCCGGCCGGGTGACGAGGCGTTCCGCGTCGTCGGCGGTGTCGTAGAACCCGCCGTCGGGAGCGCCGAACCGCTCCAGCGCCACGTCGAGGAGTTGGCCGGCCAGGGCGAGCCACCGCGCCTCCCCGGTGAGCTGGTGCATGGCGCAGAACGCCTCGGCGACGCAGCCGTAGTCCTCCAGGACCCCGGCGGACTCGCCGACCCGGCCGTCCCGCGAGGTCCGCCGGAGCCGCCCGTCCACGAGGTGTACGCGCGCCAGGTGCTCGGCCGCGTCCCGCATCGCCCCGTCGGCGACGATCGTGACGCCCTCCATCAGGTTGGCGTCGTCGCCCGGGGCGTCCTGCGCATACCCGGCGGCGACCTGCTGGAACTCGGCTATGGCGGTGATCGCGAGGCCGTTCCACGCGGCCACCACCTTGTCGTCGCGGGCCGGTTGCGGGCGCGCGTCGCGGGCGACCAGCAGCCGGCTCACGACGTCCTGCCAGCGCTGCCGGATCTCCGGCGCGGTGTCGTCGACGTCCCGGGCCAGCCGCAGCACGCTCGTGCCGTGCTCAAAGTTGCCGGCCTCGGTCACGTCGAACAGGTCGGCGGCCCAGCGGCCGTCCTCCTCCCCGAGCACCTCGACCAACTGGGCGGGCGTCCAGACGTACGTGCGGCCCTCGACGCCCTCGGTGTCGGCGTCCAGCGCGGACGCGAAGCCCTCGCCCGGCCGGTGCAGCTCGTCGGCGAGGAAACGGGCCGTGTCCCGGGCGACCCGCCGCGCCATCGGGTCGCCGGTCAGCCGCCACAGGTGCGTGTAGACGCGCAGCAGCAGCGCGTTGTCGTAGAGCATCTTCTCGAAGTGCGGCACGGTCCAGTGCGCGTCCACCGAGTAGCGGGCGAAGCCCCCGGCGAGCTGGTCGTGGATGCCACCGCGGGCCATCGCCTCGCAGGTGTGCCGGACCAGTTCCAGGCTCTGGTCGGAGCCGGTGCGCTGGTGGTGCCGCAGCAGGAAGAGCAGGTTCATGTGCGGCGGGAACTTGGGCGCCCCGCCGAAACCGCCGTGCGTCCCGTCGTACTCCTTGGCGAGCTGGTCGGCGGCGGCGTCGAGCAGGTCGGCGGTGAGCGGGGTGGACGGACCCCCGACGGCCTGGGCGCCGCCGATCGCCTCGACCACCGCGGCCCCCTGCCGGAGTACGGCGTCCCGCTGGTCCCGCCAGGCGGTGGTGACCGACTGGAGCAGCCGGATGAAGTTGGGTTGCGGGAAGTACGTGCCGCAGAAGAACGGGGTGCCGTCCGGGGTGGCGAAGACCGTCATCGGCCAGCCGCCCTGCCCGGTCATGGCCTGCGTGGCCGTCATGTAGACGGCGTCGACGTCCGGGCGCTCCTCGCGGTCCACCTTGATGGACACGAAGTTCTCGTTCATCAGGGCGCCGACCTGCTCGTCCTCGAACGACTCGTGCGCCATGACGTGGCACCAGTGGCAGGCCGCGTAACCGACCGAGATGACGACCGGGACGTCCCGCCGCTTCGCCTCGGCGAACGCCTCGTCGCACCACGGCCACCAGTCGACCGGGTTGTCCTTGTGCTGGAGCAGGTACGGGCTGGTGGCGTCAGCGAGTCGGTTCACCCGACGACCATAACCAGCCCCGGCGCTGCCCGCTCCGCGGTCGGCGGCACGCCTTCCGCCGTTCACATTTATCTATTTGGATCTGTGCAGGCATCCCCGACCCGAGGAGACACGCCGATGCGCAGACTCCCGCTCCTGTCCGCCCTCGCCGCCGGCACGGTCGCCGCGGCGCTGCTCACCCCCACCCCCGCGCAGGCGGCGGTCGACCCGGCCACGCGCGTCTCGGCGGCCACCGCCGTCGGCACCCACAACGCGTACGAGAAGTCGACGTACACCTACCTCGCGCAGGCGCTCGACGCCCGCCCGGGGATGATCGAGCTGGACGTCTGGCCGGACATCTTCGTCCGGCAGTGGCGGGTCAGCCACTCCAACCCGCTCGGCAACGACAACAACTGCGTGGCCGCGACCAGCGCCGCCCAGCTCTACACGGGAACCCGGAACCGGAACCTGGAGCACTGCCTGGACAACATCCGGCTGTGGCTGGCCGCCCACCCGGACGCCGGACCGCTGATCCTCAAGTTGGAGCTGAAGACCGGCTTCAGCAGCCGCACCGGGCAGGGGCCGGCCCAACTCGACGCGGTGCTCGCCGCCCGGCTGGGCGACCGCGTGTTCACCCCCGCCCAGCTGCGCGGGGCGTACCCCTCCCTGGACGCCGCCGCCCGCGCGGACGCCTGGCCGACCCGGGCGCAGCTCGCCGGGAAGGTGATCGTCGAGCTGATCCCCGGCACGGTGGAGGAGGGCAACCCGACCGACGTGCTCTGGACGGACGTGGAGTACGCCCGCCACCTGGCCGCCCTCGCCGGCGCCGGCACGCTGGCCCGGGCCCAGGCGTTCCCGGCCGTGCACCGGGCACAGGCCGGTGATCCCCGCAGCCGGTACGCCGACACCAGTTTGCGCCCCTGGTTCGTGGTCTTCGACGGGGACGCGACGGCGTACGTCACCGGCGGCATCGACACCGCCTGGTACTCGACCAACAACTACCTGCTGATCATGACCGACGCCCAGCACGTGCCCCCCGCGGTCGGCACGGACCCGGACGCCGCCCGCGCAAGAGTGGCGGAACTGGCCGCCCACCACGCCAGCATCGCCAGCGCCGACTGGGCAGGGTTCCCCACCGCGCTCCCCCTGGTCCTTCCCCGCGCCTGACCCGCCACCACACCCGTTGATCATGGACTTGGCGGGCGGTTTGATCTCCTTGCAGCCCGCCAACTCCATGATCGATCCGGGTTAGGAGGCGTCGTCGGCGGCGCGGAGGGGGAACACGTTGGGGCGGGCGTCGTCCAGCAGGGTGCCGAGGACGGCGCCGATCTTGTCGGCGGGCATCGGCTTGAAGAAGTGGTAGCCCTGCGCGGCGGTGCAGCCCAGCGCGGCGAGCGCGCTGCGCTGCTCGGCGGTCTCCACGCCCTCGGCGACCACCCGCAGCCCCAACTCCTGGGCCAGCCCGACGGTGGTCCGCACGATCGCCGCCGCCTCCGGCGAATCCGCCATCCGGATCACGAACGACCGGTCCACCTTCAACTCGTCGACCGCGATCCGGGTGAGGAAGGTCAGCGACGAGAAGCCGGTGCCGAAGTCGTCGACCGCGAGCTGCACGCCCATCGTGCGCAGCGTGGCGAGCACCTCGTCGATGACCTCCAGCTCGCTCATCACCACCGTCTCGGTGATCTCCAGGACCAGGCGGTGCGCCGGCACCTGGTGGCGGCGCAGGGCGTCCGCGATCTCCGCCGGTAGCCGGGGGTCGAGCAGGCTGCGAGCCGACAGGTTCACCGAGATCGGCACGTCGAGGCCCTCCCGGGCCCACTGCGCCGCCACGGCGAGCGCCTTGTCCAGCACGTACCGGGTGAACGTGCCCAGCTGCTCGCTGTTCTCCACCGGGCGGATGAAGTCGTGCGGGCTCAGCCAGCCGCGGCGCGGGTGCCGCCAGCGGATGAGCGCCTCCACGCCGGTCGGCGCCCCGGTGGCCAGGTCGACCGCCGGTTGCAGGGCCAGCACCAGCTGGTCGTCGGTCGCCAGCGCCTCCCGCAGCTCGGCCAGCAGGGCGAGCTGGTCGGTGCTGGCGGCGTCCCGGGTCGAGTCGTACGCGGCGACGCTGCCACCGCCCTCCTTGGCCTGGTACATGGCGATGTCGGCGCGGCGCAGCAGCTCCGTCATGTCGGCGGTGCCCGCGTCGGCCACCACCACCCCGACCGCGACCTCCACCGACATCCGTACGCCGGCCACCTCGGTGGGCGCGGCGAGCCGCTCGGCGATCTCCCGGGCCTGGCGCAGCGCGTACGCCATCGGGGCCGCGCGGTCCCCGATGACCGGGACCGACGTCAGCAGGACGGCGAACTCGTCGCCGCCGAGGCGGCCGAGCAGGTCCCCGCCGCGGGCCAGCGCACCCAGCCGGTTGGCGGTCAGCCGCAGCAACTGGTCGCCGGCGGCGTGCCCGAGGGTGTCGTTGACCTCCTTGAACTGGTTGACGTCCAGCAGGAGCAGTGCCACCGGGTGGTCGTGTGCGAGCTGCCGGAGCGCCTGGTCGCCCCTGCTCAGCATCGCCGCCCGGTTGACCAGGCCGGTCAGCGCGTCGTGCACCGCCTCGTACGACGACCGCGCAGTGACCAGGCGCAGCTCGCGGTGGGTCGCCGCGTCGTGCAGCGCCGCCGCGAGAGCGTCCCCGTACGCGGCGACCGCGTCCCGCTCGCGGTCGCCGGGCGGCGCGGAGGGCGGGAACCGGACCCGAAGGTGGCCCACCTGCGTGTCCCCGACCGTGAGCGCCCGGACCAGGCGGTGGTCGTCCGCCTCGTCGGGGACACCGACCTCCCGCTCCACGATCTGCCCGCCCGCGTCACCCCGGTAGCGCCGCCAGCGCCCGTCGCCCCGGGCGACGTCCACGTCGACCAGTTCGGCCTGGAAGAGCGTCAACGCGCCGGACACCGCCGCGCTCGCCACGCCCCGCTCGTCGAGCTGGTTGAGCGCAGCCGTCGCCTCCGCGAAGGCTCGCCAGGAACGCCGCTCCTGGTCGGCGCGCAGCCGGTGCCGGTAGGTCTGCTGGAGCAGCCAGAGCGGCGGAGGCAACAGCAGCAACCAGCGCGGATCCAGGTCCACGAGAGCCACCACGACCAGACCCACCACGACGTTGCCGACGAACATCAGCAGCTTGCCGCGCAGCGCCGCGAGCAGCACCGCGCCGAGCGACGTGCCGTTCCGCAACGTGAGGCTGACGCCGCCCAGCCAGGCGCTGGCGAGAAGGTAGACGACCGCGCCGGCACCCACCGCGAGCGCGAGGGCCGGCGTCGGTGTGGCCAGCAGTGGCCGGCCCAGGGCCGTGGTGACCGCCACGGCCAGTGCGGTCGCCGCGGCCAGGGACGACGCGATCCGGACGATCTCCAGCACCGGCCGGCGGTCCCCGAGCAGCGACATGCCGGTCCAGGCGAGCCCGACACCGAGAAGGGTGGCCGCCGGGAGCCACCCGGACGGCACCTGGTGCAGGCAGACGATGAGCGCAGCCTCACCCCAGGTGATGCTGACCGCGCCGGCGGCGGCCCGGAACCGGAGCCGGGCCAGTTGGGCGATCGCGAAGAGGGCGACGGCGAACCCGAAGCGGGCGGGCCCGCCGAAGGGATCGTCGGCCGGCAGGCCGACCGGCAGGGTGAGGCCCACCGCCGCCGCGACCAGGGCGGTCACCGCCACCGCAACCGTGAGCACGAGCAGCCGCGGAGACGAGTCGCGGGTCTCGACCCGCGACTCCCCCGCCGGGGCGGAGGTCACCGACCCCGTCCGGCGACGGGCCGGGCGGAGGTGCGACGGGCAGCCGCTGCTGTGCTGGTCATCGGCGCCCCCTCCCGCACGGCCGAAGAGACTGACGGTCCCCCCGGCGGAAGGCTAAGCCAATACCGGTGACCGCAACAGGGGGTGACGACCTGCTCGGACGTGAATCATGCGGGGACTAGCCGTTTTGGCGCTGCTGGTGCCCGTTGGGCGGGTTCGCCGATGAATCCTGCGCTCCCGTGCCGTCTGTCGGATCAACGACTGCGGCGTCCGCCCGGGCCGCGTCGGCCGGCCCGGCCTGCTGCGGGAACCGGTCGGGCAGCCGGCGCAGCCGCGCGTTCATGTTGCGGATCAGCAGGACGGTGGCGGTGGCCAGCACCAGGATCAGCAGGAGACCCATCGGGCCCGCCAGGCCACCCGTGCGGGTGTCCCCGAAGTTGTTCTGGGCGAGCACCTGGGCAGCGGTCAGCATGGCGTTCCTCCGATGAGCGGTTGGTACCCAGGGTAGCCCGGTGTCGGATCAGGGCGTCCGTCGAGTAGCGGCGGGACCTCGGCTAGCCGGCGTGCGCCGTCTCGCGCACCCCGGCGAACAGGTCCGACTCGGGCAGCGGGCTGTCGACCAGCGACCGGACCAACTGGAAGTCCTCGGTGGGCCAGGCCTGCCGCTGGAGCTCCATCGGCACGTGGAACCAGAAGCCGTCCGGGTCGATCTGGGTCGCGTGGGCCCGCAGCGCGTCGTCCCGAACCGGGAAGTAGTCAGCGCACTCGACCCGGGTGGTGATGCGGGGGCCCTTGTCCTCCCGGTCCTCCCAGCGCTTGATCCACTCCTCGTACGGCGACTCGAGGCCGGCGGCGAGCATGGCCTCGTGCAGGGCGAGGATCTTGCCCTTGGAGAAGCCGATGTCGTAGTAGAGCTTGAGCGGCTGCCACGGTGCGCCCAGTTCCGGGTGGCGCTCCGGGTCACCGGCGGCCTCGAACGCGGCCATGCTGATCTTGTGGGTCATGATGTGGTCCGGGTGCGGGTAGCCACCCTCCTCGTCATACGTCGTGACGACGTGCGGACGGAACTCCCGCATCAGGCGCACCAGCGGCCCCGCCGCCTCGGCCACGTCCTGCAGGGCGAAGCAACCCTCGGGGAGCGGCGGCAGCGGGTCACCCTCGGGCAGGCCCGAATCCACGAAGCCCAACCAGGCCTGCTCGACCCCGAGGATCGCGCGGGCGGCGTCCATCTCGGCCCGGCGGATCTCGGCGATGTTGGCCCAGACGTCCGGCCGGTCCATCTTCGGGTTGAGCACGCTGCCGCGCTCGCCGCCGGTGCACGTCACGACCAGGACGTCCACGCCCTCGGCCACGTACTTCGCGGTGGTCGCCGCGCCCTTGCTCGACTCGTCGTCCGGGTGTGCGTGGACGGCCATGAGCCGCAGTCGCTCTGCCAACGTCGGCGCTCCTCGTCTCTGCCCCGGCGGTCCGCCCCTCGGGCCGCCCGGCTGACCTGCCGGAATGCTCCCCCCGTGCCGGAACCCGCCGGCGCCGACCTGTCATGCTGGACGACAGGACCGGGCTGGGAGAATGAACTCTGCCATTCTTGCCGATGCCCCCGACAACGACGCCAGGAGTTACCCGCCGGTGAGCGAGACGCACGCCACAATTCCGTCCGGCGCGCCGGTCTTCCCGCCCGGCCGGTACGGGCGCCGCCGCGAGCCCGGCCGCCGCCGGCCGTTGCTGGCCGGGCTGCTGGCGCTCGGCCTCGCCGCCGTCCTCGGCCTGGTCACGGTCCGCCTCTACCAGCAGTACGGCGACCCCGAGTACGACGCCACGGTGATCACCTACACCGGGATCACGGACACCCAGGTACTGGTCGACTTCCGGGTCACCGTGCCGCCGGGCGGGTCCGCGGTCTGCGTGCTGCGCGCCCGCGACCGGGCCGGCGCGGAGGTCGCCCGGGAGCAGGTCACCGTGACCGCGCAGCCCGGGAAACGGCACGTGACGCAGCAGCACCGGCTGGTGACCAGCGGGCGCGCCTTCATCGGCGAGGTGCTGCGCTGCCGACCGCCGGCCTGACCGGCGCCGATCCCGATCCCACCGGCGCCGGAAGGCGGTCGCCGGTGCTGGCGTGACCGCCCGCCGAGCGGCCGTGAGTGATCGTCGACACCCCTTGTCGGTGGTCACTGGTAACTTGGAAGTTCACTGTCAGCCAGCACGCACGACTGAGGAGATCGCCTGTGTCCAACGGCAACGAGGCGCCCGCCACCTGGCTGTCTCAGGAGGCGCACGACCGCCTCCAGGCCGAGCTCGATGAGCTCATCGCCAACCGACCGGTCATCGCCGCCGAGATCAACGCCCGGCGCGAGGAAGGCGACCTGCGGGAGAACGGCGGCTACCACGCTGCCCGCGAGGAGCAGAGCAAGGCCGAGGGGCGCATTCTCTACCTGAAGGAGCTGCTGCGCACCGCGCAGGTGGGCGAGGCGCCCACCGCCGACACGGTCGCGCCCGGCATGGTCGTCACGATCTACTTCGACGACGACAAGGACGACACCGAGCGCTTCCTTCTCGGCTCCCGCGAGATCGCGTCGACCACGGACCTGACGGTCTACAGTCCCGAGTCCGCCATCGGCAAGGCGATCCTGGGTTGCCGCCCCGGCCAGACGTGCACCTACACGGCCCCGAGCGGCGCCGACATCAAGGTGACCGTGGTCGCCTTCGAGCCGTTCTCCGGCTGAGCGAAACCGTCCCGACGCGCCGGCGCCCGGCTGGGCACCGGCGCGTCGCGTTTTCCGAAGGCCGACCCGGCGTGAGCCGCGCGCGTCACGCAGGCCGGCCCGGCCTGAGCCGCGCGCGTCACGCACGCCGGCACACCCCGAGCCGGCGTCACCCCTCGCCCGCGAAGACCACCTGGTAGCCGCTGGCCCGCAGCGCGCTGATCAGCGTGTCCGAGTGCTCCACGCCCCGGGTCTCCACCGACAGCGCGACCTCCACCTCGCCGAGGCGCAGGTGCGGGTTGGCCCGCTGGTGCTCGACGTCGACGACGTTCGCCCGGTGCTCGGCGATCTCGCTGAGCAGCGACGCGAGCTGGCCGGGCCGGTCGGTGCACCGGACGGTGACCCGCAGGTAGCGGCCGGCCGCCGCCAGGCCGTGCTCGATCACCCTCAGCATCAGCAACGGGTCGATGTTTCCGCCGGACAGCACCGCCACCACCGGGGCCTCCACCTCGACCGCCCCGGTCAGCAGCGCCGCCACCCCCACCGCGCCGGCCGGCTCGACCACCTGCTTGCCCCGTTCGAGCAGCATGAGCAGCGCGCGGGAGATGTCCTCCTCGGAGACCGTCACCACCTCGTCGACCAGCTTGCGAACGTGCAGGAAGGTCAACTCGCCCGGGCGCCCCACGGCGATGCCGTCGGCGATGGTGCTGAACGACGGGAGGCGTACCGGCTCGCCGGCCAGCAGCGAGGGCGGGAACGCGGCGGCGCTGGCCGCCTGCACTCCGATCACCCGGACGTCCGGCCGCAGCGCCTTCGCCGCGACCGCCATCCCGGAGACCAGACCGCCGCCGCCCACCCCGGTGACGATCGTCTTCACGTCCGGGCACTGTTCGAGGATCTCCAGCGCCACCGTGCCCTGCCCGGCGATCACGTCCTTGTGGTCGAAGGGGTGGATCAGCGTCGCCCCGGTGCGCTCGGCGTACGTCTGCGCGGCCACCAACGACTCGTCGACGGTGTTGCCGACGAGTTCGACCTGGGCCCCGTACCCCTTGGTGGCGGCCACCTTCGGCAGCGGCGCGTTCACCGGCATGAAGACGGTGGCGTGCGTGCCGACCAGCCCGGCGGCGAGCGCGACACCCTGCGCGTGGTTGCCGGCGCTCGCCGCGACCACGCCGTTGGCCCGCTCCGCCTCGGACAGCCGGGAAATCCGCACGTACGCCCCGCGCACCTTGTACGAGCCGGCGCGCTGCAGGTTCTCGCACTTGAGCCAGGCTGGCCCGCCGAGCGCCGCGCTGAGCGGCCGGGAGGGCTCCAAAGGGGTGGTGCGGACGACACCGGCGAGCAGTTCCCGCGCGGCCCGTACGTCGTCCAGGCTGACCAGTTCCGTCATACGCCGATCGTCGCACCCTCGCCCCGCCCCCGACCCGCGCCCCGCCCCCGACCCGCGATCATGCGCTTTCGTCGCCGGTACGCGGCTTCCGACCCACTTCGCCAGGGCTGAAAAATGCAAGATCGCGTCTGTCGGTGCCCGGCCCGACCGCGGGGCTGGATCAGGCGGGGGCCGGCGACCCCGTTCCGACGCGGGGGTAGCCGGGGGCGTGGCGGGTCCAGGGCGCCTGCATCTCGAACTGGCCGGCCACGCCGAGCAGCAGGAGTTCCGAGCCGGGCGGGCCGACGAGCTGGACCGCGACCGGCAGGCCGTCCGGGCGGCGGCCGACCGGCACCACCAGCGCGGGCAGGCCGGCGATGTTCCACGGGGCGGCGTACGGGGCGTACCGGATGCTGGCCACCATGTTCGCCCGCCAGGAACGGGCCGACCAGCTCGCCGCCTCCGGCGGCACGGTGGCCAGCGCCGGGGTGAGCAGCAGGTCGACCGAGTGGTCCGCGAAGAACCCGATCGAGCGCTCGCGCCAGGCGGCCCGGTCGGCCTCCCGCACGTACCCCCGGCGCTCCGCCCACTCCCCGAAGGCGACGTGCCGGCGGCTGCGCCGCTGCAGGATCCGCCGGTCCAGGCCGGCGGCCCGCACGTCGGCGGCGGCCGCGGCGAACCAGGTCGCGATGCCCTGCAGGCCCAGCGCGGTCGGATAGACCGGGTCCGCCGGCACCGTGTCGTGCCCGGCGGCGGCGAGGAGCCGGCCGGCGGCGGCGACCGCGTCCCGGTTCGGGGCGTCCGGCGAGACCCCGCGCACCGGGGAACGCAGCGACACCCCGACCCGCAGCCGCTGCGGCGGCACCAGCTTCTCCTGCCGACGGCCGGCGAGCACCTGGAAGCCGACCGCGGCGTCGGCCACCGTGGTGGTCAGCACGCCGTGCTCGGTGAGGCCGAACCAGTCGTCCGCGCCGAGCTGGCACGGCACCACCCCGCGCCCGGGCTTGAGGCCGATCAGGCCGCAACAGGCCGCCGGGATCCGGATCGACCCGAGGCCGTCGTTGGCGTGGGCGATCGGCACCAGGCCGGCGGCCACCGCGGCGGCCGAGCCACCGGAGGAGCCGCCGGGGGTACGCCCGAGGTCCCACGGGTTGCGGGTCACCCCGGTCTCGTCGTCGGTGACGCCCCACAGGCCCAGCTCCGGCATCCGGGTCACCCCGAGGATCACCGCGCCGGCGCCGCGCAGCCGCCGGACCACCTCGTGGTCGGCCTCCGCCACCGGGGTACGCACGGCGGCCGACCCGTTCCAGGTGGGCAGCCCGGCGACGGCGGTGTTCTCCTTGACCGCCACCGGCACGCCGGCCAGGGGGAGGTTGGCCAGGTCCTCCTGCTCGTCGACCTTCTCCGCCTCGGTGACCGCCTCACCGCCGCGGACCGCACGGAACGCGGCCAGCTCGGCGTCGGCGCGGGCGATGTGGTCGAGGTGGTCGGCCACCACCTGGGTGGCGGAGACGTCACCCCGGCGTACGCCCCGGGCGATCTGCTTGGCGGTCGCCCCCACCCAGGTCGGCATGATGTCCTGCACGGCCACCCTCCCCAGCCCGCGGTCAGCCCAGCGCCTGCTCCAGATCGGCGAGCAGGTCGTCGACCGTCTCGATGCCGACAGACAGTCGCACGAGATCGCCGGGAACTTCAAGCGGCGAGCCGGCGGCACTTGCGTGTGTCATCCGGCCCGGGTGCTCGATGAGCGACTCCACCCCGCCGAGCGACTCGGCGAGCACGAAGAGCTTCGCCCGGTTGCAGATCTCGACGGCGTGCTCCTCGCCGCCGGCCGCCCGGAAGGAGATCATCCCGCCGAAGCGGCGCATCTGCTTCGCGGCCACCTCGTGACCCGGGTGCGACGGCAGGCCCGGGTAGATCACCTGACCCACCTTGGCGTGCCCGTCGAGGTACGCGGCGATCCGCTCGGCGTTGTCGCAGTGCCGGTCCATGCGTACGCCGAGGGTCTTGATGCCGCGCAGGGTGAGCCACGCGTCGAACGGCCCGTTGATCGCGCCCATCGCGTTCTGGTGGTAACGCAGGTCCTCGCCGAGCCCGGCGTCGCCGGCGATCAGCGCGCCACCGACCACGTCGGAGTGCCCGCCGATGTACTTCGTCGTGGAGTGGACGACGACGTCCGCGCCGAGCGCGAGCGGCTGCTGGAGGTACGGCGAGGCGAACGTGTTGTCCACGACCAGGAGCGCGTCCGCGTCGTGCGCCACGGCCGCGAGGGCCGCGATGTCGGCGATGCCGAGCAGCGGGTTGGTGGGCGTCTCCACCCAGACGATCTTCGTCCGGCCGGGCTCGATCGCGGCCCGGATCGCGGCCGGGTCGGACACCTTGGCGGGGGTGTAGCGCAGCCCCCACCGCTCGACCACCTTCGCGAAGAGCCGGTAGGTGCCGCCGTACGCGTCGTCGGGGATGACCACGTGGTCGCCCGGCTTGCAGACGGTACGCAGCAGGGTGTCCTCGGCGGCGAGGCCGCTGGCGAAGGCGAGCCCGACGGTGCCGCCCTCCAGCGCGGCGAGGCACTCCTGGAGCGCGTCGCGGGTCGGGTTGCCGGAGCGGCTGTACTCGTAGCCCAGCCGGGGCGCGCCGACAGCGTCCTGCGCGTAGGTGCTGGTCTGGTAGATCGGTGGGATCACCGCGCCGGTGCGGGCCTCGGGGTCCTGGCCGGCGTGGATGGCGAGCGTCTCGAAGCCGTGACTCATTCCCGAAACGTTAGTCGTCCAGTCCTTCCCAGCCCATGGAACCCACCCCCGCGGGTCGGTGGAAGCGCAGTGTCAGGGCGGTGGGCGATACTGGCCGGGTGAGTTCGACCGCCCTGCCGTCCCGCCTGATCGGCGCGGCCGACCGCATTCCCGCCTCGCTGGACATGCTGGCCGGCCCCGATCACGGCCGCGTCGCCCTGCCGGTGCGGCTGGCCTGGTCCGGCCTGACCGAGTTCGACGTCACCGACCCGCGGCAACGGCTCACGCTCTACCGGACACTATTGGACTGCGGTCAACGGGACGACGTCATCCGCTACGTCAACCCGACGCTGTTGCGTGCCGACTGGCCCCGAATCAGACGGCTGACGTCTCGACGCCTGATCGCCCTTTGGGAGCGGCAGATTCCCGAACTGCAGGCTTGACGTGGACGAGCTACATCGTCATCTGTTGCAGATTGGTTTCACCGCTGGCAACGATCTGGGTCTCGTCCTGGCCGGTGGTTACGCACTATCGGCGCACGAGCTGACAGCCCGGCCGTCGCGGGACATCGACTTCGCGACCGCCACCGTTCTTCCGCTGCCGGTGGTGGCAGACCGACTCGTCGATGCGTACGCCAACGCTGGTTTCGCCGCTCGCATCATCGAGGCCACTCCGCGCATGGCTCGGCTGCTGGTGACCGGCCAGACGGTGGCGTGCGAGGTGGATCTTCTGAAGGAGGCGATCGGACCTCCCGCTCATCTCAGCATCGGGCCCGTTCTCGCCCTTGAGGACGCGATCGGCCTCAAGGTGCGGGCTCTGCATGAGCGCGCAGCACATCGCGACTACATCGACATCCGAGCCGCGAACAGCCGGATGAGTCTGCACGAGCTGGAGTCCGTGGGTGCACGGCACACGGCCGGCTTCTCGCTGGAGGAGTTGGCAGACCGACTCGGCGGCGTGCGCGAACTGGACGACGAGACCTTCCTCGCCTACGGCCTCGATGAAGCGGAGATCGATGGGCTGCGTCGGTGGGCGCTCGCCTGGGAGGCGGACATCAGATGTCGTCTCGCCAGCGGGGAGACCGGCCCCACGGGTGTGCCCGACGGCGAGTGGGACGCCTACCTGGATCCGGCCTGAGCCCTGCGGCCCGCGGTGCTGGGCGGGGCGGGGCTCGCGGCCATAGCCTGTGGCGATGGCGGGGTGCGTGTTCTGCGGGATCGTGGCGGGCGAAGTGCCGGCGTTCCGGGTCGTCGACGAGGCGGACGGCGTGGCGTTCCTGGACACCCGGCCGGTGTTCAAGGGGCACGTGCTCGTGGTGCCGCGTACCCACCTCGTCACGCTGGCCGACCTGCCGCCCGGGGCTCTGGCCGGCTACTTCGGGCTGGTGCGGCGGCTCGCGATCGCGGTCGAGGCCGGCCTGGGTGCCGGTGGCACGTTCGTGGCGATGAACAACAAGGTTTCCCAGTCCGTGCCGCACCTGCACACCCACGTGGTGCCCAGGACGAAGGGCGACGGCCTGCGCGGCTTCTTCTGGCCCCGCACGCGCTACGCGAACGACGACGACGCGACCGCCTACGCCGACCGCATCCGCGCGGCGCTCTGAGCGGACTGGACCGGGCGAGTTCTTGGAAGATTTCGGCCCCTCCAGGGGCCGTTTCCTTCCGGGATTTTCAGATGGGGCGCTCGTATCGCGAGATCCAGAGGTTCGGGATGACCTCTTCGTCCCCGATCACGGTGAACCCGAGCGACTCGTAGAGGCGGCGGGCCGGCTGGTTGGCCCGGCCGGTGGCGACGAGGACGCGACGGGCACCGGCTCGGGCCAGCACGGCGCCGACCAGAGCGCGCCCGACGCCGCGCCGGTGCGCGGCCGGGTCGACCACCAGGCGGTCGATGTCCACGGTCGCGTCGTCCTCGGTCCAGGCGATCGCGCCAGCCAGTCGAGGCGCACCGGTATTCACGCTGGCACCGTCGCCCGGCAGGTCGGCGGCCGAGGCGGGAGGCTCGGCACCGGGTTGCACGCCGGGGGCGTCGTCGGGCAGGTCGGCGGCGAACGCGGCGAGCCAGCGCAGGGGCGCCGCGCGCAGGTCGGTCACCGTCTCGTGCAGCGGCGGGATGCGGTCGTCGCCGATCAGGGCGGCCTCGACGGCGTACGCGGCGTGCTGCACCGCGAGCACCGACCGGGCCAACGCCTCGTCGGCGTCGGGCCGAATCTCGATGATCGTCGGCTGGCCCGGGGCGGTGGAGAGGGGCGGAACGGTCACCGGGTGGGCGGAGTGGCGACGAAGGCGCGCCAGGCGGCGGGCGGGAAGGTCAGCACGGGACCCTGCCGGTCCTTGCTGTCCCGCACGGCGACGACCCCGGGCAGGTTGCCGGCGACCTCGACGCAGTTGCCGGAGTTGCCGCTGCTGCGCGTGCTCTTCACCCGGACCGCCCCGGTCAGGTCCATGCCTGTGCCGCCTCCTCGATCAGCTCGGTGCTCTGCCGGGCGGACAGCGCCTCGGCGCGCACCGACTCCCAGGTCCGCAGCAGCGATAGTACGTCCGGGCCGCGCGAGACCACGTGCCCCTGGAGCTGGTTGTCCAGATAGGCCACATCACCCGCTGTCCGGGCGGCATCGCCGCCCACCAGTGCAGAAAGTAGTGACTCGATCACCCGCACGGGAACGGTCGCGACCCGCACAACCAGCGATGCGGGGCAGACACCGAGCCCCGCCCGCGGAGATGCACAGCCGGAGCCAGATTTGTTCGTTCTGGCCGTCGTTCATCACCGCTTCGAGGTCGTTCATCCCTTTCTGGACGGCGACGGACGCGCAGGCCGGCTTGTCCGGACCGTGGCGACCCGGGCCCTCTTGGCGAGTTGATTGCCCGTGGCGTCACGACGAACATCTACCGCTTCCTGATGCCGGCCGTGGCCGAGCCGGCACAACTCGTCCCGTTGCCGGCTCTCACGTCGCCGGACCTGTCGGAGGCCGCGCTGCGTGTCGCTGCCAACCGGGGGCGCTTGCGGGCGGTGAAGGGAGACGACGGCGCCTGGCGGAGCAGCAGGAGCTGGGTGGACGAGTACGCACAGACGCGATGGCGGCGCAACCGCGCCTGACAGTGGGTGGGACGGGTAAGGAATACGGGTCTGCCGGCGTTGCAGGCTGCGAAGGGTACGAGAGGAGTCCCCACCGTGTTCCTGCGCCGCATGAAGGCCGAGATGATCACCCCGGAGCAGGCCCTGCCCGGCCGCCTGATCGCGATGCCCGTCGCCGACCGCCACGAGGTGCTCGGCACCCCGTTGAAGCCCCCGTTCCCCGAGGGGTCGCGGGTCGCCGTGTTCGGGATGGGCTGTTTCTGGGGCGCCGAGCGCCTGTTCTGGACGCTGCCCGGCGTGTTCACCACCTCCGCCGGTTACGCGGGCGGCTACACGCCGAACCCGACGTACGAGGAGGTCTGCTCGGGCCGTACCGGCCACGCCGAGGTCGTCCAGGTCGTGTACGACCCGGAGCTGATCACGAACGAGGACCTGCTCAAGGTCTTCTGGGAGAACCACGACCCGACCCAGGGCATGCGCCAGGGCAACGACGTGGGCACCCAGTACCGGTCGGCGATCTACGCGACCACCGACGAGCAGCTCGCCACCGCCCAGGCGTCCCGGGACGCGTTCGCGCCGATCGTGGCCCGCGCGGGCAAGGGCGAGATCACCACGGAGATCCGCCGGCTCGGTGACTACTACCTGGCCGAGGACTACCACCAGCAGTACCTCGCCCCGACCAAGAACCCGAACGGCTACTGCAACCATGGCCCCAACGGGCTGAGCTGCCCGGTCGGCATCGCCCGCACCGCCGGCTGACGCGGAGGAGGCCCCGGCTCAGCCGGGGCCTCCTGACCTTGATCGTGACGACCGCACCTCCGGCCACGGTGGGCACCGCGAGGTGTCCGGGACGCTGGCGCACGGGCTGGTTGATGCCCGACACTCGCGCCCTAGCGCGGGACGGGCAGCGACCGTCCCAGCTCCAGGTCCACCTTGACGTCGTTGATGCAGACAGAGATCGGGATGGACTCTTCCACCTCGTTCTCCTGTTCGATGGTCTGGTCAACGTCGACCGCGACCTCGCTGTCCTCGATGAAGTTCTTCTCGAAGACGCTGGCGGCGAGCGCTTCGTTGGACTGCACGATGTTGCCGCAGACGTTGCTGTCCGACGAGTCCTCGCCGTCGTAGGCCATTGCGGCCGTGGGCGTACCGAGCAGCAGGGCGGCACCGCCCAGTGCGGCCGCGCCGGCGAGCTTGATCACGAACCTCTTCGACATGTTTCCTCTCCCTTCCGGACGGCTCGGGAAGATGAGCCACGCCAAACGTAAGGAGGATTCATGTTCTCTCGCGCCAGTTTCCGGGTTTCTGCGGCAAACCGGCTTGCAGATGATAAGTGTAGTTTTTTCGGCTTTGGGCCGACCGGCCCTTAGGCGACCCATCTGGGCAACTCGCGCCGCCGGGTGGGAGGCATCCCGAATCGGGCGACGCCGTGGCCGACGCCGAAACAATCGACCAGCCGCACCGGAGGTGCGGTGATTATCACAGCCAGCGGGCGCTCGAGATCCGCCCAGGGTGACGGCCCCCGACACGAACCGCCACGGTCCCCCGCCCACCGTCACGCTCTGCGACCGAGGGGCGCGAATCCTAGCAACCCTTTACACGACCGTCATCATCTCAACAGGCGAATCGCAACATCCTCTGGCAGCATGGGCCGGCATGTGCGGACTTGCGGGAGAGTTCCGTCGTGACGGTTCGCGTGCCGATGTCGGCGCGGTGGAGCGCATGGCGGCCACGATGAGTGACCGAGGGCCGGACGACAGTGGCGTGTGGGCGCAGGGGCCGACCGCCCTGGGGCACCGCCGCCTGAAGATCATCGACCTGTCCGCCGCGAGCGGGCAGCCTCTCGTCGACGCCGCCGCCGGGCTCACCGGCGTCTTCAACGGCTGCATCTACAACTACCGGGAGCTGCGCGCCGAGCTCCAGGCCAAGGGGCACCGGTTCTTCTCCTCAGGCGACAGCGAGGTCGTGCTCAAGGCGTACGCCGAGTGGGGCCTGGACTTCGTCGACCACCTGATCGGCATGTTCGCCGTCGCGATCAGCGAGCGGGACACCGGCCGGCTGGTGCTGGCCCGGGACCGGCTCGGCATCAAGCCGCTGTACGTGGCCGAGTCGCCGGGCGTCGTACGCTTCGCCAGCACCCTGCCCGCGCTGCTGGCCGGCGGCGGGGTCGACACCTCCATCGACCCGGTCGCGCTCGCGCACTACCTGAGCTTCCACAGCATCGTGCCGCCGCCGCGGACCATCCTGCGCGGGGTGGCCAAGCTGCCCCCGGCCACCATCCGGGTCTACCAGCCGGACGGCCGTACGCACGAGCGGATCTACTGGAACCCGTCGTTCACCCGGAACGCCGACCACGCCGGCTGGTCCGAAAAGGACTGGCAGGACGCCCTGCTGGAGTCGCTGACCACCGCCGTACGCCGGCGGATGGTCGCCGACGTGCCGGTCGGCGTGCTGCTCTCCGGCGGCCTGGACTCCAGCCTGGTGGTGGCCCTGCTCGCCGGCGAGGGCCAGCGGGGGCTGTCCACGTTCTCCATCGGCTTCGACGCCGTGGGCGGCCGGGAGGGCGACGAGTTCCGCTACTCCGACCTGGTGGCGAAGACGTTCGACACCGACCACCACCAGATCAAGGTGCCGACCGGCGACCTGGTGCCGCCGCTGGAGGCGGCCGTCGCCGCGATGAGCGAGCCGATGGTCAGCCACGACTGCGTGGCGTTCTACCTGCTCAGCCAGGAGGTCGCCCGGCACGTCAAGGTCGTGCAGTCCGGCCAGGGCGCGGACGAGATCCTGGGCGGCTACCACTGGTACCCGCCGCTGGCCCGGGTGGCCCGGGAGGACGCGCTCGACACGTACGCGAGGGCGTTCTTCGACCGGGACGCGGCCGGGCTGGCCCGCGTACTCAACCCCGGGTGGCTGGCCGACGGCGACCCGGCGCGGGAGTTCGTGGCCGCACACCTGGCGCGGGCGGGCGCGGAGACCGCGGTCGACGCCGGCCTGCGCATCGACACCCAGGTGATGCTGACCGACGACCCGGTGAAGCGGGTCGACAACATGACCATGGCGCACGGGCTGGAGGCCCGGGTGCCGTTTCTGGACCACGAGTTCGTGGAGCTCGCCGCGAGCTGCCCGCCGGAGCTCAAGCTGGCGCAGGGCGGCAAGGGCGTACTCAAGGAGATCGGCCGCCGGGTCCTCCCGCACGAGGTCATCGACCGGCCGAAGGGCTACTTCCCCGTCCCCGGCCTCACCCACCTGGAGGGCAAGCTCCTCGACCGGGTACGCGACGCCCTCACCGCACCGGCGGCCCGCCGCCGCGACCTGTACCGCGCCGACTACGTCGACGCGCTGCTCGCCGACCCGAACGCCGAACTGACCCCGTTGAACGGAAACAAGCTGTGGCAACTCGGACTCCTGGAAATGTGGCTCCAGAGCCACGGAATCGACTGACCGTGTCGGACACCCTCGCCACCGGGGTGGCCCTCGCGGACCAGGTGCGCGGCCGGAGCCGGCGGTACGAGCGGGTCGGGCCGGGCGGCGACCCGGTGGCGGCGAACGCCGGTCCGGCCGAGGACGGCACCGACGGCGGGCGCGCCGACGGCGTGGTGCTGGACTGCGGCTGGGGCCGGCTGGTCTTCGGCCAGACGTTCACCGACCAGGCCGCCGTCGCCGACGTGCTGCGCTCGGAGGCGGCCGGCGCCCGGGACATCTGCATCTACCTGCGCGACCCGCACGTGCTGGTCTCCCGACTGCCGGACGAGCTGTTCATCGACCCGTCGCTGACCTACCGGCTGCCGCTGGACGGCGGGCCGCCCGACGCCCCCGAGATCCCCGGGCTGCGGATCCGGCCGCTGCGCGACGCGGACGACGCCGACGACGTCAACCGGATCTACGCGGCCAACAGCATGGTCACCGCCCCGGTGAAGGTGCTGGTCGCCAACGCGGACGACGACCGCTTCCTGCACCTCGTCGCCGAGGACGCGGCCGGCGAGATCGTCGGCACCATCACCGGCGTCGACCACGTGGCGGTCTTCGACGACCCGGACGACGGCGCCAGCCTGTGGTGCCTGACCGTGGACTTCAACGCCGCGCCGCCGGGCACCGGCCAGGCGCTGATCACCGAGCTGGCGGCCCGGCTGGTCGAGCGGGGCCGGGCGTACGTCGACCTGTCCGTGCTCGCCGAGAACGCCGGGGCGATCCGGCTCTACGAGCGGATCGGCTTCTACCGGACCACCACGCTCTGCGTGAAGCGGAAGAACCCGATCAACGAGCGCCTCTTCCTGCCCGCCATGCCCGAGGGGTACGACCGGCTCAACCCGTACGCGAAGATCGTCGCAGACGAGGCGATGCGCCGCGGCATCCGGGTCGAGGTGACCGACCCGGCCTGGGGCGAGCTGCGGCTGAGCAGCGGCGGCCGGACCATCCTCACCCGCGAGTCGCTGTCCGAGCTGACCTCGGCCGTGGCGATGAGCCGCTGCGACGACAAGCGCGTCACCCGGCGGATCCTCGCCCGGTCCGGGCTCTCGGTGCCGCGCGGCCGGACCGCCGTCGGTGGCCAGGCCGACGCGGCGTTCCTCGCCGAGGTGGGCCAGGTGGTCGTCAAGCCGGCCCGAGGCGAGCAGGGCAACGGCATCACGGTCGGGGTGACGACGCCCGAGGCGCTGCGGACCGCCGTCGAGCTGGCCACCCGGTTCTGCCCCGAGGTGCTGCTGGAAGAGCTGTGCACGGGCGAGGACCTGCGGGTCGTGGTGATCGACCACGAGGTGGTGGCCGCGGCGGTACGCCGGCCGGCGTCGATCACCGGCGACGGGGTGCACGACATCGCCGAGCTGATCGAGCGGCAGAGCCGCCGCCGGGCGGCCGCGACCGGCGGCGAGTCCCGCATCCCGCTGGACGACATGACCCGCGAGGTGGTGGCCGAGGCCGGGTACGGCCTCGACGACGTGCTGCCGGAGGGGCAGGTGCTCGCCGTCCGGCGCACCGCCAACCTGCACACCGGCGGCACGATCCACGACGTCACCGCCGAACTGCACCCGGCGATCGCCGAGGCGTGCGTGACCGCGAGCCGGGCACTGGACATCCCGGTGACCGGGCTGGACCTGCTGGTGCCCGCTCCGGACCGACCCGAGCACGTCTTCATCGAAGCCAACGAGCGCCCGGGCCTGGCCAACCACGAACCGCAGCCGACCGCCGAGCGCTTCGTCGACCTGCTCTTCCCCGGCACCCGGGCCCCTCAACGACTGTGGTCCCCGGCAGGTGCGGCAAGCTCAGGGGCATGACCGCGAACAAGCCCGCTCCGCTCCCCCTCGACCTCGACTACCTGCGCCAGGTGCTGCTGGAGCTGCTGGAGATCCCCAGCCCGTCGGGGCGTACCGACCACGTGCAGCAGTACGTGGGCGAACGGCTGGCGGCGCTCGGGATCCCGTCGACGCTGACCCGGCGCGGCGCGCTCAGCGCCTGCCTGCCCGGTCCCCGTACCACGGGGGCGGACCGGGCGGTCGTGGTGCACACGGACACCATCGGCGGCATGGTGAAGCGGCTCAAGGAGAACGGCCGGCTGGAGCTGAAGCCGATCGGTACGCACAGCGCCCGGTTCGCCGAGGGTGCCCACGTCCGGATCTTCACCGACGACCTGGACCGGGTGATCACCGGGCAGGTGCTCCCGCTGAAGGCGAGCGGCCACCGCTACAACGAGGCCGTCGACTCCCAGGGCATCGGCTGGGAACTGGTCGAGGTGCGGGTCGACGAGCCGGTCGACGACATCGCCGGCCTGCGCGCGCTGGGCATCGACGCGGGCGACTTCGTGGCGCTGCTGCCCAACCCGCAGATCACCCCGTCCGGGTACGTGAAGTCCCGGCACCTCGACGACAAGGCCGGGGTCGCGGCCGTGCTGACCGCGTGCAAGGCGATGGTCGACGCGGGCGTCACCCCGGCGGTCACCGCCCACCTGCTGATCACGGTGACCGAGGAGATCGGCCACGGCGCCTCGCACGGCCTGGACCCCGACGTGGCGGAGATCGTCTCGGTGGACGCCGCCGTGGTGGCCCCCGGTCAGCAGTCCCGGGAGGACGCGGCGACGCTGGCCATGGGCGACGGGGTGGGCCCGTTCGACTACCACCTCACCCGCAACCTGGCGTCGATCGCCCGCGAGCACGGCGTCGACCTGGTCCGTGACGTGTTCGACTACTACCGCTCGGACGTGGCGGCGGCCGTCGAGGCGGGCGCCCACGCTCGGGTGGCGCTGCTCGGCTTCGGGGTGGACGCCACCCACGGCCACGAACGCACCCACCTGGACGGGCTGCGTCACCTGACCCAGTTGCTCTGCCTCTACCTCCAGAGCGACCTGGTCTTCCCGGAGTGGGACGCGGAACCGGCCGGCGACCTCGCGGACTTCCCGTCGCTGGCCGTTCAGCCCGCCAACGAGGAGGGCCCGCGTGAGGGTCCCATCGGGATCACCGCCGCCTCCTGATCGGGGCCGGCCGGCGCACCGAACACCCGCAGGGCGACGTCCCCCGCAGCCGTCGCGGCGAGCAACGCGAGTACGGTCTCGCCCAGCGTGCCGTACCACCGGTCCGGCAGCAGGTCGCCGCTGACCAGGCCCACCCAGAGGAACGCGGCCACAACGTTCTCCGCCAGGCGCCACACCGGCCACCGGCGCTGCTTGGCCGGCTCGGTACGGCCCGGGGCGAGCGCATGACCCAGGTAGACCACCACGATGATCCACGAGTACGGCGAGGTGACGGTCCGCTCCACGGCGGGCGCCCAGCCGGCACTCCACAGCCGGGCACCGAGAATCAGCAGGCCGACCAGCACCGGCAGCCCCACCAGCACGACGAGCAGCGGGAACCGGGGTGAGCCGGGTGGCCGGGGCGGCACCGGTGCGCCGCCCCGGCCGGCCCGCCGCGCCAGCACGGCCTGGCGGAGCCAGCGGGAGGTCCGAACGATCAGGCTGACGAGGAGGGCGGCCGCCAGGATCTCGGCCAGCAGCGTCGGGAAGTCGTCGTCCATGCCGTTCCCACCCCGCCACTCGTCGATGGCGACGAACAGCGCGAAGGTGGCGGCGAACCTCGCGACCTCGCGCAGCCAATCCCGCCGGCCATCGTCGTCGCTCATCCCCCGGATCCTGCCCTACCGGAGCAAGTAGGGGCAGCCTGCGATTCGGTGCCGCGCTGGGGCGGGGCGGCCGGTGCCGGCTCGGCCCGGCACCCGCCGGCTCACGGTCGAGGAGGGCCGGCTGACGCTGCGGCTGGCCGCGCCGCATCCCGAGCGCGTTCGCCCGGTTCCGGCGACCCGGCGGACAGCCGGTCGAGCACCGGTGGCGCGGCCACACTGGCCAGGCCGATCACGAGGACCAGCGCGACCTCCTCGGCCCACTCCGGCTCGGCGGCCCCGCCGATCCAGCGCGCGAGCATCGACAGCACGGCCACCGCGGCGGCCCAGCCGCCCCAGCCGAGGACCGCCCTGCGGCGCCCACCCGGCGTCCGTCGCCGCGGTCCGGCTCCCGCCTCGCTCGTCGCCATGAGCCGATGATGACCCGCGACCAGCCGATACACAGGCGTTTCCGGATGACGGGCAGCTGGCCGGGCGGTGAACACCGGGCCGGCATTCCCGGTGGTGCCTGTGATCGAAATCCGTTGCCCGGCCGCCGGGCTCTGGATAGCGTGGCGGTACACGGGAAAGGAGGTGGTCCAGACTTGTATAGCAATCGGACTCGTGAGGTGGCTGTCCGCTAGCCGCTGTCCTCGACAGTGATCCCGTCCGCCCCGCGAGGGGTGGGCACAGGCAAAATCGTCGAGACCGTGTGGCAGCGGTGCGGCGAATCCACGACAGCCACCCGACCCCCGGGGTGCCGGCCCAGTCCAGCCGGCCCGCGCGCGAGCGCGGAAGCCCCGGGGGTCGTTTCATCTCCGGGGAGATCACCGTGTCGATGCGCGAGCTGGTGGTGCTCGGGACGGCCAGCCAGGCGCCGACCCGGACGCGCAACCACAACGGGTACGTGCTGCGCTGGGACGACGAGGTGATCCTGTTCGACCCCGGCGAGGGCAGCCAGCGGCAACTGGTGCAGAGCACGGTCACCGCCACCGACCTGACCCGGATCTGCGTCACCCACTTCCACGGCGACCACTGCCTGGGGCTGCCCGGCATGATCCAGCGCCTCTCCCTCGACCGGGTGCCGCACCGGGTGGCCGTGCACTTCCCGGCCGGCGGCGCCGAGTACTTCAACCGGCTGCGACACGCGTCGAGCTTCTACGAGACCGCGGAGCTGGCCGTCGAACCGATCGACGCCGACGGTCAGCGGATCGCCCTGCACGGCGGCACGCTGGAGGCGCGCCGGCTGCGGCACCCCATCGAGACGTACGGCTACCGGCTGGTCGAGCCGGACGGGTGCCGGATGATGCCCGAGAAGCTGTCCGCGTACGGCATCGCCGGCCCGGCCGTCGGTGAGCTGCTCCGCGTCGGTCACCAGGACGTCGACGGGCGTCGCGTCACCCGGGACGAGGTGAGCGTCCCCCGGCCGGGGCAGCGGTTCGCCTTCGTGATGGACACCGGCCTCTGCGACGGGGTGTACGCCCTGGCAGAGCACGCCGACCTGCTGGTCATCGAGTCGACGTTCCTGGAGTCGGAGTCCGCGCTCGCCGCCGAGGTCGGCCACCTCACGGCGGCGCAGGCCGCGCGGGTGGCCAGCGAGTGCGGGGTACGCCGGCTCGTGCTCACCCACTTCTCCCAGCGGTACGCGGACGCGAACCGCTTCGCCGACGAGGCCCGCAAGCACTTCGACGGCGACCTGGTGATCGCCGAGGACCTGACGACCGTGCCGGTCCCGCCCCGGCGGGTAGCCTCGGCCGGGTGACGATCACGCTCCGTCCGGCGACCGCCGGTGACCTGATGGCGGTGGGTGCGCTGCACCAGCGGTCCCGGGTCGCCGCGTACTCGTCGTTCCTGCCGCCCGAGTCCCTGGCCGCGCCCACCGGCGAGGAGATGGGGCGGTACTGGGCCGAGCGGTGGGGCTGGGAGCGGGACAGCCACCGGATGACGCTCGCCGAGCGGGACGGCGAGCTGGCCGGCTTCAGCTACGTCGGCCCCGACGACGAGGGCGACCCCGCCACCGGCCTGTTGTACGCACTCCATTTGGAGCCGGCGGAGCAGGGACGCGGCGTGGGACGCGAGCTGATGGTCGACGCGTTGGCCGCGATGCGGGCGCGCGGCTGGGTGCACGCCGCGCTCTGGGTGCTGCGCGAGAACGCGCACGCACGGCGCTTCTACGAGCGGGGCGGCTGGGTGGAGACCGGCACGGAACGCGAGGACCTGATCGGGTCCGCTCGGACGCCGCAACTCCGCTACACGCGCGAGGTGTAAGGAAGGGCCCCTTCGTAACGTCTGCGGTAGAGGAGGGGTCCCTTATTAACACCTGAGGGCGCGGCGTTCGCTCTGAGCGGATCGGGGCATGGGCGTCGATCCGGCGGCGTTGGCAGCGGTATGGACACCGATCGCACCGCCTCCGGCTCGGCCGAGGAGGCCGCGCTGGACGCGTACTCCCAGGTCGTCACGACCGTCGCGGCGCGCGTGCTGCCCAGCGTGGCCGCCCTGTCGGTGCGGACCGCCCGCGGCGGCGGCGCCGGCTCCGCCGTCACCGTCGGCACGGACGGACTGCTGCTGACCAGCGCCCACGTGGTGCAGGGCACGCTGGACGGCTCGGCGACGTTCGGCGACGGCACCGAGAAGCGGTTCCGCGTCGTGGGTGCCGACCCGCTCTCCGACCTCGCGGTGCTGCGCGTCGAGGAGGCCACCGTGCCGCCGGTCGAGCTGGGCGACGCCGACGGGCTGCGCATCGGCCAGCTCGTCGTGGCCGTCGGCAACCCGATGGGGCTGGCCGGCTCGGTCACCGCCGGGGTCGTCTCCGGGCTCGGCCGGTCGCTGCCGGCGCGGGACGGCCGGGTCACCCGCCTCATCGAGGACGTCATCCAGACCGACGCGGCGCTCAACCCGGGCAACTCCGGCGGCGCGCTCGCCGACTCCGCCGGCCGGGTGGTCGGGGTGAACACCGCGGTCGCCGGGTACGGGCTGGGCCTGGCCGTGCCCATCAACGCCACCACCCGGCAGATCATCGGCGACCTCACGGCCCACGGGCGGGTACGCCGGGCCTGGCTGGGCGTGGCGAGCGTGCCGGTGCCGCTGCCACCGGAGATCGCCGTACGCACCGGCCAGCGGCGCGGCCTGCGGGTGGTGGAGGTGGTGCCGGGCAGCCCCGCCGGGGTGGCCGGCATCTACCTGGGCGACGTGATCCTCTCGGCCGGCGGCCGGCCGGTCAGCGACGGCCAGGGGCTGCAACGGCTGATGCTGGGCGACGCGATCGGCAGCCGACTGCCGGTGACCGTGCTCCGCAAGGGCGCCCTGGTGGACGTGGTGGCGGTGCCCACCGAGCTGAATCGCTGACCGCCGGCGTTGAGAAGGGCCCCTTGTTCTACGCCAGGCGTTAACAAGGGGCCCTTCCTTACAGCTCAGCGGGCGCCGAGGTGGGCGAGCAGGTCCTGGCGGGTGAGGACACCCCTGGGCTTGCCGTCGACCAGCACCAGGGCCGCGTCGGACTTCTCCAGCAGCGCCACCGCCTCGCTGACCGGCTGACCGCCGCCGATCATCGGCAGCGGGTCGGCCATGTGCCGCTCGATGGTGTCGTGCAGGTGGGCCTGCCCGGTGAAGAGCGCGTCGAGCAGGTCCTTCTCCGCGATCGAGCCGGCCACCTCGCCGGTCACCACCGGCGGCTCCGCCTTCAGCACCGGCAGCTGGGAGACGCCGTACTCGCGCATGTAGTCGATCGCGTCCCGGACCGTCTCGGTCGGGTGCACGTGCACCAGCTCGGGCAGAGCCCCCGGCTTGGCGGCGAGCGCGTCGGCCACCGTCGGCTCCGAGCCCGAGTTGTCCAGGAAGCCGTACCGGGCCATCCAGGCGTCATTGAAGATCTTGGACAGGTAGCCCCGGCCGCCGTCCGGCAGCAGCACCACGACCACGTCGTCCGGGCCGGCCTTGCGGGCCACCTCCAGCGCGGCGACGACCGCCATGCCGCACGAGCCGCCGACCAGCAGCCCCTCCTCGCGGGCCAGGCGGCGGGTCAGCTCGAACGACGCCTTGTCGGAGACCTCGATGATCTCGTCGGCGACACCCCGGTCGTACGTCTCCGGCCAGAAGTCCTCGCCGACGCCCTCGACCAGGTACGGGCGGCCGGTGCCACCGGAGTAGACCGAGCCCTCCGGGTCCGCGCCGACGATCCGGACCCGCCCCTCGGACGCCTCCTTCAGGTAGCGGCCGATGCCGGAGATCGTGCCGCCGGTGCCGACGCCCGCGACGAAGTGGGTGATCCGGCCCTCGGTCTGCTTCCACAGCTCCGGCCCGGTGGTCTCGTAGTGCGAGCGGGGGTTCGCCGGGTTCGCGTACTGGTTGGGCTTCCAGGCGCCGGGGATCTCCCGGGCCAGCCGGTCGGACACGTTGTAGTAGGAACGCGGGTCCTCCGGAGCGACGGCGGTCGGGCAGACCACGACCTCGGCCCCGTACGCGCGCAGCACGTCCTGCTTGTCCTGGCTGACCTTGTCCGGGCAGACGAACACGCACCGGTAGCCCTTGAGCTGGGCCACCAGCGCCAGCCCGACGCCGGTGTTGCCGCTGGTCGGCTCGACGATCGTGCCGCCCGGCTTGAGGATGCCCGCCTTCTCGGCGTCCTCCACCATGCGGAGGGCGATCCGGTCCTTGACCGACCCGCCGGGGTTCAGGTACTCCACCTTCGCCAGGACGGTCGCCTGGATGCCCTCGGTGACGTTGCGCAGCCGTACCAGCGGGGTGTTGCCGATCAACTCGACGACGTTGTCGTAGTACTGCACCTGGTTGTGCCCTTCTCCTCCGGCGCCGCCGGGTGGGCGGCCGGGCAGACGAATACTCGCGCCCAGCCTACGTGCCGTCAGCCGACCACCTCGCCCGGGACGACGGACGAGCGGCGCTTCTCCCACTCCAGGAACCGCTCGGTCTCCGCGAGCACGCTGCCGGCCAGCCAGGTGACCATGACCGCGTCGTCGGCCAGCCCGAAGATCGCCAACGGGATCTCCGGCAGCAGGTCGACCGGCGAGACGATGTACGCCGTAGCCGCCGTCATCAGGGCCAGCCGCAGGCCGCCGTCGTACTCCCCGCGGGCCGTCGCCCGGATCATCCGGGGCAGCGCGGCCAGCCGGGCCCCGAGTGACGGCCCACCCCGGGCCCCGACCATCAGCGCACGGGCCAGCGCGGTGAACGCCGCCCGCCGTTGCAGTGTCTTCCCCATCTCGTCGCTCCCTCCCGCACGCCAGCGTGCCGCCCCGGCGCAACCCGGGCGGCGGTCGTGGGAACAGGTACCCGGACACGTCGATTTCCAGGCACCCGGCGTGCCGTGACGGCGACAGCGGCGTGTCGCAAGGTCGCGATAATGTCGGTGCATGGGGGTCGCTGGTTCCGTCGTTCCGGCCGGTCCGCGCTGGCGCAACGTCCAGCGCGTCGCCCGGCTGGTCGCGCTCGGCACGGGCGCGACCGCGGCGGCCGCCGTCGCCACCGGCGGGGTGCTCATCGGCCAGGCCCGGCAGGCCCGCCGCACCATTCCGATGGCCGAGGCCCCGCCGCCGCGCTGCGACGGGATGTACGGCGCCAAGCTGCCCGGCCCGGCGATCACCATGGTCGTCCTCGGCGACTCCTCCGCCGCCGGGTACGGCGTGCACCGCCGCCGCGAGACGCCGGGCTCGCTGCTCGCCACCGGCC
This sequence comes from Micromonospora sp. NPDC047707, assembly GCF_040704235.1. Lineage (NCBI taxonomy): Bacteria > Bacillati > Actinomycetota > Actinomycetes > Micromonosporales > Micromonosporaceae > Micromonospora > Micromonospora sp. NPDC047707. The sequence continues at coordinate 83,086 of NZ_JBEYSU010000010.1, forward strand.
TGTCCCGGCGGCTGCAACGGCCGGTCCGGTTGCACCGGTTCGCCGTGGTCGGCGCTCTCTCCGCCGGGCTGCGGCACCAGGTCGAGGCCGCACTGGACTGCCACCCCGACATCGCCGTGATCCTGGTCGGCGGCAACGACGTCACCAACCGCACCCCGCCCGCGCTCGCCGTGCGCTACCTGGTCGAGGCGGTCACCGCGCTGCGCGCCGCCGGCTGCGAGGTGGTCGTCGGCACCTGCCCGGACCTCGGCGCGATCCGGCCCATCCAGCCGCCGCTGCGCTGGCTGGCCCGCCGGTGGAGCCGGCAGCTCGCCGCCGCCCAGACGGTGGCCGTGGTCGAGGCCGGCGGCTGGACGGTCTCCCTCGGTGACCTGCTCGGTCCCCGGTTCGTCGCCGAGCCGGGCCGGATGTTCGCCTGGGACCGGTTCCACCCGTCCGCCGAGGGGTACGCCGTGGCCGCCGCCGCGCTGCTGCCGACGCTTCTCTCCGCCCTGGGCGCCGGTCAGGAACGCAGGGCTGCGCCGACCCGGGGTGAGGGCGTACGGTCGCTGCCGGAGGCCGCCCAGGAGGCGGCGCGGCACGCGGGGACCGAGGTCAGCGGCGCCCAGGTCCGGGGGCGCGACCGCGGCCCGGCCGGCCGGTGGGCGCAGCTTCGCCGACGGGCCTTGTTCGGTGTCGGCGCCGTGCCACAACCCGGCCCGGCCGCGGACTCACCCACAGTGGAGGGACTGGCATGACCGAGCGAATCGTCGCCCCCCGGCCGGTGTCGTCGTGACCGGCCACCTCCTCCCGTCGCGCCTCGCCGGCCGGTTGGGCCGCGCGGCGGCGTTCTCGCTGGCGGCGGGGGCGGTGGGCGGCGCAGCCGTCCTGGCCGGTCAGGCCTTCGCCGCGCGGCACCGCCCGTACGCTGAGCCGGAGCTCGGCCTGGCCCTGCGGGCCACGATCGGGCGGGTCGGCGCGCCGCCGTTGCGGCTCGTGCTGCTCGGTGACTCGTCGGCGCTCGGCGTCGGCGTCGACCGGCTCGAGGACACCATCGGCGGCCAGCTGGCCAACCTGCTCGCCGAGGGCCCGACCGGGCGGCTCGTGCACCTGTCCAGCGTGGGTGTCTCCGGTTCCCGCTCGACGGACCTGGCCACGCAGGTCGCCCGGGCGCTGCTCGGCGAACGTCCCGACGTGGCGGTGATCCTCATCGGTGCCAACGACGCGACCACGATGCGCCGGCCGACCGACGCCGCCGCGTACCTCGGGGCGGCCGTGCACCGGCTCCGCGAGGCCCGCGTGGAGGTCGTCGTGGGCACCTGCCCCGACCTCGGCGCGGTCCGCGCGATCGCGCCGCCGCTGCGGCACCTGGTCGGCTGGTCGGGGCGGCGGGTCGCCCGGGCGCAGATCGTCGCGGTGCTGGACGCTGGCGGTACGGTGGTCGACCTGGCGACCGAGACCGGGCCGGTCTTCCGGGCCGACGCCGGCACCCTCTGTCACGACGGGTTCCACCCGTCCGCCGACGGCTACCGGGTGTGGGCCCACGCCCTGCTCCCGGCGGTCGCGGCCGCCGCCGCGGTCGCCACCCGTCACTGACCCGGAGCGGCCCGCGCCGCGCGCCGGAACGACGTCGGCCGCGCGCGGGGTGACATTTCCCGCCGCCCGCGCGGCTTCCGCCCGATGTTACTGGCGGGTTAACGTGGGTTCATGCCGACTGAGTCGTCTCGCGACGCCGTCATCGTCGCCACCGCCCGCTCCCCCATCGGCCGGGCGCACAAGGGGTCCCTGCGCGACGTCCGCCCGGACGACCTCGCCGCGACCATCGTGCAGGCCGCCCTCGACAAGATCCCCCAGCTCGACCCGACCGAGATCGACGACCTCTACCTGGGGTGCGGTCTGCCCGGCGGTGAGCAGGGCTTCAACATGGCCCGCGTGGTCGCCACCCTGATGGGGCTGGACGGCCTGCCCGGCGCCACCCTGACCCGCTACTGCGCGTCCTCGCTCCAGACCACCCGGATGGCGATGCACGCGATCCGGGCGGGCGAGGGGGACGTCTTCATCTCCGCCGGCGTCGAGACCGTCTCCCGGTACGCCCGGGGAAGCTCCGACGGCCTGCCCCCGGAGGCGCAGGCGCTGGTCGGCGGCGGCTGGGAGAACCCGCGCTTCGCCGCCGCGCAGCAGCGCTCGAAGGCCCGCGCGCAGGGCGGCGCCGAGGTGTGGACCGACCCGCGCGAGTCCGGCGAGCTGCCGGACATCTACCTGACCATGGGGCAGACCGCGGAGAACCTGGCCCAGGTGTACGACGTGACCCGCGCCGACATGGACGAGTTCGGCGTACGCAGCCAGAACCTCGCCGAGAAGGCGATCGCCGACGGCTTCTGGGCCCGCGAGATCACCCCCGTCACCACGCCGGACGGCACCGTGGTCAGCATCGACGACGGCCCCCGCCCGGGTGTCACCCTGGAAGCCGTCTCCGGCCTGAAGCCGGTCTTCCGTCCCGACGGCCGGATCACCGCCGGCAACTGCTGCCCGCTCAACGACGGCGCCGCCGCCGTGGTCGTCATGAGCGCCCAGCGGGCGAGGGACCTCGGGATCACCCCGCTGGCCCGGATCGTCTCCACCGGCGTCACCGCGCTCTCCCCCGAGATCATGGGCCTGGGCCCGGTCGAGGCGTCGAAGCAGGCCCTCAAGCGGGCCGGCATGACCATCGACGACGTCGACCTGGTCGAGATCAACGAGGCGTTCGCCGCGCAGGTGATCCCCTCGTACCGGCAGCTGGGCATCCCGGTCGAGAAGCTGAACGTGATGGGCGGCGCGATCGCCGTCGGCCACCCGTTCGGCATGACCGGCGCCCGGATCACCGGCACGCTGCTCAACGCGCTGGAGTGGCACGACAAGAGCATCGGCCTGGAGACCATGTGCGTCGGGGGCGGCCAGGGGATGGCCATGGTCCTCGAGCGCCTGAGCTGACCGACCCGCGTCCGGCCCGCCGACCCGCCCGGGTCGGCGGGCCGTCGCGTCGAAAGGCGCGGCGCACCGGGCCGGCCGGACGGCACGGCGAGCAGCAAGTCGTCGACGAGTAGCCGCGCTCCCCGGCTGCCGGCTCGACGGGCATCCACTCCGCGTGGGGCGGGTAGCGGCGGCGCGGCCGGCTCGGGTCAGAGCGCGGTACGGGTCGCGGCCACCTCGTCGACGGCCCGGGCCAGTGTCTCGGCGGAGGGGCGGGCGGCGACGAGATCCGCGGCGACCACCCGGAGCTGGTCCGGCAGGACCAGGTCGTTGGCGAGGCGGGGCACCGTGCGGCGGGAGCCGCCCTCGGCGTCCGCGGCGAGGTTCGCGATCTCCTGCACCAGCCGGTGCACCAGATCAGCCCGGGAGACATTCCCGCCGGCGGCCACGGCAGCCCACCGCGGCTGCTGCCAGTGCCCCACCTGCCGTACGAGCAGCTCGACGGCCCGCGTCAGCCGCTCCTCCGGATCACCCACCCGGCGGAGTCTACGCCCCCACTCCTACCGCGATCTTGCACCTTCCAGGCCCCAATTCGTCCGGTCCGGGCGCCGCTGCCCCGGCGGAAAGCGCGAGATCGCGAAGAGCGGCAGGGACGGCGGCGAGGCGAGACCCGGCGGGAACGGCGACGCCCGGCCCCGCTCCGCGGAGCGGGGCCGGGCGTCGCCGTCAGCGCGGCGGGCGGTCAGTCGTCGCCCTGGAAGTAGCTGAGCAGGCGCAGGATCTCGATGTAGAGCCAGACGAGGCTCACCAGGATGCCGAACGCGGCGACCCAGGAGTAGCGCTGCGGCAGGCCCATCCGGACACCGTCCTCGACCTCCTTGAAGCTCAGCACGAAACTGAGCGCGGCGACGACGATGACGACCAGGCTGAAGCCGATCGCCAGCGGGCTGCCGTCCCGCAGGCCGGTGTTGATGCCGAAGAGCGACAGCACGAGGTTGATCATGATGACCGCGAACAGGCCGGCCATCACCGCGATCATGCCCTTGACGAACTTCGGCGTAGCGCGGATGACCTTGGCCTTGTAGAGCATGGCCATCAGGAAGAAGACGCCGAACGTGGCGACGACCGCCTGGAGGACGATGCCGTCGTACAGGGACTCGAAGAACTTGCTGACCGCACCGACGAGGACGCCCTCCACGACGGCGTACGCGACGACCAGCGCCGGGTTCGCCATCCGGGAGAACGAGATGATCAGGCCGAGCACCAGGCCGACCATCGCGGCGCCGATCCACGCAGCACCGAGCAGCTGGTTCGGAATCAGCGCCCACGCGGCCGCGGCGGAGACGCCGAGGATGCCGAGCAGGGTGACGGTCTTCACGACCACGTCGTCGACCGACATGGTGTTGGCGGTGGGCGGCGCGGCCGGGTAACCGGCCTCCGTCGGGTACTGCTGGGGATAGCCGGGCTGCCCGTAGGGCCCGGTCGGGGCGTACCCGGCGGCGCGCTCACGCTCGGCCGCCTGGCCGAGCCGGGCGAGCACCGGGTTCGAGGTCTTCACTGTCTGGCCTCCCTCAGGGGGTCGTTGCACGTCAACGTGCAGACTCAAGGATAGACGGCCCCGCCATCCCGTGGAGATCGCAAAGCTGAGCGATGACTGAAAGTGCCCGGGGCGGGGGTCGAACCCGCACGCCTTGCGGCAGCCGCTTTTAAGGCGGCCGTGTCTGCCGTTCCACCACCCGGGCCGGTGCCACCGGCGCGTCGACGGACGGACCCGGACGCTGCGGCGCGGCGTGCGCCACCAGCCCGTCCGACACGCCTGGTGCAGTGTCACCGTAGCGGTTCCTTGGCGACCCGGCGTACCCCGACGCCCGGCCGGCACTAGGGTCGAGGCCGTGAGCAGCGCAGCCCCTCCGGCCCCCGACGCCGCCGCCGACCAGGCTGTCCGCCCCGCAAACAGGCTCTCGCTCCGGCACTGGCCGGCCCGGCTGCCGGCCGCGCTCGCCCGGCGCCGCGTCGACCTCGCCGTCACGCTGTCGTTCGTGGCGCTGGCCGGATGGCTCACCCACGGTCTCTGGCCCGATCCGGGGGCGCGCGTCCTGTTGCTCAACCCCGCGGACCAGGCCCTCTACGAGTGGTTCCTCGCCGTCGACGCGCGGGCGCTGCTCGGCGACTTCGGCCTGCTCACCGATCGGCTGAACGCCCCCGACGGCGTGAACATGATGGCCAACACGACGGTGATCGCCCTGGGGGTGCTGCTGGCCCCGGTCACCCTCCTGCTCGGAGCGCCGGTCACGTTCGCCCTGCTGGCGGCGGCGAACCTGGCGGGCACGGCGACCGCCTGGTACCTGCTCTACACGCGTACGCTGCGGGTCCGGCCGGCCGCCGCCGCGGTGGGCGCCGCCCTCTGCGGGTTCGGCCCGGGCATCGTGTCCCAGGCCAACAGCCACCTGCACATGACGGCGCAGTGGCTGGTCCCGGTGATCGTCTGGTTGGTGGTCCGCCTGCTCCGCGCCGCCGACCCGGGGCCCGCCGTGGCGTCGGCCACCGCCGACCCGGGGGCCGCCGTGACGTCGGCCACCGCCGCCCCGGCCGCCCCGAACCCGGCCGCCAGGAACGGCGTACGCCCGGCAGTCGCCGGGCCGGACCGGCGGCGCGTGGTCGGGCCCGCGCTGGGTCTGGCGGCGGCGGTCAGCGTCCAGGTGTTCATCGGCGAGGAGGTGCTCTTCCTCACCGCGCTCACACTGCTGGTGATGGCCGTCACGTACGCGGTGACGGACCGGGACCTCGCCCGCCGCGCGCTGTCCGGCTTCGCCGGCGGGCTGCTGCTCGCCACCGGGACCGCCCTGCTCGTGCTGGTGTGGCCGCTGTGGTTCCAGTTCGCCGGGCCGCAGGGCGTCGCCGACGGGATGTTCAGCCCGCACTACTTCTCGGCCGACCTGCGCAGCTGGTGGGCGGTGTCGCCGCTGTCGCTCCTCGGCACCGACTCCTCGGCCCGGCTGACCACCGGCCCGGCGGAGTACAACACCTTCCTCGGCTGGCCGCTGCTGCTGGTCGCCGCCGCCTGCGCGCTCTGGCTCGGTCGCCGCCCGCTCGTGGTGGCGTGTGTGGTCGCGACACTCGTGATGGGTGCGCTGTCGCTCGGCCCGCGGGTGGTGCTCGACGGAAGCCGCACCGCCCTTCCCGGCCCGTACGCTCTCATCTCCGGCCTGCCGGTGGTGGACGGCGCGCTGCCGATGCGGTTCGCGCTCCCGGTGCTTCCGCTGATCGGCACGGTGCTGGTGCTGGCGCTCGACCGCGCGCTGCGCCGTGGCGGCCGGGCCCGGGCGTGGGTGCCGGCGGCGGTCGGCGCGGCGCTACTGCCGCTGTTCCCGCTTCCGCTGCCCACCGCCGCCCGACCGGCCGTGCCCGAGTTCATCACGGCCGGTCACTGGCGGCAGTGTGTGCCGCCCGGCGGCGTACTGGTCCCGGTGCCGCTCGCCACGCCCCGCGAACCGTGGCCGATGCGCTGGGCGACCAGCGCCGACGCCGGGTTCGGCATGCCCGAGGGGTTCTTCATCGGGCCGTACGGCCGGGACGGAACGGCGGCGATGGGTACCGCCCGCCGCCCCACCTCGGTCCTTCTCGACCAGGTGTGGAAGCGGGGGGTCCAGCCGATCGTCGGCGAGGAGCAGCGGCGGCAGGCCGCCCAGGATGTCGACTTCTGGGGCGCCTCGTGCATGGCCCTGGCCGTCGACACCCGGCACGCGGACAGCCTGCGCGGAACGTTGGAGCAGCTCTACGGACCCTCGACGCGGATCGCCGACGCCTGGATCTGGCGGGTCTGACCCCGCCCGGAACGTTAAGGAGGGCCCCTTCCTCTACCGCAGGCGGTAAGAAGGGGCCCTTCCTTACGTTGTCAGCGGGCGCCGGCACCGACCGGCTGGGAGGCCTCCGCGAACTCCTCGCGCGGGTCGTGCAGCTGGCCGAGGGCGACCACCTCACGCTTGAGGAAGAACGCCAGCGACCAGTCGACCACGACCCGGACCTTGCGGTTGAACGACGGGATCCGGCTCATGTGGTACGTCCGGTGCATGAACCAGGCGGGCCAGCCCTTCATCTTCACGCCGTACACCTGGGCGACGCCCTTGTGCAGGCCGAGGCTCGCCACGCTGCCGGCGTGCTTGTGCTTGTAGTCCACCGGCTCCCGGCCGCGAACGACGTTGACGATGTTGTCGGCCATCCGGGCCGCCTGGCGCACCGCGTGCTGGGCGCTCGGCGAGCAGTAGTTGCCCGGCTCCTTCGTCAGGTCCGGCACCGCCGCGCAGTCACCGGCGCTCCACGCACCCTCCACGACCCGGTCGCCGTCGACGACCTGGAGCGTGGGCAGGCAGGTGATGCGGCGCCGCTCGTCGCGCGGGAAGTCGGTGCGGTCCAGCATCGGCGAGGGCTTCACGCCGGCCGTCCAGACGATCGTGTCGGAACGGAACGTGTCGCCGTCGGAGAGCTTCACCACCCCGTCGACGCAGGACTCCAGGCGGGTGTCCAGCCGGATGTCCATGTTCCGCTTGAGCAGCTGCTGCACCGTGTAGGCGCCCATGTCCCGGTCGACCTCGGGCAGCACCCGCTGGGTCGCCTCGACCAGCACCCAGCGCATGTCCTCCGGCTTCAGCTCCGGGTAGTAGCGCAGGGCGTCCCGAGCCATGTCCTCCATCTCGGCGAGCGCCTCGATGCCGGCGTACCCGCCGCCGACGAAGGTGAACGTGAGGGCGCTCCGGCGGACCTCCGGGTCCGGGGTGGCGGCGGCGACGTCCAGCCGGTCCAGCACGTGGTTGCGCAGGTAGATGGCCTCACCGATGGTCTTGAAGCCGATGCCGTGCTCGTGCAGGCCGGGGATCGGCAGCGTCCGGGAGACCGAGCCCGGAGCGACCACGACGTGGTCGTACCGGATCTCGCGGGTCGGGCCGACGATCGGCTGCACCACCGCGGTCCTGGTGGCGTGGTCGATCCGGGTCACCGCGCCGGCGAGGACCTGGCACTTGCGCAACTCGCGTCGCAGCGGCACCACGGAGTGCCGGGGCGAGATGTTGCCGGCCGCCGCCTCCGGCAGGAACGGCTGGTAGGTCATGTGGGGCTGGGGGTCCACCACGATGACCTCAGCCTCACGCGGGCTGAGCTTCTTCGACAGGCGCAGCGCCGCGTACAGGCCGACGTGTCCGGCCCCCACTACAAGGATCCGCTTCGGATTCACGTCATCTATCTTTCCCCGGGCGGCTCCGCTAATCCCGCGCGCGGCCCTTCGTTGTGACGGAGCACAACCCCTGTGACCTGCGTAACCCTGTTTCCCGCGAGTCAGGGGCGGCGCAGCAGCCACCCCAGCAACGCCGTCACCGCCGCCGCCACGGCCAGGCCGGCCACCGTCGCGGCCTGGAGACCGCTCTCCCCGCCGGCCCCCGCCAGCTCCACCAGGAGCACGCCCAGCACCGCGGCGCCGAGCAGCACCGCGCCGGCCCGCAGCAGCCAGCGCAGGACCAGGTCCGGGTCCACCACCGCGTCGTACGGCAGCACGGCGGCCAGCGCGCACATGGTGTGCGTGAGGTAGAGCAGCGCCGCCACGGCGAGCAGCCGCCAGAGGGCGATCGGGCGGCCGTACCCGTCGGTGGCGACCAGCCAGCCCGCCACCGTGACCAGCGCCGCGAGCGTCGGCCAGACGCGGCGCGGCGAGAGCGCCGGCAGCAGCGCCACCAGCAGCAGCGCCACCAGCGGGCGACCGAGCAGCACCTCCGCCGGGTACGCGAGCACCAGCCCGAGCAGGGCGCTGAGGAAGATCCCGGCCCGCACCAGCAGCGGCACCGGGCCGATCCGGGCGGCGGCGGCCCGGGTGGCGCGAACCCGCGCAACCACGTTGATCATCTGGTCCCCGCCCTCGGGGCGGTGGCCAGCCGGGCCACGTCCCGCAGCACCTGGTCGAGGCTGCCCGCGCCGGCCCAGCGCACCACCGGCACGCCGTGCTCGCGCAACTGCTCGATCATCGTGTCCCGGTCCAGCCGCCACAGCCGGTACGCCACCTCGGCCCAGCCCCGCTCCTTCGGCGGCGGCAGGTCGGCGGGCAGGGTGTCCACCGCCACCACGAACCGGCCGGAGCGGGCGAGCCGCGCGAGCATCTGCGCGGCCCGCTCGTCGAGCAGCGGCGTGAGGACGACCACCAGCGCGTCCGGGGAGATCATCTGCGTGCCGAACGCGAACTCGGACGGCTCGTGCGGGGAGCTGCCGGCCTGCACGTCCAGCAGCCACTCCAGCACGGTCAGGTAGTGGCGCCGGCCGGTGCCGGGCCGCAGCCGCCGCGCCGCCGGGCCGTACTCCTGCAGGGCGACCCGGTCCCCGCGGTGCAGGTAGTGCTCGGCGATCGCCGCGGCGGCCCGGACGGTGGTGTCCAGGACCGACGCCGTTCCGTTGACCCCGCCCGACGCGCCCGCCTCGGCCAGCACGTCCAGCAGCACCACCACCTCGGCGTCCCGGTCGGAGAGGGTCGCCGCCACGTGCAGTTGCCGGGTGCGCAGGGAGACCCGCCAGTCGATCCGGCGCAGCCGGTCACCGGGGGCGAAGACCCGGACACCGGCCAGTTCGCCGCCCTCGCCGGGCCGGCGGGAGTGGTGGGCGCCGACCAGCCCGGCGGCCCGGGGCATCGCCTCGACCGCGTCGAAGGGTTCGGTGACCGGGTAGACCCGCACCCGGGCCGGTTCGACGATCACCGCCCGGGAGACGAGCAGACCCTGCGCGGCGGCCACCCGGGCACCGGCCGGGCCGAGCGGGTGCCGGCCCCACCGCCGGGCCGCGCCGGTCAGCTCCAGGTCGACCGCCGCGTCCGGCGGCACCGACGTCGCGAACGGGCGGTCCACCACCGAGGGGACCCGCTCGGAGGCGGTCGCGGTGGTGGCGCCGGCGAGCGTGGCCCGCTCGACCCGCAGCCAGGGCGACATCCGGGTACGCAGGACCGCCACGTCATACCCCACCGGGTCCGGGTTGCCCACGCTGACCGTGCCGCTCAACTCCCCACCCTCGACGAGGTGACCGTCGGCGGCGGTGATCCACACCTGCGGCGCCGTGGCGGGCCGGCGGCGCAGGGCGTACGCGGTGCCCAGCGCGATCGGCGCGGCCAGCACGATGAGGTCGACCCGGCCCAGCAGGACGGCGGCGATCAGCAGCAGCCCGGTGAGCAGCACGGCCCGGCCCAGCGCCGGGGTCGGCACCCAGCCGGTCTCCGGCTCGGCCGGCGGCGGGACAGGTTCCGGCTCGGCCGTCGCGTACGGGGGCGGGGCGGGCAGTGCCATCAGAGCCCGGGCCGGCCGGTGGCGTAGCTGGGCAGGGCGCCGCTGGCGGGGGCCGGCGTGCCGGCGAGCACCTCGCCGACCACGAAGGACGGGTCGACCCGGCGCAGCCACATCTCCGGGCGCAGGGTGATGCGGTGCGCGAGCGCCGGCACCGCCACGTCCTTGACGTCCTCGGGCACGACGTAGTCGCGGCCGGCCATCACCGCGCGGACACGGGCCAGCAGGAGCAGCGCCAGCGAGCCCCGCGGCGAGGCGCCGACCAGCACCGACGGGTGCTCCCGGGTGGCCGCGGTCAGGGCGACGATGTACCGGCCGACCGAGTCCTCCACGACCACGTCCTCCAGCGCGGCCTGCATGGCGCGCAGCGTCGCCGAGTCGACGACCGGCTTGATCTCGGCCTCTTCGCGGCGGCGGGCCATCCGGCGACGCAGCACCTCCCACTCCTCCTCGTGGTCCGGGTACCCGAAGGAGACCCGGAGCAGGAAGCGGTCCAGCTGCGCCTCCGGCAGCGGGTACGTGCCCTCGTACTCCACCGGGTTCGCCGTGGCGAGCACGTGGAACGGCTCGTCCAGCCGGTACGTGACGCCCTCCACCGAGACCTGCTTCTCCTGCATGGCCTCCAGCAGCGCCGACTGCGTCTTCGGCGGGGTGCGGTTGATCTCATCGGCGAGGAGCAGGTTGGTGAAGACCGGGCCGGCGCGGAAGGCGAAGTCGCCGCTGCGCTGGTCGTAGAGGAAAGAGCCGGTCACGTCCGCCGGCAGCAGGTCGGGGGTGAACTGGAGGCGGCGGAAGTCCAGCCCGAGTGCCTGCGCGAAGGTGCGGGCGGTAAGCGTCTTGCCCAGGCCGGGCAGGTCCTCCAGGAGCACGTGGCCGCCGGCGAGGATGCCGGCGAGCACCAGTTCCAGCGACTCCCGCTTGCCGACCACGACCTCGCCGACCGCGTCCAGCACCGCCCGGGCGAGGTGACCGACCTCGGTGGGGGGCATGGTCCGGGCCACGTCGTTCATATCTTCTCCAGTTCGGCGACGACCGCCGCGAGGTCACGCGGCGACGGGGGGCGGCGGGAGGGCGCGGCGAGGAACGTCCACAGCGGGTCACCCAGCAGGGCGCGGGCCCGGGCGGGATCGGACTCCCGGGTCAGGCCGTGGCGCTGGCGCAGGCGCTCGTCGGCGAGCTCACCGAGGCGGGGCAGGATCCGTTCGGCGAACCGGTCACGGTTGCCCGACGCCCAGTCCAGCGGCCGTTCCCACCCGTTGATCGCGGTGCGCAGCGCGTCTCCGCCGGGGGTCGCCCCCTCGTCCGGTGCGACCCGGCGAGCGGCGGGACGCGCTTGTGACGGCGGCGCCAGGGAGGAGACGATCCGGCGTACCGCGAACAGGGCGACCACCCCGGCCACCAGGACCAGCAGCGACACCCGCAGGCCCACGGCCCGGAGAGCGGCGACCAGGACGACCACGACGGCGGCCACCGCGACGAGGGTCCGCAGCACCTGCCCGGCCCGACCCCCGGAGCGCGGCCGGCGGGGCGGCCGGTCCTCCTCGGCGCTGAGCAGGTCGTCGATGCTGGTGCTGCTCATGCCGTCGTCCCCGCCACGGCGGTCAGTTCGCCGCGCAGCCGGCGCAGGGCGGCCCGGGCCTGGTCGCGGGTGCTCTCGTCCACCGGCCGCGTGGCGTACCGGGCCGCACGGAAGACGTGCGCGAACTCCGCCAGCACGTCCGTGCTGGCGATGGCCGGGACACCCGCCGCGGGATCGCCGCGCAGCAGTCGGGTGACCAGGTCGGTGGGGGTGTCCCCGGCGAGCCGGGGCACGCCGGCTCCGGCGGCGGCCTCCTCGAGGCGTACCCAGCAGGCGATGACCGCCGTGCGCGGGTCGGTGTCGGCGTCGTCCAGGTCCACCAGGCCGGCGTCGAGGGCCGCCACGACCTCCTGCGCGGTGCCCTGCGACGTGCGCCGGGGGCGGTGTGCGGGGAGCCGCCGGGTGGCCCGGCGCACCGCGCCGCGGACCAGTGTCACGGCGAGGTAGCCGAACGCCCCGAGCAGCGCCAGGCCGAGGAGCACCAACGCCGTCGTGGCGATCCACGGCGGGATGCGGGTGCGGGTCTCGTCAGCCGACTCGCGAGGCTCGACGGGGATCGAGGGCACCGGCTCGGCGGTCGGGTACTCCGGAACCAGGGGCAGGTCCTCCGCGACCGGCGGGATGCGGCTCGCGCCGAGCGACGAGTGCGCGGCCGTGACCGTGGCGACGGCGAGCAGGGCGGCGACCAGGGCGACCGGCCACCACCTGCGCAGCACGCTGAGGTCCATCACCGCCGCCGTCGGGGGCCGGCGCGTACCGTCCGTCATCGCCACCGCCCCGCAGCCTCTACTCCACCCCGGCCAGCCGCTTCGCCCGGGTGAACACGTCGTCCAGCATCCCTGGTGTCAGCCGCCCCGTGAAGGTGTTCTGCTGGCTGACGTGGTAGCAGCCGAGAACTTCCGGTACGGCCGTTCCGGACCAGTGTGCCCCATGCGTGAACGCCGGTCGCGGGCTGGGCGGGCGCACGCCGTACACCTGACGCAGCGTCGGCCACCATGCGGCCCAGGCGAACGCACCGAGCGTGACCACGACGCGCAGCGTCGGCCGGATCAGCGCGACCTCCCGGTGCAGCCACGGCGCGCACGTGTCCCGCTCGACCGGGGTGGGCTTGTTGTCCGGCGGCGCGCAGCGCACCGCCGCGAAGATCCGGGTGTCCCGGAGCGCCAGCCCGTCGTCGGCGGCGACGCTGGTCGGCTGGTTCGCGAGCCCCGCCCGGTGCAGGGCGGCGAAGAGGACGTCGCCCGAGCGGTCACCGGTGAAGATGCGGCCGGTGCGGTTGCCGCCGTGAGCGGCGGGAGCGAGGCCGAGGATCGCGATGCGGGCGGTCGGGTCGCCGAAGCCGGGCACCGGGCGGCCCCAGTACTCCTGGTCGCGGAACGCCGCCCGGCGGGTGCGGGCGACCTCCTCACGCCAGTCGACCAACCGAGGGCAGGCGAAGCAGTCGCTCACCGCGCCGTCGAGGTCGGCCAGGTCGGTCGCCCGCGCGGCGCGGGCGACGACCTCCTCGGCCGTACGTGCCTCAGCCAAGCTTCGCCCGGAAGAGTTCGAGGGTGCGGGCCCAGGCGGTGGCGGCGGCCCGCTGGTCGAAGTTCTCCGGCCGGTCCTCGTTGAAGAACGCGTGCGCGGTGCCCGGGTAGTCGTACGTCTGGCAGGTGCCGCCGGCGTTCTCGATGGCCCGGCGGACCGTCTGGACGCCGTCGGCCGCCGAGGTGCCGTCGGCCTCGGAGCAGTGGATGACGGCGGCCTTGCCCGCGTAGTCGCTCCACTCCGGACGCATCCCCTCCCACGGCAGGCGGGGGTAGAACGCGGCGGTCGCCACGATGCGCTCGGTACGGGTGGCGGCCCACAGGGCCAGGCTCGCCCCGGCGCAGAACCCCGCACAGCCGATCTTGCCGGCGACCTCGAGGCGGCCGGCGAGGTAGTCGGCCGCGACCGCGATGTCGGCGGCGGCCTCGTCCATCTGCGTGCTGTTCAGGATCAGGCGGGGCTCGTCCGGCTTGCTGGCCGGCCCGCCGTGCCGGAAGTCCGGGGCGAGGGCCACGAAACCGGCCTCGGCGAACCGGTCGACGACCGCCCGGACGTGGGGTACGAGGCCCCACCAGTCCTGGATCACGATGACCGCCGGGCTGGCCGCACCGCCGGACGGTATCGCGAGATACCCCTCGCCCGTACCCCCGTTGCTCCGGTACGTCACCATCTCGCCCATCGGCCGTCCTCCTAGCGGTCAGTCATCGTTGGCTGGTCGCCCAGTGGTCCTACGTGCCGGTAGCCTGCCACGCCGCGACCGTGCCGGGAAGACGCCGGAGAAGTGGCATTCACCTCCCGTTCGCTCGTCGGTGGCCCGGGCACGGTGACGGCGGCGCGGTGGTGATTCGCGCCGCCGTCGGTTCCTCCGGTCGGGCCGGTCAGGCCTTCTTGGTCAGGCAGAGCAGGTAGCCCGTCTTGCCCGGCTCGATGGCGGAGAAGACGTAGCCCTCCTGGCCCTCCTTGAAGAACTGGTCGCACGCCGCACCGGTGCGGGCCTGCGCCTCGGTCTGGCCGTCGACCCGACCGACCACGGTGTACGCGGCGTCGGTGGAGGTGCACTCGACCACCTTGGCGCCGTCGACCTCCTCCTGCTCCGAGCCGGTCACCTCGGGCAGCTCGGCGATGCAGTCACCGGCCTTCGCGTCGGCGGTCTCGTCCTTGTTGAAGAAGCCTCCGATCGCCGAACCGACGCCGAACTTGAGACCGGCGATCACCAGGACGGCGACGATCGCGCCGACGATGCCGAGCACCTTCTTGCCACCGGACTTCTTGGCCGGCTCCTCCTCCTCCACCGGCGGCGGCGCCTGAACGCCGGGCTGGGGCTGGGCGGCGTCCGGTGCGGGGGGCGGTGCGACCTGCTCTGACCCGGGGATTCCTTCCGAGGGGTGAATGTGCGGACGAAACCGTAGCGATCATCAGCGCCGCCCGCCGCCCCGTGAGCCTCATCCTTTCAGCCATTTCCCAGGAACAAGGAAGGGCCCCCTTCTTAACGCCTGGCGAGGTGAAGGGCCCCTTCTCAACACTCAGCCGGTGGGCTCCGTGCTCGGCGACAGCGCAGTCGGCGACGCGGACCCCGTCGGGGCGGGACTCGCCGTGGGCGCGGCTGTGGCGGTCGGCCCGGGCGTGGCCGTGGGCAGCGGCGGGAGCACCGGCTGGGGCGGCGTCGGGTTCAAGCGCGGCGCGAACGGCGCCGCCTCCGGGCAGTACGGGTACGGGCGCAGCAGCGGGTTGCCCCGGCCGGTCGGGTCACCGAGGTCGGGACAGTCCGGATAGCCCAGCCGGATCGGGTCGCCGTTCTGGTCGAAGAGCCGGGCGTTCTGCACCAACCGCCCCTCGCTGTCGTACACGAAGACGTCCCGGATGTGGTCGTACCGGCCGTCGATGGAGATCTGCTCGTAGCCGCCGTAGTCGTTCCAGCGGGCGCGGTCGTCCACGCTGGCCAGGCCGACCAGGGCGAAGACCACCAGCACGGCGTGCCCGGCGAACAGCAGCCGGCGCTTCGGCCGGCTCAGCCCGGCCGTGTGGTGACCCAGCCAGATCGAGGCGAGCACGCTACCGCCCAGCAGGACCAGCCCGGCGAGCTCACTGCCGTTGAGGCTCGGCACCAGGCCGAACGAACCACCGGTGGTGATCACCGTGACCAGCATGGCCGCGAGGTAGCCGCGCAGCACCCACCAGGCCGGGTTGAGCAGCCGGAGGAACTCGCTCGCCGTGGCGTACCCCAGGGGTGGTCCGAGCTGGACGTCCCACCGCCGTACCCGGGCGCGGAGCCGGTCCCCGGCGGCGCCGAACCGGCGGCCGAAGCGGCGCCCGCCGCCCGCGACGCCGACGCCGGCCGCCCCGCGCAGCTCGGCGGCGTACGCCTCGGGCTCGCCCAGCCGCTCGACCAGCGACCCGCCGGCCTCGGCGGCGACCTCGGCCAGGTGCTCCGCGAGGTCCTCGGTCAGCTCGTCGCGGACCGGCGGTGGCAGGTCGGCCAGCGCGGCCCGGACCCGGGCGACGTAGTCGGTGATCTCCTGCTCCGAGACGGTCATGCCGCCCTCCCCCGATCGTCGAGCAGTGTGTCCATGGTGGTGGCGAAGGAACGCCAGAGCTTGCCGGACCGGGTCAGCTGGTCGCGGCCGGCGGCGTTGAGTGCGTAGTACTTGCGGTGCGGTCCGGCTTCGCTGGGCACGACGTACGTGGTGAGCAGGCCGGCGGCGAAGAGGCGGCGCAGCGTGCCGTACACGGAGGCGTCACCGACCTCGTCCAGGCCGGCCTCGCGCAGGCGGCGCAGGATGTCGTAGCCGTAGCCGTCCTCGTCGCGGAGCACGGCGAGGACGGCGAGATCCAGCACACCCTTCAAGAGTTGTGTGGTGTCCACGCATTGCACACTAGTGCGCATTGCGAAGTAGCGTCAACGAAACGCGCCGAGGCGCGGTTCCGTCGGCTACCGCCGGAGGGACCAGGCGATGCCATCGAGGATGTCGTGCTCGGAGGCGACGACGGAGTCCATTCCGGCACGTTCCATGATCACGCGGAGCACCAGGGCGCCGGCCCCGATCACGTCGGCCCGGCCCGGGTGCATCACCGGGATCGCCAGCCGCTCGCCCCGGCTCTTCGCCAGCAGGTCGGCGGTCACGTCGGCCACCGCGTCGTACGACACCCGGGCGTGGTGGATGCGCTCCGGGTCGTACTCGGTGAGGCCCTGGGCGATCGCGACGACGGTCGTCACCGACCCGGCGAGCCCGACCAGCGTGGCGGCCTCCCGGCCCGGCACCACGTCGAGCGCGCGGTCCACCGCGACCGCGATGTCGGCCTGCGCGGCGGCGATCTCGTCCAGGCCCGGCGGGTCGCCGTGCAGGTGCCGCTCGGTCATCCGGACGCACCCGATGTCCATGGAGATCGCGGCGTCGACGCCGCCGGCGCGGGTGCCGACGACGAACTCGGTCGAGCCGCCACCGATGTCGACCACCAGGTACGGCTCCCGCGCGTCGGCGGGCAGCCCGCGCACCGCCCCGGTGAACGACAGCCGCGCCTCCTCGTCCCCGGTCACCACCTCCGGAGGCACGCCGAGGGTCTCCTGCACCATGGCCCGGAAGTCGGCGGCGTTCTCCGCGTCCCGGCTCGCCGAGGTGGCGCACATCCGGACCCGCTCGGCGCCCAGCTTCTCGATCTCGGCGGCGTAGTCGGCGAGCGCCACCCGGGTCCGCTCGATCGCCTCCGGGGCCAGCCGGCCGGTCCTGTCGACGCCCTGGCCCAGCCGGACGATCTCCATCCGGCGGCTCACGTCGGCCAGCGGCGCGGCGGGGCCCGCCGCCGGGTCGGGCAGGTCGGCGACCAGCAGGCGGATCGAGTTGGTCCCGCAGTCGATGGCGGCCACGCGCGTCGTCACGCCCGCAACCCTACGGCAGGTCGGCTGCCCGGGCCGCGACACCGCAGCCCGTCGCGTGATCGACTCCGTGCCACCGGCATCGCGGTGTCCGGACGTCCCCAACCCCACGATGCCGGCGACAAGGAGTGGATCAAGGGGTCAGAGCCGGAGCAGCATCCGGGTGTTGCCGAGGGTGTTCGGCTTGACCCGCTCCAGGTCGAGGAACTCGGCGACACCCTCGTCGTACGAACGCAGCAACTGCTCGTACACGGGGTGCGGCACCGGCGCGCCATCGATCTCGGTGAAGCCGAACGAGCCGAAGAACCGGGTCTCGAAGGTCAGCACGAAGATCCGCGCCACGCCCAGCTCCCGGGCCGCGTCGATCAGCTCGCCGACGATCCGGTGGCCGATCTTGCGGCCGCGGCACGCCGGGTCGACCGCCACCGTACGGATCTCGGCCAGGTCCTCCCACATGACGTGCAGCGCCCCACACCCGACCACGGTGCCGTCCGGCGTGACCGCGACCCGGAACTCCTGCACGTCCTCGTAGAGCGTGACCGTCGCCTTGCTGAGCAGCCGCCGGTCGTCCGTGTACGTGTCGACCAGGCGGCGGATGCCCCGGACGTCGGCCGTCCGGGCACGCCGCACAAGAATCTCGTCGACGGCGGTCATCTCACTCGTCCGCCGGCACGTCCACGCACGGCCCGGCGGCCCACCACTGCTCGACCAGGCCGAGCGTCTCGTCACCGAACGGGTTCACCCCCGGGCCGGCGCCGAGCGCGTGCCCGAGGTGCACGTGCAGGCACTTCACCCGGCCCGGCATCCCGCCGGCCGAGATGCCGGCGATCTCCGGCACGTGACCGATCGCCTCCCGCCGGGCCAGGTAGTCCTCGTGCGCCGCCCGGTAGTGCGCGGCCAGCTCCGGATCCTCCGCGAGCCGGTCGGCCATCTCCTTCATCAGCCCGGCCGACTCCAGCCGGCTGCACGCGGCGGTCGCGCGGGGGCAGGTCAGGTAGAACAGCGTCGGGAAGGGGGTGCCGTCGGCCAGGCGCGGCGTCGTCTCCACCACGTCGGGTAGGCCGCACGGGCACCGGTGGGCCACCGCCCGCGTGCCGCGCGGCGCGCGGCCGAGCTGCGCGGCCACCGCGGCCAGGTCGGCCTCGGTGGCCGGCTCGCGCTGCGGCAGGGGTACGGAGGCCGCCGCCGGCTCCTGCGGTGGTACGACTGTCACGCTGCTCATTCCTCGTTCGTGCGGGGTGCTGATCCGGTCCTCAGGCGGCGGGCCGTTCGCCGTTGGCCGCCTCCACGCTCGACCAGAGCGTGTCGTACCAGGCGTCGGGGACTGCCGGCCCGGCCGGAGCCGACGGCCGGCCCGCGTCCCGGGCGGCGCCCTCGGGGTCGCGCAGCACCACCATGATGTTCTCGTCCGGGCGGACCATGAAGAACCGTTCCCGCGCCTTGGCCTCGATGTACTTCGGGTCCTGCCACTTGGCGGCCCGCTCGGAGAGCTCCTTGATCGTCTCCCGCTGCTCCGCCTGGGCGGCCTCCATGCGGGCGATGTCGGCCTGCTGGTCCAGGTAGACCCGGACCGGGTAGGTGTAGCCGAGGGCGAGCGCGATCAGCACCGCGAACAGCACGGTGGCCCGCCCGGTGAACCGTCGGGGGTGGGGTGCGACGAGCCGCTTGACGCTGCCGCCGGCAGCCGCCCGCCGGGCGGCCGGGCGGTTCGCGGAGCGTACTCCGTCGGTGGCGCGGGCCGACGCGCGACCGTCGGTCGACCGCGGCTCCGCGCGGACGCCGCCGTCCCGGACCGGCCGGGCACCGCGAGCCCCGCCCGGCCGGCCGGTCTGACCCGGCCGGCGGGCCGGACGCTGACCACCCGGCGTGCGGCGCTGCTGCATCGTCACACCCCTCCCCCGAGGCTTCGCGACCCTCAGGCCGAACGGTAACGCGGGAAGGCGCCCGCCCCGGCGTACCGCGCCGCGTCGGCCAGCTCCTCCTCGATCCGCAGCAGCTGGTTGTACTTGGCGACGCGGTCGGACCGGGCCGGGGCGCCGGTCTTGATCTGGCCGCAGCCGGTGGCCACCGCCAGGTCGGCGATGGTGGTGTCCTCGGTCTCGCCGGAGCGGTGGCTCATCATGCACTTGAAACCGGCCCGGTGGGCCAGGTCCACCGCGTCCAGGGTCTCGGTGAGCGACCCGATCTGGTTGACCTTCACGAGGACGGCGTTGGCGGCGTTCTCGGCGATGCCGCGGGCGATGCGCTGCGGGTTGGTGACGAACAGGTCGTCGCCGACGATCTGGATACGGTCGCCGATGGACGCGGTCAGCGTCTGCCAGCCGGACCAGTCGTCCTCCGCCAGCGGGTCCTCGATGGACACGATCGGGTACTGGTCGGCGAGTTTGGTGTAGTAGGTGCTCATCTCCTCGGCGGTCTTCGTGGCGCCCTCGAAGGTGTAGGTGCCGTTCTCGAAGAACTCCGTGGCCGCCACGTCCAGCGCGAAGACGATGTCGGTGCCGAGCCGGTAACCGGCCTTCTCGACGGCCTCCGCGATGAGGTCCAGGGCGGCGGCGTTGGTGGGCAGGTTCGGCGCGAAGCCGCCCTCGTCACCGAGGCCGGTGGACAGGTTCTGCTTCTTCAGCACCGACTTGAGCGCATGGTAGACCTCCGCGCCGGAGCGCAGCGCCTCGCGGAAGCTGGGCGCGCCGATCGGCGCGATCATGAACTCCTGGATGTCGACGTTGGAGTCCGCGTGGGCGCCACCGTTGAGGATGTTCATCATCGGGACCGGCAGCAGGTGCGCGTTCGGCCCGCCGAGGTAGCGGAACAGGCTCAGCTCGGCGCTGCCGGCGGCCGCCTTCGCCACCGCCAGGGAGACGCCCAGGATCGCGTTCGCGCCCAGCTCGCTCTTGTTGTCGGTGCCGTCGATGTCGAGCATCTTCTGGTCGATCAGGCGCTGCTCGCTGGCCTCGTACCCGATCAGCTCGTCGACGATCTTGTCCTCGATGTTCGAGACGGCGTCCTCCACGCCCTTGCCCAGGTAGCGGTCCTTGTCACCGTCGCGCAGCTCGATCGCCTCGAAGGCGCCGGTCGAGGCGCCGGACGGGACCGCGGCGCGGGCGATCGTGCCGTCGTCGAGCCCGACCTCGACCTCGACCGTCGGGTTGCCCCGCGAGTCGAGGATCTCCCGGGCGACGATTCCCTCGATGGTTGCCACTGAGTCGCTCCTCGTTTGTGTGTGCCGGTCCGGTATGGGCCGCGACGGTGCGGCTGAGGCAGGTGTTGCCACGCAGCGTATCGGGCGTCCCGGTGCCGCACCGCGTCGCCCGGCGTACCGGCGGACGGCCCGCCGGTCACGCTGTGTGTCCGGCTGTCGCCCGCGCTACGGACATTCCCGGATTCTCGTACGTCAACCGACAACGGGTTTGCGCGCGCTTGACCCGATCGGCAAGGCTGGTCGCCATGGCCGCCCCCTCGACCCCGCTCCGCCTGCTCGCCGTCTCGGTCGTCGCGTCGCTCACGGTCACCGGCTGTCAGACCCTCGACGACGCCGGCCGGGCCATCGGCCGCTCCGACCTGGTCAACGATCTCGCGACCCGGCTGGACCGGGCTCTGACGCTGACCTACTCGGCCGACTACCAGCTCCCCGCCGGCAAGACCGCGACGATCGCCCAGGACCAGGAGCCGGCGCGGTCGGCGTACACGTGGCCCGGGGGCAAGCTGACGGTCACCGAGGAGGCGACCACGAGGTGCGAGACGTCCGGCGGTCAGACGGTCTGCACGCTGGAGCCGCCGCCGGTCGCCACCGCCAAGCCGTCGGTCACCGTGTTCGCCGAGGCCAAGCGGCAGGGCCTGGTCACCCCGCCGATGGTGGTGGGCCTGTTGACCGCCGCCGCCCTCGACCCGGACGCGGTCATCACGAACAGTGACACCACCCTCGCCGGGCGGCACGCCACCTGCGTCGAGGTCCGGGATACGGCCGACGACTTCAGCGCCTGCGTCACCACGGAAGGGGCGCTGGCCAGCTTCACCGGCCAGGTGGACGGTAAGCCGGTCGAGCTGGCCCTCACCCGCTACCGGGAGGCCGTCGACAGCATGGCGTTCGAGCTGCCGCCCGGCGCGGGCGTGGTCGACCGCCGGCCGGCCGACTCGTGACCGACCGGACGACCGGGAACGACCGGACGGCCGGAAACGACACGGCGGACGGGAACCGCAGGGTCGGCCCGCCCCCGGCGGAGGGCCCGGGCGCGGCTCGTCCCTCCGCGTCCGGCGGCGGGACCGGTCCCGTCGCTGCCCCCGGTTTCGTCCCCGGAGCCGGCGCCGCCGGCACACCCGACGCCGGGGACCTGGCGCTGCCGGTGGCCGGACGGAAGCTGCTCACCGGCGCGGACGGCAGCTTCCTCCGGGTCGCCGACCTGCCCGCCGACAGCCCGTGGGTGCCGCTCGGCACGCTCGACGGCCGCCCGGTGTGGGCCGTCGACGCGCCGGTGACGGAGAGCCTGCCCGGCCGATGGCACAGCTGGCCGTCCCTCGCCGCCCTGGTCCCCGAGCCGTACGCGACGCTCGCCGGGCGGGCACTGGCCGTCGTCACCTGGCGGCGGACGCACCGCTGGTGCGGAGCCTGCCGGGCGGAGCTCGCCGACGTGCCCGGCGAGATGGCGCGGCGCTGCCCCGGCTGCGAGCTGTACGTGCCGATGCAGCTCTCCGCCGCCGTCCTGGTGGCGATCACCCGACCCGGCCCCGACGGTGGCCCCGACGAGCTACTGCTCGTGCGGCACGCGTACGGGCCGACCGGGCTGTGGGCGCTGGTCGCGGGCTTCGTGGAGGCCGGCGAGACGCTGGAGGCGGCCGTCCACCGGGAGGTGCGCGAGGAGGTCGGGTTGACCGTCGCCCAGGTGGCGTACTTCGGCAGCCAGCCGTGGGCGATGTCCGGGCCGGGGACGCTGCTGACCGGTTTCACCGCCCGAGCCGCCGGCCCGCCGGCCGAGCCGGTGGTCGACGGGACGGAGCTGACCGAGGCGCGCTGGTTCCCGCTCGACCGGCTGCCGGCGGAGTTGCCGCCCGCGTACTCGATCTCCCGCTGGCTGATCGACGCCGCGCGACCGGCGGGCGGCGCTGACGCGCCGGGCATCAGCGTTGAGAAGGGGCCCTTCCTCCACCGCAGGCGTTAACAGGGGGCCCTTCCTTACACCCCGAGCAGGGTGCGCAGGTGGCGTGGGGGCGGGCAGTCGTGGGCGAGCATCGCGTCGTGCCAGTCCCGGACGGACACCCCGTCGGGGCGAGCGGCGGCGATCTCGGCGACCTCGGTGTACCCGACGAAGTACGTGGACAGCTGCGTCGACGTGAGCAGCGCCCGCCGCCACTTGCCGGCGGCCTCGCCCTCCTCCTGGAAGCCACGCTCGGTCATCAGCGCCATCGCGTCCGCCTCGGTCATCCCCTCGCAGTGCACCAACTGGTCGAGCAGGGCGTTGATCGTCATCCGCAGCTGCATCTTGAGCTGCTGCAACCGCACCGGCACACCCCCGAAACCGCGCCCGGACATCACCTCCTCGGCGTGCACCGCCCAGCCCTCGATGAACGGCCCGGACCGGGCGAGGGCCCGCACCCGGGTGCCACCGACGTGCCGGCGGGCGTGCGCGAGCTGGAGGAAGTGCCCGGGCATCGCCTCGTGCACCGTGAGGTTGCGGATCATGTGGTCGTTGTACTCCCGGTAGAACGACTCGACCCGGTGCGCCGGCCAGTCGGACGGGGTGGGCGCGATGCAGTAGAACGTCGGCACGTCGGCCGTCTCCAGCGGCCCCGGCGAGTCGCAGTACGCGACCGCCACGCCGCGCGCGAACTCCGGCATCACCTGGATCACGCACGGGTCGTCGACCAGGGTCACCAGGTCGTGGGCGCGGACGAAGTCGCTCGCCTCGTCGAGCGCCGTCGAGGCGAGGTCGACGATGGTGTGGTCGTCCGGGTGCTCGGCGGCGAGCAGGTCCAGCGCCCGGCGTACCGTCTCGTCGTCGGCCGGCCCACCGACCAGCTCGACGGCCGCCGCACGGATCTCCTCGGTGACCCGGTCCAGGTTGACCCAGGCCCGCCGCTGGATCTCGGCGGCGCCCAGCTCCGTGTCGAGCGTGTGCCACAGCCGCGCCTCCCACCGGCGGCGCCCCAGGCGCGGGTCGCGGCCCGGCCCGGCGTCGGCGGCGAGGCCGGTGCGCAGCCACGCCACGAACTCCTCGATCGCCGCGATGGCCGTGGCCGCGGCGGGCGCGACGCGGTCGTGCCGCGCGGGTGCCGCGTCGAGCAGCGCCGGCACCTCGTCGCGGATCAGCGCCGCGGTGCCGGTGAACTGCCCGACCGCCGTCTCGGCGTGGATCCGCGGCATGTCGCGCAGCGTCGCGCGCGCGGTGGCGAGGGCGTCGGGCAGGGCCTCCAGCCGGCCGGCGAGGCTGTCCAGCCGGACCTCGACCGGGGCGTACGGGCGGGCGACCAGCGCGTGCAGCAGCCCGCCGGGGTTGTGCCGGAGCGGGTCCCACTCGTGTGCGCGGATCTCGTCCCGCTCGAACAGCTCCCGGTCGACGAGAGCGGTCAGCAGGGCGTGGTCCACCTGGTCGTCCACGTCGAGCGCGTCGCCGTCCACCTCGGACAGCGCGTCGGCCGCGTCCCGCAGCATCGCCCGATCGGCGGCCAGCGCGTCGGCGGACCAGTCCGGCAACCGGTCGTCGTGCCGGTGATCCCCCGCCGTGGCGGCCAGTCCGGGCCGGCTCTCCAGCAACGCGTCGACGATCCGCTCAGCCAGCGGCCCGAACTCCTGCATGGGAAGCACCCTACCGATCACCCAGCACCCGCACCCGCCTGGCGCCGATCGGCGTCGATCATGACGTTAGCGGGTGATTCGA
Source organism: Micromonospora sp. NPDC047707 (assembly GCF_040704235.1). Taxonomy (NCBI): domain Bacteria; kingdom Bacillati; phylum Actinomycetota; class Actinomycetes; order Micromonosporales; family Micromonosporaceae; genus Micromonospora; species Micromonospora sp. NPDC047707. The sequence goes on from NZ_JBEYSU010000010.1 coordinate 107,164, forward strand.
TCTCGTACGCACCCGCCAACTCCATGATCAACTTTGCGGGGCGGCGCCTTCGGCGGCGCGGACCGCTTCCGCGTAGGCCAGGGTGGCGCGGCGGAGGGCCGCTTCCGGGTCCAGGTCGGCTTCCCGCGCGGCGGCGACGGTGGTCAGGAGACCTGCGCCGAGTCTTGCCTCCGGGTCCACCTGGGTGTCCGCCAGCGGGGGTGGGACGGCCAGGCCGATGCGGGCGGCGCGCTCGAGGATCTTCGCCGCCAGAGCGAGAGCGGGCTGGCTCATGGCGATGCCGTCGAGCACCGAGTCGCGCGCCTTCTCGGCCCGCTTGATCCGCTCCCAGCTCGCCTCGATCTCCTCGATCGACGCCGCCCGGCCGTCGGCGAAGACGTGCGGGTTACGCCGGACCATCTTGTCGACCAGGCCACCGGCCACGTCGTCGACGGTCCACCGCTCGTCCTCGGGCAGCTCCTCGGCGAGCCGGGCGTGCAGCACCACCTGGAGCAGCACGTCCCCCAACTCCTCGCGCAGCGCGTCGGTGTCCCCGTCGCTGATCGCGTCGTACGCCTCGTAGCACTCCTCCAGCAGGAAACGGGCGAGGCTCCGATGGGTCTGCGCCCGCTTCCACGGGTCGCCGCCGGGCGAGACGAGGCGGTCCATCACCGCCACCGCGTCGAGCAGCCGGGCACCCGGCGGGTCCCACGAGCCGTACATCAGCTCCAGCTCGGCGAGGCCCGGCTCCCGGGCCAGGCGCAGACCCAGCTCACGGGCGAGGGACTCGTCGCCGGCCGGGCCGGCGAGCCACACCGCCGTGCCGTGAGCGGCGACCGTGTCCAGCAGCGCCTGGGTGGCCGGACCGTCGACCACGGTCACCTCGGCGCCCGCCGCGCGGACCGCCGCCGCCGTCGCGCTCTCCGCCCCAGCGAGCACCGGGTGCCGGCGTACGACGTCCCAGGCGGCCGCCGTGAGCAGCCCGGCCGGCAGCCGGGGCGAGGTGACCAGCAGGACGATCCGCGCCGACATGCTCAGCTGGCGACCGGCTCGGTCGCCTCGGCGCCGGTCGGCTCGACCGTCGGCAGCGGCTCCGGGGTGGAGATGTCGGTGACCGCGTCGGAGCCCGGCTCACCCAGCGGCACGCTCACCGCGGGCGCGTCGCCGGCGAAGCTGAGCACCGGGAACTCCAGCGGCCGGTAGCGGGGGTTGACCGTCACGTCGTACCCCTCGACGGCCTCGGCCAGCGACCGGCGGGTGGCGAGGGCCAGCCGCAGCTGGTCGCCGTCGAGCTGCCCGGCGGCGGCGTCGTCGGGAACGTCCGCCGGGATCACGCCCGCCTTGCGGCCGGCGGCGATGAGGTCGGCCAGCTCCTGCTCGGTCGGCGCGGCCGGCGTGCCGGTGGGGATGCCGGAGAGGCAGGTGTAGAGGGTGGCGACCTCGCGCACGTACTCCGTCTCCGGGGCGAGGCCGAGCTGGCGGGCGACCTGGGCCGGCTCCGCCCGGCCCTGCGGGCGGTAGCCCTTGTCGGCGGACACCCGCTCGCACACCTCGCCCAGCACGAGCGTGCCGACGATCTGGGCCCGGCCGGGCAGCGGCGGCGTCGGCTGGGCCGCCTCCGGCGCGTCCGGCGCGGCCGTCGGGGCGGCGGTCTGTGCCCGCAGCTCGTCGAGGATTCCGTTCACGGCCTCCTCGGTGATCCGCTGGTCACCGACGTACGCGGCGACACCCGGCTCGGTACGGCATCCGGCGAGGGCGACGAGGCCGACCGCCACGCTGGCGACGGCGACAAGACGGCGAGCACGCATGCCGGTCACTCTCTCACGCCGTCCCGGCGCGGTGTGACGGCCCCCACGCCTCACCGGGCCGCCCCCGCGAGGGCCGCCGGCTCGCCGAGCACGTCGGAGAGGAGCTGGGCGCACCACTCCAGCAGCGCCTGGTCGCGCAGCGGCTCGCCGCCGACCCGGCGGGTGCTCGGCCGCGGCACGCTGACCTGGTCGAGCGCCGCCTTGTAGACGGCGTCCGGGTGGTACCGCTTGAGCCGCAGCTGCTTCGAGTCCGGCAGCGGCAGCGGACCGAACCGGATGTGCTTGCCCTGCATGCTGACGTCGGTGAGGCCGTAGCGGCGGGCGAGCAGCCGGAACCGCGCCACCGCCACCAGGTTCTGCACCGGCGCGGGCGGCTCGCCGTACCGGTCGGTCATCTCGGCGACCACCTCGCGCAGCCGCTCCTCGTCGCGGGCCTCGGCCAGCTTGCGGTACATCTCCAGGCGCAGCCGCTCCACGCCGACGTAGTCGTGCGGCAGGTGCGCGTCCACCGGAAGGTCGACCTTGACCTCGACCTCCTCCTCCGGACGTTCCCCCTTGAACGCCTGCACCGCCTCGCCGACCATGCGCACGTACAGGTCGAAGCCGACGCCCTCGATGTGGCCGGACTGCTCGCCGCCGAGCAGGTTGCCGGCGCCCCGGATCTCCAGGTCCTTCATCGCCACGTACATGCCGGCGCCCAGCTCGGTGTGCTGCGCGATCGTGGCCAGCCGCTCGTGGGCGTGCTCGGTAAGCGGCTTGTCCGGCGGGTAGAGGAAGTACGCGTACGCCCGCTCCCGGCCCCGGCCGACCCGGCCGCGGATCTGGTGCAGCTGGGCCAGGCCGAGCAGGTCGGCGCGTTCCACGATCAGGGTGTTGGCGTTCGGGATGTCGATGCCGGACTCCACGATCGTGGTGCAGACCAGGACGTCGAACTCCTTCTCCCAGAAGCCGACCATGACCTTCTCCAGGGCCTCCTCGCCCAACTGGCCGTGCGCCACCGCGACCCGCGCCTCGGGCACCAGCTCGCGCAGTTTCCGCGCCGCCCGCTCGATCGACTCGACCCGGTTGTGCAGGTAGAAGACCTGACCGTCGCGGAGCAGCTCACGGTGGATGGCGGCGGCCACCTGCCGCTCGTCGTACGCCCCGACGGCGGTGAGCACGGGGTGCCGCTCCTCCGGCGGGGTGGCGATGGTGGACATCTCCCGGATGCCGGTGATCGCCATCTCCAGCGTCCGCGGGATCGGGGTGGCCGACATGCTGAGCACGTCGACCGCGGCCCGCATGGCCTTCAGGTGCTCCTTGTGCTCGACGCCGAAGCGCTGCTCCTCGTCGACGATGACCAGGCCGAGGGACTTGAACCGGGTGGACGCCTGGAGCAGCCGGTGGGTGCCGATGACGATGTCGGCGGTGCCGTCGGCGACCATGGCCAGGGTCTGCTCGGCCTCCTTCGGCGTCTGGAAGCGGGACAGCTGCCGGATCGTCACCGGGAACTGGCTCATCCGCTCGGCGAACGTGTTGTAGTGCTGCTGCACGAGCAGCGTCGTCGGCACGAGCACCGCCACCTGCTTGCCGTCCTGCACCGCCTTGAACGCGGCTCGGACGGCGATCTCGGTCTTGCCGTACCCGACGTCCCCGCAGATCAGCCGGTCCATCGGGACCGTCTGCTCCATGTCCCGCTTGACCTCCTCGATGGCGGCGAGCTGGTCCGGCGTCTCCTGCCAGGGGAAGGCGTCCTCCAGCTCCCGCTGCCACGGGGTGTCCGGCCCGAAGTTGTGCCCCTTGGACGCCTTCCGAGCGGCGTAGAGCTGGATCAGCTGGGCGGCGATCTCCCGGACCGCCTTGCGGGCGCGGGCCTTCGACTTCTGCCAGTCCGAGCCGCCCATCTTGTGCAGGGTGGGCTGCTCACCGCCGACGTAGCGGGAGAGCTGGTCGAGTTGGTCGGTGGGGACGAACAGCCGGTCGCCGGGCTGGCCGCGCTTGCTCGGGGCGTACTCGATGACCAGGTACTCCCGGCTGGCGCCGTTGACCGTCCGCTGCACCAGCTCGACGTACCGGCCGATGCCGTGCTGCTCGTGCACGACGAAGTCGCCGGCCTTGAGCTCCAGCGGGTCGATGGTGTTGCGCCGCCGGCTCGGCATCTTGCGCATGTCCCGGGTCGAGGTGCCCCGGCCGCCGGTCAGGTCGTCCCCGGTGAGCAGCACGAACCGGGACGCCTCGTCGACGAAACCGCCGATCAGCGACCCGCAGGTGACCAGCAGTTCCCCGGGGGCGGGCGCGGTCGGCACCTCCTCGGTCATCCGCGCGCCCAGGCCGGCGTCGCGCAGCACCTCGACGGCCCGCTGGGCGGGACCGTGCCCCGCGAAGACCAGCGCGATCGACCATCCCTCGCCCGCCCAGCGCTTGAGGTCGTCGACCACGCGGGCGGTCTCGCCGTGGTAGAGCGGGGCGGGCTGGGCCGCGAGGGTCACCGCGATCGCGTCGTCCGGGGTGACGTCCACCTCGACCGGCTCGTCCTCCCAGGGCTGTCGCGCGGGGGCCGCGGCCGGCTCGGCCAGCCCGAACGGCGAGACCGTCCACCAGGGCTGGCCCTGGACGCGGGCGGCCGCCCGGACGTCCGCGAGGGTCCGGAAGGCGGCGGCACCGAGGTCAATCGGCCTTTGTGCGCCGCTCGAGGCCGCCTCCCAGCTCGCTCGGAGAAACTCGTCTGCGGTACGCACCAGGTCGTGCGCCCGGGTGCGGATGCGCTCCGGGTCACAGAGCAGCACGTGGGTGCCGGCCGGCATGGTGTCGAGCAGCAGCTCCATCGAGTCGGCACCGATCAGCGCCGGGGCGAGCGACTCCATGCCCTCGACCGGGATGCCCTCGGCCAGCTTGTCGAGGATCTCCGCCAGCTCCGGGTGCTCCTCGGCGAGGGCGGCGGCCCGTTTCCGCACCGACGGGGTCAGCAGCAGCTCCCGGCAGGGCGGGGCCCAGAGCTGGGGAACCGCCTCGATCGTGCGCTGGTCGGCCACCGCGAAGGTGCGGATCTCCTCCACCTCGTCGCCCCAGAACTCGACCCGGGACGGGTGCTCGTCGGTGGGCGGGAACACGTCGAGGATGCCGCCGCGTACGGCGAACTCGCCGCGCTTGGTGACCAGGTCGACCCGCGCGTACGCCATGTCGGTGAGCCGGCGCGCGACCTCCTCGAGGTCGGCCTCGTCGCCGGCGGCCAGCCGCACCGGTTCCAGGTCGCCGAGGCCTTTCAGCTGCGGTTGCAGCAGGGACCGGACCGGGGCGACCACCACCCGCAGCGGGCCGGTGCGGCCGTGCGCGTCGGCCGAGTCGGGGTGGGCCAGCCGGCGGAGCACGGCCAGCCGCCGGCCCACCGTGTCCGAACGCGGTGACAGCCGCTCGTGCGGGAGCGTCTCCCAGGAGGGGAAGACCGCCACCTGCTCTGCCGGGAGCAGGCTGCCCAGCGCCGAGGCGAGGTCGTCGGCCTCCCGGCTGGTGGCGGTGACCGCCAGCACCGGCCGGCCCGCGCCTCCCACCGGCTCGTCGGCCGCGACGGCGGCGACGGCGAACGGGCGCAGCGACGGCGGGGCGGTCAGGTCGAGCCCGTCGAGGCGGGCAGCACCGGATCGCGCCAGGTCACGGGCCCGGGCGAGGGCCGGGTCGGCCAGGGCGGCGGCGAAGAGTCCGGTGAGCATGTGTGATCACTTCCAGGGGGCGTCGGCACACGACTAAAGCCCCTCGTCCGGCGGGACGGGGGGTGCACGCCTGCCAGCCTATCTCCGTCCCCCGACGTTCTCCCCGCTTCCCGCCACCGTCGCCCGCCGCCTCACCCCGCCCCGCACCGCCACGCCCCCGCCCCGAGATCCGCGTCGGCATTCGCGCGCTCAAGATCCGGACAACTTCGGGGAAGGTGCTGCCTCCCGAAGCCCGGAGGCAGCACCTTCCCCGAAGTTGCGCCGGTCCCGTCCCATGAGGTGGATCTTGACCCGGCCGCGCCGTCATGGTCGGCTGAACCCATGAGCGGACAGTGGCGCGTGCAGTTCGACGCGGAGGTCACCTTCGCCAACGGTGGTGGGCTGCGCACCGGGGGATTCCGGCTGGACATTCCCGGTCGGGAGATCGACGACGCGGACCTGGCCGCGCTCTTCGTCCGGCACCTCGGGCTGCTGATGGTGGCCGACGTCCGCATCACGAACAAGACGATCATCGAGGAGCCGCACAAGGGCGGGCGCGGCGTTTCCGGGACCGGCGAGAATGCGCCGGGCCGCCGGCTGGTCGAGTTGAGCCACCCGGTCACCGACGGGATGGTCACACTTCCGGGCTGGCCGGCGCCGCGGATCACCGACTGGCTGACCCGGGAGGCGTCCCGCGCGAACTACGCCCCGGGCACCGAGTTCCACGTCGCCCGGATCGACATGATCGCCAACACGGGCACGTACGTGGACACCCCCGCGCACCGCTACGCCGACGGTGCCGATCTCACCGGCACACCGCTCGACCGGCTCGCCGACCTGCCCGGCGTCGTGGTCCGGGTGCCCGCCGACACCCGCACGGTGGACCGGCTGCTGCTGGCCCCGTACGACGTCGCCGGCAAGGCGGTGCTGCTGCACACCGGCTGGTCGGCGCACTTCGGCACCGACCGGTACGGCGCACCCGAGGCCCCGTACCTCACCGGCGACGGCGCCGGTGCGCTGGTCGAGGCGGGCGCCGCCCTGGTCGGCATCGACTCGATCAACATCGACGACATGAGCCCGGCCTCGGCCGGCGAGCGCCCCGCGCACAGCGGCCTGCTGGCGGCCGGGATCCCGATCGTGGAGCACCTGACCGGGCTGGAGGCCCTTCCCCCGTCCGGATTCCGGTTCACCGCCGCGCCACCACGGGTGGCCGGCATGGGCACCTTCCCGGTCCGCGCCTTCGCCGTCGTGAGCTGATCGCGCCGGCACCGGCAAGATCGACACGGGATCCCGGGCATCGCGGCATCGCACCGTGTTGGACACCGCGATGCCCGGGGCATCGAGTGGATCTTCCTGGCCGCTCACCGATCAGTAGCGCACCGAGATGCGGCGGTCGACGGCGTCGACGCGGACGTCACCGCCGTACGGGAGGATCAGCTGCGGGTCGGTGTGCCCGATGTCCAGATCGAAGACGACCACCGCGTCCGGGTTGTACGTCGCCAGCGCCCGGGTCACCGCTTCCCGCTGCTCCACCGCGTACGCCACCTTCTCCGCCGGGCCGAGCGGCCGGCTGAAATCCCACGCCTTCGGCCGGCCGACCAGCACGGCGGGGAACGTCCCGAGCAGGCCCCGCTCCCCCAGGTTGCGCAACATCCGGAAGACCTCGGTGGCCGACGGCAGCTCCTCGGAGGTTTCCAGCACGAAGACCGACCCGGCCAGCTCCGCCACGGGGGCGACCCGGTCGGCGGCGAGCAGCCAGTGCAGCACCTCCAGGTTGCCGCCCCAGATCCGGCCCTCGACCACCCGCTGCGGACCGGCCCAAATCCAGCCCGAGGCCGGGGACATCACCGGCTCGCGGGCCAGCGTGGCGGGGTCGTTCCAGTCGTTCGGCTGGTCGCCCCACTCGGTGGCCGGGGCCAGGTCGTACCAGCCGGTGGTGAAGAGCGCGGCGCGCAGCGAGTCGAACGTGAGCGGGTGCGGTGTCCCAGGCCGGCCGAGGTGCACCAGCACCGAGCCGCCGTGGTAGCCGACCATCCCCAACCGGTGCAGGTGGTTCAGCAAGTTGGTGTTGTCCGAGTAGCCGAAGTACGGCTTCGGGTTCGCCCGCAGCACCGCGTCGTCGAGGTACGGCGTGACCGTGATCAGGTCCTCCCCGCCGACGGTGGCCAGCACGGCGGTGACCGTGGGGTCGGCGAAGGCGGCGGTCAGGTCCCGCGCCCGGTCGCGCGGGTCGGCGTCCGTGACACGCGTGGTCGGGTACTCGACCGGCTCCAGGCCGAGGTCCTCGCGCAGCCGGCGCAGGCCCAGCTCGTACACGTGCGGGAAGAGGCCCGGCAGGCCGGCGGACGGGGAGACGACCGCGACCCGGTCGCCGGGGCGCGGCTTCGGTGGATAACGCAACGTCGGCACGCTCCGAACGCTACCGACGCCCGCCGGTGGGCATCCGCGCCGGAGCCGGGGCGAAACGGCGTACCCGTTCGAACCGGACTCTAGGCTGGCGGAGTGATCGGCGACACCCTGCTCCGCCGCCACGGCCCGGCGCCCGTGCCGTGGCACCGGCCGGGAGCTGCGCGAATGCCTGAGATGTTAGGAAGGGACCCTTCCACAACAGAAGGCGTTAACAAGGGGCCCCTCCTTACACCCCGGTCCGCGCGGATACCATCCAGGGAGTCGGACAGCGCTGTCCTTCGTACTCACGTAAGGAGCGCACCGTGACCGACCAGCACGACCACGACGGCCCCGACGCCGCGCTGCGCGCCGACATCCGCCGCCTCGGCACCCTGCTCGGGCAGACCCTCGCCCGCCAGGAGGGCCGCCCCCTGCTCGACCTCGTCGAGGACATCCGCGCCCAGGTCCGCACCGACGCCCCGGCCGCCGCCCAGCGGCTCGCCGGGCTGGACGTCACCACGGGCACCAAGCTGGCCCGCGCGTTCTCCACGTACTTCCACCTGGCCAACATCACCGAGCAGGTCCACCGCGCCCGCGACCTGCGCCGCCGCCGCGCCATCCAGGGCGGCTGGCTGGACCAGGCGGCCAAGATGATCGCCGAGCGCGGGGTGCCCGCCGAGGAGATCGCCGCGGTGGCCCGCCGCCTCGCGGTACGCCCGGTCTTCACCGCCCACCCCACCGAGGCCGCCCGCCGGTCGATCCTGTCGAAGCTCCGCGCGATCGCCGACGAACTGGACACCGAGACCAGCAACGCGATCCTGTACGGGGCCAGCGACGAGGGCCCCGCCAACCGCCGCCTCGCCGAACTGCTCGACCTCATGTGGCAGACCGACGAGCTGCGGCTGGACCGGCCCGACCCGACGGACGAGGCCCGCAACGCCATCTACTACCTGCGCGACCTGTACGCCGAGGCGGCGCCGCAGGTGCTCGACGACCTCGCCGACACGCTGCGCATGCTCGGGGTGGAGACCTCGCCGACCGCCCGGCCGCTGACCTTCGGCACCTGGATCGGCGGCGACCGGGACGGCAACCCGTTCGTCACCCCCACGGTGACCCGCGAAGTGCTGATCATCCAGCACGAGCACGGCATCGCGGCCACCGAGAAGGCGATGGACCAGCTCATCAACGAGGTGTCGGTCTCCCGCCGGCTACGCGGCGTCTCGCTGGACCTCTCGGCCAGCCTGGCCGCCGACCTCGACGCGCTGCCCGAGGTGGCACCCCGGTTCCGCCGGGTCAACGCCGAGGAGCCGTACCGGCTGAAGGCCCGCTGCGTGAAGGCGAAGCTCGCCAACACCCGGCAGCGGCTGCGGCAGGGCACCGGCCACGTGCCGGGGCGGGACTACCGGGGGTCCGGTGAGCTGATCGCCGACCTGGAGCTGCTGCGCGCCTCGCTGGCCCGCAACTCCGGCCAGCTCACCGCCGTGGGCCGGCTCGCGTCGACCATCCGTACGGTGTCCGCGTTCGGCCTGCACCTCGCCACCATGGACGTCCGCGAGCACGCCGAGAAGCACCACGAGGTGCTGGCCCAGCTGTACGGCGCGGTGGGCGAGGTGGAGGACTACCCGTCGCTGAGCCGGCTGGAGCGCACCAAGCTGCTCGCCGACGAGCTGACCGGCCGCCGGCCGCTGTCCACCCTCGACACACCGCTCACCGAGTCCGCCCGCAAGACGTTCGACGTGTTCGGCACGATCCGGGAGGCGCAGGACCGGTTCGGCACCGAAGTGATCGAGTCGTACATCATCTCGATGACCCTCGGCGTGGACGACGTGCTCGCCGCGGTCGTGCTGGCCCGCGAGGCCGGCCTGATCGACGTGCACAGCGGCCGGGCGCGGATCGGCTTCGTGCCGCTGCTGGAGACCCCCGCCGAGCTGAACGCCGGCGGTGACCTGCTGGACGAGCTCTTGTCGCTGCCGGCGTACCGGGCGCTGGTCGCGGCCCGCGGCGACGTGCAGGAGGTGATGCTGGGCTACTCCGACTCCAACAAGGAGGCCGGCATCACCACCAGCCAGTGGGCCATCCACCGGGCGCAGCGCGCGCTGCGCGACGTCGCCGCCCGGCACGGCGTGCACCTGCGGCTCTTCCACGGCCGCGGCGGCACGGTCGGCCGGGGTGGCGGGCCCACGCACGACGCGATCCTGGCCCAGCCGTACGGGACGCTCGACGGCGCGATCAAGGTGACCGAGCAGGGCGAGGTGATTTCGGACAAGTACACGCTGCCCGCGCTGGCCCGGGAGAACCTGGAGCTGACCATGGCCGCCGTGCTCCAGGCGACGCTGCTGCACACCGCGCCCCGGCAGCCCGCGGAGATGCTGGAGCGCTGGGACGCGACGATGGACGCGGTCAGCGAGGCGGCGTACCGGTCGTACCGGTCGCTCGTGGAGGACCCGGACCTGGCCTCGTACTTCTGGGCCTCCACCCCGACGGAGCTGCTCGGCGCACTGAACATCGGCTCCCGGCCGGCGAAGCGGCCGAACACGGGCGCCGGGCTCGCCGGCCTGCGCGCCATCCCGTGGGTGTTCGGCTGGACGCAGACCCGGCAGATCGTCCCCGGCTGGTTCGGGGTGGGCTCCGGCCTCGCCGCCGCCCGGGAGGCCGGACACGCCGACGTGCTCGCCGAGATGCACCGCAGCTGGCACTTCTTCCGGACGTTCCTGTCGAACGTCGAGATGATGCTGACCAAGACCGACCTGACGATCGCCCGCCGGTACGTGGAGACGCTGGTGCCGAAGAAGCTGCACCCGATCTTCCACAAGATCGAGCAGGAGTACGAGCTGACCAGGCGGGAGGTCCTCGCGGTGACCGCCGAGCCGGCCCTGCTGGAGAATTCGCCGGTGCTCCAGCGGACCCTCGCCGTGCGGGACACCTACCTGGAGCCGCTGCACCACCTCCAGGTGGCGCTGCTGCGGCAGTACCGGGAGTCCGGCGCGGCCGGTCGGGCGGTGGCCACCGCGCCGGGTGGCCGGCGCGCGCCGAGCGACGGCACCGCCCTGGAGCGGGCCCTGCTCACCACAGTCAACGGCATCGCCGCCGGCATGCGCAACACCGGCTGAGGCGTAAGGAAGGGCCCCCTATTGACGCCTGAGGTAGAGGAGGGGTGCGCGGGTTTAAATAGGGGGGTTATAAGGGGAGCCAGCGGAACCAAA
>NZ_JBEYSU010000010.1:118216-180107 GCF_040704235.1 Micromonospora sp. NPDC047707
CCCGGTGTGGGCTCTTCGCAGGCCCCCCCTTATTCCGTTTTTGGTTCTGTGGGTCACCATTTTAACCCGGGGGTTTTAACCCCGCCACCCCTCCTTACCGCTCGGCGGCGGTTCAGAAGTCGCCGCCGCCGAAATCGCCGCCGCCGAAGTCGCCGGCGCCCGCACCGCCGCTGCCCTCGCCGCCCACGTCACCGCCGCCCGCACCGCCGGCGTCGCCCTGGTCGGCCCCGTCCTGGAAGCCCTCCTCGTAGCCGGTGCCGTAGCCGTACCCGGGATCGCCCCACATCGGGGAGAAGAGCGCGTCGGCGATGAGCAGGCCGCCGACCACGCCTGCGCCGGCGCCCAGCGCGGTCTTCCACCAGGGCGTCGAGTACCAACCGGCCGGCACCGGCCGGCCCTGGAACCGCCCACCCGGGTAGTAGTAGGGCGTGTCCCGGCCGGGCTGCGGGCCGGCCTTGAAGGTCTGACCCTGCACGTCCACCTCGCGGTCCCGGGTGAGCTGCCCGGCACCTCTGGCCGCGGCGAGCGGCGGCAGGTCCGGCCCGGGGTCGATGCCCATCGCGGTCCGGGCCGCCCGGATGTACGCCAGTCCCTCCAGCGCCGTCTCCCGGGCGAGCGCGAACTGGTGCGGTGTCCGCGCCTGCTCCAGCTGGGAGCCGGCCGCGTTGTACCGCTCCCCGGCGTCGGCCAGCGCCTGCCGGACCGCGGGTTCCTCCCCGTGGAGGTTCATCAGCTGCCCGCCGAGTCGCTCGTACCAGCGCTGCGCCTCCGCCCGCGCGTCGGCCAGCTCGTCACCGCGGCGCGCACCCGCCTGGGCACGGGCGACCGCGAAGGCGATCACCGCGCCGAGAGCCACGATGCCGAGGCACAGCAGAAGTTCCATGACGCGTACCTACCCACGCGCGCCCGGTCGTACCCGTTTGGCAAGCTCGGCGGCATGGACTTTCCGACGCTGGCCGTGGTGGTCGTCTGCCTCGCCGCGGGCGGCGCCGTGGGCTGGTACGCCGCCCGCGTCCGGTCCGCCACCGAGATCGCCCGGCTGGAGGCCACCCTGGCGGCCACCCGGGAGGGCGAGGGGCGGCTGGAGCAGTCCATGCGCGCGCTCAGCTACGAGGCCACCGCCCAGTCCCAGGAGGCGGTGGCCCGGGCGGTGGCGCCGCTGCACGAGACCCTCCGGCGGTACGAGCAGCGCGTCGCCGAGCTGGAACGCGACCGGGTCGACGCGTACGCCGAGCTGCGCGAACAGGTCCGTGCGATGAGCACCGTCTCCGGCGAGTTGCGCACCGAGACCAAACAGCTCGTGGCGGCGCTGCGGGCACCCCAGGTCCGGGGCCGGTGGGGCGAGCACCAGCTGCGTCGCATCGTCGAGGCGGCCGGCATGCTGGAGCACTGCGACTTCGCCGAGCAGGTCACCGCCGCGACCGACCACCAGGGGGTCCGCCCCGACCTGGTGGTGCGGCTGCACGGCGGCCGGTCGGTGGTGGTCGACGCGAAGGCGCCGTTCGAGGCGTACCTGACGGCGATGGAGGCCCGCGACGAACGTGGCCGCGACGCCCACCTCGACGCGCACGCGAAGCACGTGCGCGCCCACGTCGACGCGCTGGCCGCAAAGTCGTACTGGGCGGCGTTCGACCAGACACCGGAGTTCGTGGTGCTGTTCGTGCCGGCCGACCCGTTCCTGGACGTCGCATTGCAGCGCGACCCCACACTGCTGGAGCACGCGTTCGCCCGCAACGTCGTGCTCGCGACGCCCGCGACCCTGGTCGCGCTGTTGCGTACGGTCGCGTACTCCTGGCGGCAGGAGGCGCTGGCCCGCAACGCGGTGGCCGTGCACTCACTCGCCCGGGAGCTGTACGGACGGCTGTCCACGCTGGGCGACCACGTGAGCAAGCTGGGCGCGTCGCTCGGCGGGGCGGTGACCGCGTACAACCGGGCGGTTGGCTCCCTGGAGGCGCGGGTGCTGGTCAGCGCCCGCAAGCTCGCCGAGCTGGGCGTCTCGGACGAGGAGCTGACGACGCCGGCGCAGGTCGAGATCACTCCGCGCCAGCCCCAGGCTCCGGAGCTGCTGAAGCCCGGCACCTGAGTGGACGGTCACGGTCCGTCCATGTGGACCGCTGGATGTGACAGTGCGTGTCCGCGCATGTCACGAGATGGTCACAACGAACTTCCCGGTAGTGACATCGGACATCGACACCCCGAAGGATTTCGCTCACGCGTGCCCTGTATCTGAGGGCCCTGTTCTCTGGAGGAAGAGAACGTGAGCAAACCCCGGAACCTGAGCCGGCGTACCTCCGCCGCGCTCTTCGCGTCGGTGATGGCCGCCAGTGCCGTCACCGTCGCGGGCGGCGCCGCCACCGCGAGCGCCGCACCCACCACACCCGGCTCCGCACCGGCCACCCCCGTCGAGGTGCTGGGTGCCCACGACGCCAAGCTGCTCGCCGAGGCGGAAGCAAAGAAGGCCCCCAATGTCACGCTCATCGTGGCGACGGACAAGGGCGAGGCGAAGGACGTCGCCGACGACCTGAAGGGTCTCGGCGCGGCCGTCACCGAGCGGTACGACACGATCGGCTACGTCCTGGCGAAGGTCCCCACCGACAAGGTGGTCAAGGCCGCCACGCTGCCCGGCGTCTCCGCGGTCGACCTGGACGAGAAGATCCAGCTCCCCGACCCGAAGCCGGAAACCGCACCGTCAGGCAAGAAGGCGGCCCGGCAGGGCGCGACGCTGAGCGGCCCGGGCGCCGACACCCGCTCCGACAACCCGTACATGCCGACCAACGAGACCGGCGCGGTGCGGTTCGTCGACCAGAACCCGGAGTGGGACGGTCGCGGCATCACCATCGGCATCATGGACTCCGGCGTGGACCTGGAGCACCCGGCGCTGCAGCAGACCACCACCGGTGAGCGGAAGATCGTCGACTGGGTGACCGCGACGGACCCGTTCGAGGACCCGACCTGGCTTCGGATGAACACCCAGGTCACCGGCCCCTCCTTCACCACCCCCGAGGGAACCTGGACCGCTCCGAGCGGTTCCTACCGATTCGCCACGTTCCTTGAGCGGATCACCCGCAACAGTGAGCCGGGCGGTGACGTCAACCGGGACGGCGACATCACCGACGTCTTCGGGGTGCTCTACAACCCGGCCACCAATGACATCTGGGTCGACAGCAACCAGAACAACAACTTCACCGACGACGCCATGATGCGGCCGTACAAGGAGAAGTTCGACATCGGCTACTTCGGCACCGACAACCCGGCAACGCCGGTCAAGGAGCGGATGTCGTTCGTGGTCGAGTACCGCAAGGGCGTCAACACCAGCCCGATCGGTTTCCCGGGCACCTCGGACTACGTCAACATCGGCATCATCGAGAGCGCGCACGGCACCCATGTCGCCGGCATCACCGCCGCCAACGACATGCTGGGCAACGACGCGTTCGACGGTGCGGCGCCCGGCGCCAAGATCGTTTCTGCCCGGGCCTGCTCGTGGGGCGGTGGCTGCACGTTCGCCGCCCTCACCACCGGCATGGCCGACCTGGTGATCAACCGCGGCGTCCACGTCGTCAACATGTCGATCGGCGGCCTGCCGGCGCTGAACGACGGCAACAACGCGCGCGCCGAGCTGTACAACAACCTGATCACCACGTACGGCGTGCAGATGTTCATCTCCGCCGGCAACAGCGGCCCCGGTGTCAACACCATCGGTGACCCGTCGGCCTCGTCCAACGTGGTCAGCGTTGCCGCCAGCGTCAGCAAGGACACCTGGCTGGCCAACTACGGCTCGGTCGTGAAGAAGAAGAACGCCCTGTTCAACTTCTCCTCCCGGGGTCCGCGCGAGGACGGCGGCGCCAAGCCGAACATCGCCGCGCCGGGCTCGGCCATCTCCACCACCCCGGTCTGGCAGGCCGGCAGCCCGGTCGCCGAGGCCGGCTACGCCCTCCCGCCGGGCTACGGGATGTTCAACGGCACCTCGATGGCCTCCCCGCAGGCCGCCGGCGCCGCGGCGCTGCTGCTGTCGGCCGCCAGGGCGACCGACCGGGGCATCACGCCGGCCGCGCTGCGTCGGGCGATCTACAGCTCCGCCAAGCCGATCAAGGACGTCCCGACGTACGCCCAGGGCTACGGAATGTTCGACGTGCCGGGTGCGTGGAAGCTGCTGCGCCAGGGCGTGGACACCCGCTCCTACACCTCCGACGCCCCGGTCTGCACGGTGCTCTCCGACCAGCTCGCCACCCCGAACCGGGGCACCGGCGTCTACAACCGGTGCGGCTCCGCCGACGGCGGCCAGAAGGTCGGGCAGTCGAAGACCTACCAGGTCAAGCTGACCCGCACCAGCGGGCCGGCCGGCACCATCAAGCACAACGTCGGCCTGCGGGGCAACGACGGCACCTTCAAGGCGCCGAAGACCGTCGCGCTTCCGCTGAACAAGACCGTCACCCTGGCCGTGACCGCCAAGCCGAAGAGCGCGGGCGCGCACAGCACGATCGTGACGGTCGACGACCCGGCGACCAACACCGTCGACTTCGAGGTCTCCGCCGTGGTGGTGGCATCGAACGACGTCCGGAAGCCGGACTTCGCCTACGCCGCCGAGGGCTCGGTGGACCGGAACAGCACCACGTCGTACTTCGTGACCGTGCCGCCGGGCGCCGGTGCGCTGCAGGTGAACCTCTCCGGCATCGCCACCGGCTCGCAGACCCGGTTCATCGCGTTCAACCCGTACGGCGTTCCGGTGGAGAGCACCTCCAGCCTCGCCTGCTACACCAACTTCTCCAACGCCGCCACCTGCAAGCCGCAGGAGCGGGACTACCAGAACCCGATCCCGGGCGTCTGGGAGATCGAGGTGGAGTCGCGGCGTACCTCGCCGTCGCTGAACAACCCGTACCACATCCAGGCGCGGGTCCAGGGCGTCGCGGTCGAGCCGGCCGTGGTCGAGCTGCCGGCAGTCGACGCCGGTGCGGCGACCCCGGTCTCGTGGTCGCTGAAGAACACCTTCGGCCCGGTCACCGTGACCGGCCAGGGCGGCCCGCTCTCCAGCGTCCACGCGGAGCGGCCGACCATCGTCGAACACACCACCCAGGAGTTCACCGTCGAGGTGCCGGCGGGCGCGACCAGCTTCACCGCCCGGATCGGCAACCCGGCCAACGCGGCCGCGGACCTCGACCTGTACGTCTTCCGGGGTACCACCCCGGTCGGCCAGGCCGCGGACGGCGACTCGGAGGAGGCGGTGACCATCGCCAACCCGGTGGCGGGCACCTACCGGGTGGTCGTCGACGGGTACGCGGTGGACGGTGCCGGCGGCAGCACGGCGTACGACTACCGGGACTCGTTCTCGGCGGCGGCGCTGGGCAACCTCTCCGCGTCGGCGACCCCGCTCACCCTCGCCCACGGCGCCACCGCCACCCTCACCGGTGCGGTGACCGCCCAGTCCACCCCGGCCGCGGGCCGGCAGCTCTTCGGTGAGCTGGCCGTGGTGACCACGGAGGGCGCGGTCGTCGGCCGCGGCGCGGTCTCCATCGGCTCGGTGAACTGACCCATCGCAGGACAGCAGGAGCCCGTCCCCGGTCCGCCGGGGGCGGGCTCCTGTCACGTGTCGCGAGGTCTCGGAAGCCCCGGAGGGCCTCCTCGGCGTCCGGCGCGTCAGCCCCGCCGGGAGGCGGTCTCCACCAGGAAGGGGATGCCCTGCTGGCAGGTGGTCATCATGTCCGGCTGGATCTTCCCGGTCACCGTCACCGTGGCGCCGGCGGTCAGCACGTCGCGCGGGCCGCCGATCAGCAGGTACCCGTCGAGCAGCAGGCAGCCGGGCTCGACACCGGACTCGACCTTCCCGGTCAATGTGGCGGCCCCGACCGGCGGTGGCTTGGTCGGCCCGCCTGGCTGCTTGGGGCTGACCGTCGGCACCGGCTGCGTGGGGGCGGCCGGCGAGGTCGGCGGGACGGCGCCGGGGGTGGTCGGCTCCGGGATCGGCGAGTCGGTCACGGGCGATGCTCCCGTCGGGGTGGGGGTGCCGTCGCCCGTACCCTGGCCGCCGCAGGCGCCGAGCGCCAGGCAGACGGCCAGTGCCGGGACGGCGAGCCGAAGGGTCCTCATACCCGTATCTGACGTACCGGCGGCCGCCGGCGTTCCACGCTAACCCCGGGCCGCCGCGGCGGCCTTCATGTCCCGCTTGAGTTCCTGTGGCAGGGAGAAGGTCAGCCGCTCGTTGGCGGTCACGACCTCCTCGACGTCGGCGAAGCCGCGCGCGGCGAGGTGGGCCAGCACGTCCTGGACCAGCTCCTCGGGAACGCTGGCGCCCGAGGTCAGGCCGACCGTCGTCGCGCCCTCCAGCCAGGCGTCGTCGATCTCGTGCGCGAAGTCGACCAGGTGACCGGCGCGGGCGCCGGCGTCGAGGGCCACCTCGACCAGGCGGACCGAGTTGGAGGAGTTCTTCGAGCCGACGACGATCACGACGTCGCAGTCCGGCGCGATCTCCTTGACCACGTGCTGCCGGTTGCTGGTCGCGTAGCAGATGTCGTCGCTCGGCGGGGACTGGAGCATCGGCAGCCGCTTCTTCAGGCGCGCCACCGTCTCCATCGTCTCGTCCACCGACAGCGTGGTCTGCGAGAGCCAGACGACCTTGTTCGGGTCGCGGACGGTGATCCGGTCGGCGCCCTCCGGCCCGTCGACCAGCTGGATGTGCTCGGGGGCCTCGCCGGAGGTGCCGACGACCTCCTCGTGCCCCTCGTGGCCGATCAGCAGGATGTCGTAGTCCTCGGCGGCGAACCGCTTCGCCTCCTGGTGCACCTTGGTGACCAGGGGACACGTCGCGTCGATCGCCTTCAGCGAGCGCGCCTTCGCCTGTTCGTACACCTCGGGGGCGACGCCGTGGGCGGAGAAGATGACGGTGGCGCCCTCCGGCACCTCCTCGTTCTCCTCCACGAAGATCGCGCCCTGGGCCTCCAGGGTGCGGACCACGTGCTTGTTGTGCACGATCTGCTTGCGCACGTAGATCGGCGCGCCGTAGAGCTTGAGCGCCTCCTCGACGGTCTGCACCGCCCGGTCGACGCCCGCGCAGTAGCCGCGGGGCTTCGCCAGGATCACGCGCTTGCCGGTCCGGGACGTCGCTTCAGCCTCAGTCACCCGCCCATCGTACGTGCCGGCTCTCCCACCGGCAGCGCCTGCGACCCGTACCACAGCCCCCTGCCCGACCCTTCGATCATGAAGTTGACGGGTGGTTCGATCTTTTCGGCACCCGTCAACCTCATGATCGACGCGGGCGTGGTCGGGGGTGGGAACTAGGGTGGGCGGGTGGGTACGGGAGCGGAGATCCCGCGGAGCAGCTCCGAGGAGCCGTGGCCGGTCCGGGTGGTCAGCCAGAAGATCGGCGCCTGGATCGCCCGGCTGGGCTGGGTGTGGGTGGACGGGCAGGTCGCGCAGATCAGCCGCCGTCCCGGGGCCAGCACGGTCTTCCTCACCCTGCGGGACCCGTCCGCCGACCTCAGCCTGACCGTCACCACCAACCGGGACGTACTGGACTCCGGCGCGCCGGAGCTGCGCGAGGGCGCCCGCGTGGTGCTGCACGCCAAGCCCGAGTTCTACGCGGCCCGGGGCACCCTGAGCCTGCGCGCCGACGAGATCCGTCAGGTGGGGCTCGGCGAGCTGCTGGCCCGCCTGGAGAAGCTGAAGAAGCTGTTGGCCGCCGAGGGGCTCTTCGACCGGGCGCGCAAGCGCCGGCCACCGTTCCTGCCCAACCGGATCGGGCTCATCACCGGTCGCGCGAGCGCCGCCGAGCGGGACGTGCTCACCAACGCGCGGCGACGCTGGCCGGCGGTGGCGTTCCGGACGGTCAACGTGGCCGTGCAGGGGCCGTCGGCCGTACCGCAGATCATCGACGCGCTGAAGGTGCTCGACGCGGACCCAACCACCGACGTGATCGTCATTGCCCGGGGCGGCGGCAGCATCGAGGACCTGCTCCCCTTCTCCGACGAGGCGCTGTGCCGGGCGGTCTTCGCCTGCCGTACGCCGGTGGTCAGCGCGATCGGCCACGAGACCGACGCGCCGCTGCTCGACTACGTCGCCGACGTCCGCGCGTCCACCCCGACCGACGCGGCCAAGCGCGTGGTTCCCGACCTCGCCGAGGAGGTCCGCCTCATCGGGCAGGCCCGGTCCCGGCTGGAGCGGGCGGTCCGCAACCTCGTCGACCGGGAGTCGCACCGCCTCGACCTGCTCCGGTCGCGGCCGGTGCTGGCCCGGCCGCAGGTGATGGTCGAGCAGCGGGCGACCGACGTGACCGGGCTGCGCCAGCGGGCTCTGCGCTGCCTCGACCACCGGCTGGCCGCCGCCGACGACGACCTGCGGCACACGCTGGCCCGCCTGCGCGCCCTGTCCCCCGCCGCCACCCTCGACCGCGGGTACGCCATCGTGCAGCGCGCTGACGGCCACGTCGTCCGCGCGGCGTCCGAGGTCGCCAAGGGGGATCCGCTTCGGGTACGCCTCGCCGACGGCGAGCTGGCCGCGACCGTGGACGGCTGACACCGTCCGTCCGGCGGTGTCCGCCGGGTGTGATGGGATGGGGTCGATGAGCGAGGAAACCAAGGACGAGCGGCTCAGCTACGAGCAGGCCCGCGCCGAGCTGGCGTCGGTTGTCGAGCGGCTGGAGGCCGGCGGCACCACGCTGGAGGAGTCGCTGGCGCTCTGGGAGCGCGGCGAGAAGCTGGCCGGCGTCTGCCAGGCGTGGCTGGACGGCGCCCGCGCCCGCCTCGACGCCGCCCGCCAGGAGGCCGCCGAGTCCTGACCGCCCCGGTCGCCAGATCCCGGGAAGGTCCGCCCCCCGGAGGGGCCGCGTTCCTGCAAACCCACGAGGCGGCGGCGGGGCCGCCGGAGTGCGTCCCGGCGCGGGCGGCCGGAGGCCGCCCGCGCCGCCCGTCACGTGAACAGGTTGTAGAACTCGGCGGGCGCCTCGACCACCTGGTCGGCCGGCGGCTGCTGGGCCGGCGTGGCGTTGCCGTAGTCGGAGTACGCCATCCGGATCTCCTGCGCGGCCGACTGGCCGGCGGCCGGGATCTGGAGGACCAGTTCACTGAGCCGGCCCTGCGGGTCCAGCTTGGCGGTGAAGGGCACCGTACGCGCCTGCGGACCGAGCGCGGTGATCACGGCGGGGTCGACCGACCCGGCGTCGGCGGCCTTCGACGCGTCCAGCGTGCCGGCGTACGTGCCCTCGCCGGTCTTCCGTACCTCGGTGATGCCCTGCGTGAGCACCGTGCTGCCGGCCGGGTCGACCTGGTCGAAGTCGAAGCCCAGGTTCCGGTTCCCCTGGATCCGGGACTGGTCGAGGTGCTGGTACTTGCCGAGGTTGAGCTTCTGCACGCCGGGCACGCTGCTGGCGGTCCGGCCGCCGAGATCCAGCTTCACCCAGCTGTCCGGCTTGATGTGGACGAGGTCGAGGGTCATCGACAGGTCGTCGGTCGGCTTGCCGAGCACCACCTTCATCTGCGCGCTCTGGCTGGGCTCGTGCACCTGCCCCTCGGCGGTGGACCCGCCACCGGACATGGTGAAGCGGAAGTTGCCGTTGCTGATCTCCCGCGTCGAGTCCAGCAGCGCCTGCTTGGCGTCGGCGGGGACGCCGGTGGCGGGAGCCGGTCCGGACGCGGTGGCCGTCGGCGTGCCGGACGAGCCGCCCTGCGGGGTCCCGTCGGCGTTGCAGGCGGCGAGACCGGGTGCGAACAACGCGGCGGCCATCAGGCCGGCGCTCAGACGTCGAACAGTCATGCGTGTCTCCAGGTGGGTCACCCGGCACGCCTCGCGGCGGCCGGTACCGGGCGGCGCGCGCCACCGCCGGCCGCGCCGCGCGAGCCACGTCCGGCTGCCGGAGCCGGTCAGGTCGCACCCCTGTCTGTTCCCTGCCGTCGCGTCACGCAATCACCGGCGTCTCCGGATCCCCGCCCGGACGACCCGGCCGCAGAACGCGGAACGGGCCTGCGCCGGCGTCCGCGGTGACGTCGACACAGG
The DNA here is from genome assembly GCF_040704235.1 of Micromonospora sp. NPDC047707. Lineage (NCBI taxonomy): Bacteria > Bacillati > Actinomycetota > Actinomycetes > Micromonosporales > Micromonosporaceae > Micromonospora > Micromonospora sp. NPDC047707. The sequence goes on from NZ_JBEYSU010000010.1 coordinate 128,195, forward strand.
CCCGAGCAGGGGCGTCGGGAGGTAGCCCCTCGTCCGTCGGGTCGTCCTAGCTGAGCATCTCGTAGGTCGACTCGGGAGCCTCGACGACCTGGTTCGCCGGCGGCTTCTGCGCGCCCTTGGCGGCGCCGTAGTCGGCGTAGGTGACCTTGATGTCGTGCGCCTTGGTGTCGCCGGCGGCGGGCACGGAGATGACCAGCTCGGTGAGCCGGCCCTCGGTGTCCAGCTTCGCGGTGAACGGCAGCGCCTTGGCCTGGTCACCCAGGGCCTTCAGCACATCGGCGTCCAGGGCCTCCGCATCGGTGGCGGCGGTGGCGTCCAGCTTGCCGGCGTACGCGCCCTCGCCAGTCTTCTGCACGTCGGTCACCGCCTTGAACAGCACGTCGGCGCCGGCCGGGTCGACGTCCTCCAGGTCGAAGGCGAGCGCCTCGGAGTCCTTGATGCGGGACCGGTCGAGGTGCTGGTACTTGTCCTGCTGGGCGGTCATCTGCGGGGGAAGGCTCTCGGCCAGCGCGCCGAGATCGAGCTTCATCCAGCTGTCCGACTGGATGTAGATCAACTCCATGGACATCCCGGCCGCTTCGGAGTCCTCGTCGAAGGTCACGGTGAACTGAGCGCTGTTGCTGGGCTTGTGCACCAGGCCCTGCCCGGTAAGCCCGTCGCCGGTGAGCGTGAAGTTGAAGTTGCCCTTCTCGATCTCCTTGGTCGAGGCGAGGAGCGCCTCCTTCGGGTCGGCCGGCACGACCGGGCTCGCGCCGCTGGTCGGCTCGGTGGAGCCGGAGTTGCAGGCGGCCAGGCCGGGAACGAAAAGGGTGGCGGCGAGGACGCCGACGGTCCACCGTCGAATGTTCACAATCATCTCTCTTCGAAACAGGACGGCACCCGGCGGGACGAATCCGCCGGGCATCGAGCCGAGGCAGATTAGCCGATCTTCCCGACCCGTGGGGGGCGCGCTCAGCCCAGCGACCCGGCCAGCGCCCGTAGCTCGTTGTCCCGCGCGTCACCGACGACGATCACCGTACGGGCCGGTTCCAGCAGCACCAGCGCCTGCTCGTTGCCCCGGGCCGTGTACCGCTGCCAGGTACGCCCCCCGAGGTCGGTCTGCCCCTGAGGTTGGCCCTGGTCGGTCAGCTCGGCGGGCAGCAGCCGCTCCGCCGGCACGTTGCTCTGCACCACCTGGACGCCCCGGCCCTCCGGCGTCAGGTACCCCAGGCGCAGCGTCGCACCGCCCTCGACCTGCTGGAAGGAGGCGTTGACCGGGCGCCACCCCTCGCCCAGGCCCTCCGGTTGGCTGACCGGGAAGGCGTTCGCCGCCCGCGCCGAGGCGAGCGCGGGTGCCGGGTCGACCACGGTGGGCTGGTCGCCGCCGAGGAAGCCCCGGTAGAAGGCGAGCAGCAGGGCGATGGGGATCAGCAGCACGAGCAGCGAGATCGCCATGTCCTTCGGTGAGCGCTCCGAGCGACGCGCGTCCGCGGCGGGTGGCGGGGCCGGAAGCTCCCCGGTCTCCGCCGCGCCCGCGGTGGGCGGCGTCGCCGGGGCACCGACGGGCTCCACCAGGGCCGGCTCCCCCGGGGGTACGGCTCCGGCGGGCGCGGGGTCGACCGGCGGCTGGCCCTCCGGCGGGGTGCGGTCGGCGGGTACGCGGTCGGCAGGCTGTGCGGGTTCCACCCCGACATCTTCGCAGCCGCCCGACGAGACGTATCCAACCCATCACCGCCCCGCCACCACACGCCACCCGGGATCGTGTGAGGATCAGCCACAAAGCCGGCAGCGGCGACGCCGCGCCCTGCCGGTCCACCCCGCACCGTCGCGAGGAGGAGCCGTCATGACGAACACCAGGACGCGGACCCCACAGGACCTCGACCGCAACCTCGCCCTCGACCTGGTCCGGGTCACCGAGGCCGCAGCGATGGCCGCCGGCCGCTGGGTCGGCCGGGGCGACAAGGAGGGCGGCGACGGGGCCGCCGTCGACGCCATGCGCAAGCTGATCAACTCGATCCCGATGCGCGGCGTCGTGGTGATCGGCGAGGGCGAGAAGGACAACGCCCCGATGCTCTTCAACGGCGAGGAGGTCGGTGACGGCACCGGCCCGGAGGTCGACGTGGCGGTCGACCCGATCGACGGCACCACGCTGATGAGCAAGGGCATGCCGAACGCCCTCGCCGTGCTGGCGGTGGCCGAGCGCGGCGCGATGTTCGACCCCAGTGCCGTCTTCTACATGGAGAAGCTCGCGGTCGGCCCGGTCTACGCCGACGTGGTGGACATCAACGCCGGCGTCGCGGACAATCTGCGGCGCATCGCCAAGGTCAAGGGCACGGACGTCTCCGAGGTCACGGTCTGCGTCCTGGACCGGTCCCGCCACGACGACCTGGTCGCCCAGATCCGGCGCACCGGGGCGGGCATCCGCTTCATCTCCGACGGTGACATCGCGGGCGCCATCGCCGCCGCCCGGGGCGAATCCGACGTCGACGTGCTGATGGGCATCGGCGGCACGCCCGAGGGGATCACCGCCGCCTGCGCCCTCAAGTGCATGGGCGGCGCCATGCAGGCCAAGCTGTGGCCGCGCGACGACGAGGAGCGGGAGAAGGCGATCGCGGCCGGGCACGACCTGGACCGGGTGCTCACCACCGACGACCTGGTGACCGGTGACAACTGCTTCTTCGTCGCCACCGGGGTCACCTCCGGCGACCTGCTGCGCGGCGTGCGGTACAAGGCGGGCGGGGCGTACACGCAGTCGATCGTGATGCGATCCAAGAGCGGCACGATCCGGGTGATCGACTCGTACCACCGGCTGGAGAAGTTGGCGCTGTACTCGGCGGTGGACTTCGACGGCCGTCCCCTGGCCGAGCAGGAGTGAGCTCCGCCGGGACGCTGGTCCGGCCGACCCCGTCGGCGACCCGCCGGATCACCGGCGTGGGCCTCGCGACCGCCTCCGGGCTGGCCGTGGCCGTGCAGTCCCGGATCAACGGTGAGTTGGGCGTACGCCTGGCCGACGGGATCGCCGCGGCGGTGATCTCGTTCGGCGGGGGCCTGCTGGTGCTGCTGGTGCTTGTCCCCGCCACCCCGCGCGGGCGGCGGGGCCTGGCCGCCCTGCGCGGGGCGCTGGCGGCACGGACGTTGCGTCCGTGGCAGTGCCTCGGCGGGGTGTGCGGGGCGTTCCTGGTGGCGACGCAGGGCCTCACGATCGGCACCCTGGGCGTCGCCGTCTTCACCGTGGCGGTGGTCGCCGGCCAGTCCGGCAGCAGCCTCGCGGTCGACCGGGCCGGCATCGGCCCGACCGGCCGGCAGCCGCTGACCGCCCGACGCCTGGCCGGGGCGGGGCTCACGGTGGTCGCGGTCGTGCTGGCGGTCGGCGACCGGATCGGCGACCCGGACGCCCTGGCGCTGGCCCTGCTGCCGCTGCTCGCCGGGGTGGGCATCGCCTGGCAGCAGGCGGTCAACGGGCGGGTCGGCCGGGCGGCCGGCAGCGCGTTGACCGCCACCCTGGTCAACTTCACCGTCGGCACGGTGGCCCTGTTGGTCGTGTTCGCGGTCGACGTGGCGGTACGCGGCCGTCCCGCCGGTGCGCTGCCCACCGAGCCGTGGCTGTACCTGGGTGGCCTGATCGGGATCGTCTTCATCGCGATCGCCGCCGCCATCGTCCGCTTCACCGGTGTTCTGCTGCTCGGCCTGGCCACCATCGCCGGCCAGGTGATCGGTGCGGTCGCGCTGGACCTGGTCCTGCCCACCGCGGCCTCGCAACCCGGCCCGACCACCCTGCTCGGCGCGGCGCTGGCCCTGCTCGCCGTGCTCGTCGCCGCCACGCGGTAAGGAAGGGCCCCTTATTAACGCCTCGTGTAGTAAAAGGGTCCCTTCCTAACGCTTGGCGGCGCCCGCCCGCAGCGCACCGATCGTCTCGGCGAGCGCCTCGTCGAGCGGGGTCGGCGCGATCCCGAGCGCCCGCTCGGCGGCCGTCGAGTCCATCAGGTACGGGCGGTCGAACTGGTACGCCGTCTCCCGCAGTTCCCGGGCGAACGGGTTGACCAGTCCGCCCAGCCAGACCGCCGCGTACGGCAGGCGGGTCATTCTCGGTGCGGGTACGCCGGCCAGGGTCGCGGCGCGGGTGGCCAGGTCGCGTACGGTCACCGCGGGCGGGCTCGGCACGTGCCACGCCCGCCCCCAGGCCCGCTCGCTTGTGGCGGCGGCGACCACGGTGCGGGCCACGTCGCCCACGTACGTGAACGTGTGCGGGGCGTCGACGTCGGCCGGGACGATCACCCGGCGGCCGGCGAGCACGGCCGGCAGCACCATCGTGGTGAGGGATGTGGTGCCGGCGCCGAGGTAGTCGGAGCCGCGGACCTCGGTCACCCGGACCTTGCCCGCCTGGTGGGCGGCCAGCGCGTCGGCCCACATGCGGTTGCGGACCCGCCCCTTGGTGCCGGTCGCCGCGAGCGGGGTGGCCTCGGTCATCGGCGCGTCGACCGGTCCGTACCCGTAGAGGTTGCCGACTGTGGCGAGCACGACGCCGTTGCGCTCGGCGGCGTTGAGCAGGGCGGCGGCGAGCGGCGGCCAGTCGACCGGCCACCGGTGGTACGCGGGGTTGGCGCAGTTGTACAGGGCGGCGGCGCCCGTCGTCAGGGCGGTGAGGCGGTCGGCGTCGGTGGCGTCGGCGGCGACCCGCTCGACGGCCGGGTGGTCGGGGCCGGCGCCCCGGCGGCTCACCACCCGCACCCGCTCGCCGCGCTCGGCGAGCAGGCGGGCGGTGGCGGTGCCGACGGGTCCGGCGCCGACGATCACGTGGAGCGACATCAGAGGTCACCTTTCGAATCGGGGATCCAATCCGAGAGCACTGCTCTCGGCGGCGTGTCCAGCATGCCGGACCCGCACGACTCCGTCAAGAGCAGTGCTCTCGGTTTTGACTGGCGCTCTCACTCGTGGCAGAGTGGGCCCATGGCCGCAAACACCTTCCGGGCCCGGGTGCGCGCCGGGATGATCGAGGAGATCAAGTCCGTGGCCCGCCGCCACCTGGCCACCGACGGGGCCAACCTGTCGCTGCGCGCGGTCGCCCGGGACCTCGGCATGGTCTCGTCCGCGATCTACCGTTACTTCCCGAGCCGCGACGACCTGCTCACCGCGCTCATCCTCGAGGCGTACGACGCGCTCGGCGACGCGGTCGAGGCGGCGGACGCCGCCGCCGACCCGACCGACCTGCGCGGCCGCTGGCACGGGGTGTGCCGGGCGGCCCGGGGCTGGGCGCTCGCCCACCCGGCCGAGTACGCGCTGCTCTACGGCAGCCCGGTCCCCGGCTACTCGGCGCCCGACGACACCATCGAGCCCGCGCAGCGCCCTCCGCTGACGCTGGTCGGCATCCTGCGGGACGGCCTGGCCGCCGGTCAGCTCACCCCGCCGCCGACCGACGAGCTGCCCGAGCCGGTCCGTGCCGACCTGGCCGAGATCGCGGCGGCGTACTTCCCGGGAATGCCGGAGGCGCTGCTCGCCCGGGGGATGGCCGGGTGGACGCAGCTCTTCGGGCTGATCAGTTTCGAACTGTTCGGTCGGATCAACCGCGCCCTGCCCCACCGCGACGAGTACTTCGACCACCAGATCGCCCTGATGGCCGACCTGATCGGCCTGCCGGCCTGAGCCCCGTCCGGTCGAGTCCGTCAGGCCTGCCCGGCCGCGTGCGACGGGTCCGCCGCGTGGGGCCGCGCCGGATCGGCCAGCCGGGCCGCCCATTCGGCGGTGTCGTTCTCCCAGTCGACGTGGAGCGAACCCACCCGCTCCCACCGGCCGTCCGGGTGCCGGAACGCGAACCCGTCCCGGCCGTTGGCGACGAGGACGCCGTGGCCGCCGTCGGCGCCGAACACGACCAGTTCCGGCGAGGAGAAGTGCCGGTCGACGTCCCCGGGCTCCGGGTACCGGCCGGCCAGCGCCTCCCGCTGCAGTGACGGGTCTCATTCCGGCCACGACCGGGCGAAGATCAGGTGCCGTCGGAGGAGTGCCCGGGGAAGAGGTGGGCGCTCGGGTCGATCACCACGGCCGCGTTGTTCACCGCCGTGGCGGCCTCTCCGAAGCCGGTGGCGATCAGCCGGACCTTGCCCGGGTACTCGGTGATGTCGCCGGCGGCGAACACCCGGGGCAGGTTGGTGGCCATCGTGCTGTCGACCACGACGTGCCGGCGGTCCAAGCGGAGCCCCCACTCGGCCAGCGGCCCGAGGTCGGCGGTGAAACCCAGCGCCGCGACGACGGTGTCGACCGGCAGCACCTCCGCCGCGCCGCCCCGGACGGTGATCTCGGCGCCGGTCACCGTGCCGTCCCCGTGCAGCTTCGTCACCTCGGCGTTGACGATCACCCGAACCGGCATGCCGAGCACGCGGGCGACGGTGGCGGCGTGCGCCCGGAACTTCTCCCGGCGGTGGACGAGGGTCACCGAGCGGGCCAGCGGCTGAAGCGTCAGTGCCCAGTCGAAGGCGGAGTCGCCCCCGCCGACGATGAGGACGTCCCGGTCGGCGAGGTCGGCCGGCTGCGGTACGAAGTAGACGATCCCGCCGCCGACGAAGTGCTCCGCGACCGGCAGCGGCCGGGGCGTGAAGCTGCCCAGGCCACCGGTGATGAGGACGGCTCCGCAGGCCAGTTGCTCGCCCCCGGCGAGACCGAGCACCGGCCGGCCGTCGGCGTACGAGAGCTTCTCCGCCCGGGTGCCGAGCAGGTAGCGCGGCTCGAAGGGGGCGGCCTGGGCGACCAGGTTGGCCACCAGGTCCCGCCCCTTGACAGCGGGGAACCCGGCGACGTCGAGGATCAGCTTCTCCGGGTACATCGCGGTGATCTGGCCGCCGGGCTCCGGCAGCGCGTCGATCACCGCGACCGAGAGCCCCCGGAACCCGGCGTAGTACGCCGCGAAGAGGCCGGCGGGCCCGGCTCCGATCACCGCGACATCGACCTCGCGCATGGACGTACCGTCGCTTTCCGCTCACGGATCAACGGGTGCTGATCTCTCGACGGTAGAGGCGGCGCGACGGTCAGGCAAGAGTGTCCCAGGTGCGGCGGCGCGTCGCGTCGCCGCAGCTCAGGGCAGGGTGAGCGTCGACTCGGAGTGGTACGGACCGAGGTCCGGCCGGCGCCGCCGGAAAATGATCGCGGCGACGATCCCGCCGAGCAGCCCGAAGAGGTGGCCCTGCCAGGAGATGCGCTCGTCGGTGGGGAGGATGCCGACGAGCTGCCAGCCGTAGAGCAGGCCGACGAGGAGGAAGACCGCGAAGTTCCACCAGCTCCGCTCGACGATGCCACGGGTGAGCAGGATGCCGAGGTAGCCGAAGATGACGCCGCTCGCGCCGACCACCACCGAGTTGGACGAGCCGGTGAACCAGACGCCGAGGCCGCTCACCAGCACGATGATCAGTGTGGACCAGAGGAAGCGGCGGGCGCCGGCGGCGAGCACGAAGGTGCCGAGCAGGATCAGCGGGATGCTGTTGCTGTAGAGGTGGTCGAAGCCGTGGTGCAGGAACGGTGAGAAGAAGACCCCGTCGAGGCCGTCGATCCGCTTCGGGATGATGCCGGCCGCCGGGTCGAGCCCGAACGCCAGGCCCTGGTCGACGGCCTCGATGAGGAACAGGAACGGCACCACCGCGCACATGGCGACGAAGGCCCGGCCGAGCGCGGCGTAGAACGCCTCGGTGCCGAACCGGTGGGGGTCGCCGCTTCCCGGGAGGAGGGTCACCTGTCAACAGCTATCAGGTGACGGCCACAGCCGCCACCCGAGCGGGTGTCCGACGGCGGAAACACCGGTGGCGGGGTGTGGTCGACCACACCCCGCCACCGATGACCGGTTCAGTACCAGCCCACGTCCTGGGAGTGGGCCCACGCCCCGCACGGGGTGTCGTACCGGCCCTTGATGTATCCGAGGCCCCACTTGATCTGGGTGGCCGGGTTGGTCTGCCAGTCGTCCGCCACCGAGCCCATCTTGCTGCCGGGCAGCGCCTGCGGGATCCCGTACGCCCCGGACGAGGAGTTGCGGGCCTTGTGGTTCCAGCCGCTCTCCTTGTCCCAGAGCTTGTTCAGGCAGGGAAACTGGTCGATCCCGAAGCCCGCGTCGATCATCAACGCGCAACCGATCTTCCGGTTTCCGCTGAACTCCTCGCAGGAGGACGGGATCGGTCCGTCGTACGGCTTACTCTCGGCGGCCTTCGTCTCGGCGGCGGCCTTGGCGGCGGCCTCGCGGGCCTTCTTCCGCGACGCCGCGGCGGCCTCCGCCCGGCGCTTCCGCTCGGCGACCGCCTCGGCGGCCGCGGCCGCCCGCAGCTTCTCCTGGTACTCGGTGGTCCGCTCCTTCGCGGAGTGCACCTGGCGGGCCTGCTGCAGCGCGGCCTGTTCGACCGCGACGCCGACCTGCGCGCTCTGGCCCTGATCCCGGTCGCCGCCCAGGTAGAAGCCACCGGCGACGCCCACGGAGAGCAGCGCGACAGCGGCCGTACGGGCGCCCAACCGGCTCCACAGCCGACTCACGAAGTGGTCCCTTCGTCGGGTGCATGGACACGACGCGTACCGCACCACGGATGGGCGGGGATCCGCGCCGCGAGCGCCCCGACCCAACGGTCGCGGTCGACCCACCCCGGGATCGTCGACGTCGTCCCGCCGGAGCGGGCGAACGATCACCGACGATCTTCGTGGTGCGCGAGCGCTCGTGGGACACCATCGCGCACAGTGAGGCTGATGGGAAACCACGACGCCCGATTGTGACTTGTGCCACAGAAATTATATGGACAAAGATACCAAAATCGGACGTCAGAGCGGGTTGTCCTCCAGAAGATCCGTCACCATGGCGGCGATCGGCGACCGCTCCGATCGGCTGAGCGTGACATGCGCGAAGAGCGGATGGCCCTTCAGCGCCTCGATCACCGCGGTCACCCCGTCGTGCCGTCCGACCCGAAGGTTGTCCCGCTGGGCCACGTCGTGGGTCAGCACGACACGGGAACCCTGGCCGATGCGGGACAGCACCGTCAACAGCACGCCCCGCTCCAGCGACTGCGCCTCGTCCACGATGACGAAGGCGTCGTGCAGGCTGCGCCCCCGAATGTGGGTCAACGGCAGCACCTCCAGCAGCCCGCGGGAGGTGACCTCGTCGAGGACGTTCTCGTGGACCACGGCGCCGAGGGTGTCGAACACCGCCTGCGCCCACGGCGACATCTTCTCCGACTCCGAACCCGGCAGGTAGCCGAGCTCCTGCCCGCCGACGGCGTACAGCGGGCGGAACACGACCACCTTCTTGTGCCGGCGGCGCTCCATCACCGCCTCCAGGCCGGCGCAGAGCGCCAGGGCGGACTTGCCGGTGCCGGCCCGGCCGCCGAGCGACACGATGCCCACCGAGTCGTCCAGCAGCAGGTCGAGCGCGATGCGCTGCTCCGCGGAGCGGCCGTGCAGGCCGAACGCCTCACGGTCCCCCCGGACCAGCCGGACGGTCTTGTCGGGCAGCACCCGGCCGAGCGCCGAGCCCCGGGTCGAGTGCAGCACCAGACCGGTGTGACAGGGCAGCCCGGCCGCCTCGTCCACGTCCAGCGACTCACCCGCGTACAGGCGGCTGATCTGGTCCTCGGTCAGCTCCAGCTCGGACATCCCCGTCCAGGTGGGGTCGCTGGCCTGGCCGTGCCGGTACTCGTCGGCCCGCAGGCCCACCGACGCCGCCTTGACGCGCAGGGGCATGTCCTTGCTGACCAGCGTGACCGCACGTCCCTCGGCGGCGAGGTTCAACGCCACGGAGAGGATGCGGGCGTCGTTGGACTCGGTGCGGAAGCCCGGAGGTAGTACCCCGTCGTCGCTGTGGTTCAGCTCGACGCGCAGCGTGCCGCCGTGGTCGTTGGCCGGCACCGGCCGGTCCAGCCGGCCATGCCGCACGCGCAGCTCGTCCAGCAGTCGCAGCGACTGGCGCGCGAACCAGCCCAGCTCCGGGTGGTGTCGCTTGCCTTCCAGTTCGGAGATGACCACCAGCGGAAGCACCACCTCGTGCTCGGCGAACCGGTGGAACGCCGCCGGGTCGGAGAGCAGCACCGAGGTGTCCAGGACGAACGCCTGGCCGGATGGTCGGGGCTCCTCGTTGCCGGCCGGGACGGCCGCGGGGCGGCGGCTCCGGGTGGCGCGGCGGGTCGTGGCAGTCGCGGCCGGGGTCTGGTCGGCACCGGCGGTGGTACGGCGAGTCGTCACAGGCCTGCTCCGGCGGATGGGCACCCGGCCACCCGCGTTCCGCCTCCTCCGGTGCCCGGGGACACGGGGTCGGATGCGGGCCCCGTGCGCGAGGTCGCAGATCCGGGCTTGCCGGCTGGCCCGGGACAACCCCGCGCCATGCCTAGACGCTAGCGGCGCCGGACCGTCCCGGCTAGAGGGCCACGTGGATCTTCCACCGACCGGGGGGTGAACAGGATCGGCACTTGAGGGCCGCCGACGCGCCGAGCCGGACCGGGGCGGGTAGCGCCGGCCACGCGGCGGAACCGGCCGGGATGCATGCCCCCTGCGCGCATCCCGGCCGGTGGGGTCAGCGTCACCGGTCTGACCTGACCCCGACGGTGCGTGTCCGCCGCGGACGACGCACCGTGCCCTCACGTACCGGCCGGCGGGTCTCGGGTCCCCGCCGGCCGGGCTCAGGTGGCCCGTCGTACCAGCGTGCCGGTCGGGTGTCGCCCGGTGACCGGCGCGGCCGGCGTGGTGAACGACGAGCCGGTGTACGTGGTGCCGGGGCGGACCACCGTGCCGGCGACCCGGGTCCGGGCGGCGTTGTCGGCCGGCGGCGGCCCGGCGAGCGCGGAGGCGATGGCCGCCTGGGCGTCCCGCCGGCGCCGGTTCCAGGCACCCCGGTCACCGTCGAAGTAGCCCTGCCGGTATCCGAACCGGTAGCCGATCCGGTAGCTCAGCTGACCGTGCAGGCGGCCCGCGGCATAACTGGTGGCCGCGAGGACGAGGACGAGGAAGACGGCGAGGAACGGACTCATCCGGCCGCTCCGGCGTGCCGTACCTGTGTGCTCATCGCTCCTCCGGCTCGGCCGGGGTGGGATCGACGACCAGCAGCCGGTCGAGGTCGTCGGTGCTGACCTCCTCCACCAGCTCGACGCTGATCCGGCACCCGTCCAGCACGACCTCCGCCACCGACGCGCGGCGGATCTCGCCGCCGGCGTCGTAGACCCGGACGCTGAGTTCGGGGCAGCCGAGGTGGGTACGCCAGGCGTTCCACTCTGCACGGTCGCCGACACTGAGGGAGAGGTAGCGGCAGCCCCGGGCCAGGTAGAGGCGCCAGGGCGCGGTCAGGCCGGCGGCGACACCGTCGGCGATCAGACCGAAGGCCTGCGCACGGGTGGCGAGTTCGGTCACCGTGTCCCCCTCGTGCCGGAGATGTCACGCATGTGAGCACTCATCGTCTCCTGCACGTGACACACGGTAGGTTGTCCCATGGACGTGACAGTATCAGCTTTTCGTCTGATTACCCCCGCACCTACGGTTATCTATTCTGCCCAGGTGACACCCCTCAGAAGCGCACCCGGATCGTTTACCGGGAATCCGAACATGCCGTCACGTTCGCGTGACAAGCGCGTGCCGGGCGAGGCGGCGACGACCGGCTGGTCGTACGGTCACCGGGTGACCGAGACCGCCAACGCACGGAAGATCGCCTTCGCCACCTTCGTCCGCCGCGCCCTCGACGAGGCACGTGCCACCCGAGCGTGGAGCGGGACCGAGGTCTCCCGACGCACCGGCGTCTCCCGCCAGACGATCAACCGGTGGGTCCGGGGCGACTGGGCCAGCGACCCGGAGGCCGAACGCGTCGTGGCCTTCTGCGAGGGCCTGGGCCTCAACCCGGCCACCGCGTTCGCCGCGCTGGGCTGGGACCGGCGGGCCACCCCGCGGACCGCCCCGGCACCGCCGCCGATGGATCCCGACGTGGAGGCGCTGCTGCGCCGGCTGGTCGACCCCACCGTGTCGGATGCGGAGAAGTTCCACATCCGGGAGACCATCCGGTACCTCGCATATCGCCCGACTCTCCCGGTCGACGTCCGAAAACGAGGTAAACAGGCCGGGTAGTTCCTCAGATGGCGAAAGAACGGCTGGTCAGACTCATTCGTTTCGCTCCGGGGCCGGATTCGGCGCGCTAGCGTCCGTATTCGTACTGCTTGGGCTCGTCGTCGGCGGGGGGACGGGACAAGGCCGAATCCAGCCCTGCGGGACAGAAGGAGGGGTCTGTCCATGACCCTGAAGTGGTTGGCAGTCATGGTCGCCACCGTGTCGCTGACACTGTGCCTGACCGGGAACGCGGTGATCCTTGCGGTGAACGGCGGGCAGCTTCCCCTGCTCGTCAACCTCCTCACGCTCACCGCCACCGGCACCGCGGTCGTCCTGGCCGTCGTGGCCGAACTGCACGACCGGCTCAACGACCGGGTCAGCGCGCTGACCGAGTTCCTGGTGGCCCGGCTCAACGAGATCGAGACCAGCACCGGTGACCGGAACACCGGGTTCGTGGAGGGGTACCTGCTCAGCCACAGCCAGGAGGCGGCCGTCGTGCCGTTCGGACGCCGGGGACGGGGAGCCGCCGAACGCTGACCCGCGCATCCGCCGGCCCCACGCGGCCGCCCACCGTGAGGCCGGGCGGAGGGGTACGTCACGGCCGGGAATGAGCCGCCACACCCGGGGTACGCTGACGCGCGTGCCGCCGTTGAATCTGGGCAAGCAGCAGCCGAAGACCCCGTTGAACGCCGACCTGGCCTGGCGCACAACCGCCGCCCGGGCGGCCGGAACAGTCCTCTTCTTCGACTTCGACGGCACGCTCGCGCCGGTCGACGACGACCCGACCGCCGTCCAGCCGGCGCCGAAGGTGCTGGCCGCCATCGAGGCGCTCGCCCCCGTCGTACGCCGGGTGGCGATCGTCTCCGCGCGCCCGGTCGAGTTCCTCCGTGACCACCTCGGCGGGCTCGCCGGAGTCGACCTCTACGGCCTGTACGGGTTGGAGCACAGCCACTCCGGCGGCGAGACGGTGACCGAGCCGGCCGCGCTGCCCTGGGTGCCCACCATGGCGGACGTCGCCGACCAGGCCCGTGCCGAGTTGCCCGCCGGTGCGCTGGTGGAGTACAAGCGGCTCTCGGTGGCGCTGCACTGGCGTACCGCCCCGCAGCTCGGGGCGACGGTGGAGGAGTGGGGCCGCGCCCGGGCCGAGCAGCTCGGCCTGCGGGTCCAGGCCGGTCGGATGGTCCTCGAGCTGAAACCTCCGGTCGACCGCGACAAGGGCATGGTCATCGACGAGCTGGTCCGGGACGCGGAGGGCGCCTGGTACTTCGGCGACGACGTCTCGGACATCAAGGCCTTCGCGGCGCTGCGCGCCCGCGCCGCCGCCGACCCGCACTTCTTCGGGGTCTGCGTCGCCGTGGCGAACCCGGAGACCGGTCAGGAGGTCGCCGACGCCGCCGACCTGACGATCGACTCCCCCGCCGCCCTCGGCGACTTCCTCACCGACGCCGTCCGCCGGATCACCTGACGTCCCGCCGCGCGAACGTCCGGCGGGCGCCGGGCCCGGGCTCAGGCGCCGAAGCGCCGCTGACGGTTGGCGTACGAGCGGAGCGCGCGGAGGAAGTCGACGCGGCGGAAATCCGGCCAGTTGAGCTCGCAGAAGTAGAACTCCGAGTGCACGGACTGCCAGAGCATGAAGCCCGAGAGGCGCTGCTCGCCGCTGGTCCGGATGATCAGATCCGGGTCGGGCAGGCCCCGGGTGTAGAGGTGCTCGGCGATGTGCTCGACGTCGAGCGCCTCGGCCAGCTGCTCGATGCTGGTGCCGGCCTTCGCGTGCTCGTGGAGCAGCGAGCGCACCGCGTCGGCGATCTCCCGCCGGCCGCCGTACCCGACCGCGATGTTGACCTGCGCGCCGCCGGTGCGCTCCCGGGTGCGCTCCTCGGCCGCCTTGAGCGCCGCCGCGTGGTGCGCCGGCAGCACGTCGAGAGCGCCGACCATGCGCAGCCGCCAGGGGTTGCCCTCCTCGGCCAGCTCGGTCGTCAGGTCCTCGATGATCTGGAGCAGCGGATCCAGCTGGGCGGCCGGCCGGGAGAGGTTGTCGGTGGAGAGCAGCCACAGCGTCACGTGCCCGACGCCGGCCGCGTCGCACCAGCGCAGCAGCTCCTTGATGCGCTCGGCGCCGACCCGGTGGCCGTCGTTCGGGTCGACGAAGCCCATCTCCTTGGCCCACCTGCGGTTGCCGTCGCACATGACGCCGACGTGCCGGGGCACCGGCTTGCCCGCGAGCTTGGCCGTGAGCCGGCGCTCGTACACCGAATAGACAAGATCCCGCAGAGTCATCACCTGCCAGGGTAGCGACCGGAGCGACGGATCAGGGGACGGGATGCCGTTCCGGCGTCACGAGGCCGCGGCCGATCAGGCCGAGCGTGCGGGCGTCCAGGCGGCCGTCACCGAGCCCCAGCTCGACCACCGTCCGGTAGACGCGGTCGTCCCGGGTGGCCGCCCGGACCGCCGCGTCCACGACGGGGCTCCGCCGGGCCAGCCAGGCCGCCACCGAGCTGTGCCGCAGGTGTACGCCGAGCCGGCGGCGCAGCGCCTCGGTGTACCGCCGGGCCGCGTGCTCCGGGGCGCCGACGGCCGCCGCACCCGCCAGCGCCCCGGACAGCAGGGCGTAGAAGATCCCCTCCCCGGTGAACGGGTTGATCAGCGAGAGCGCGTCCCCGGCCAGCACCACCCGCCCCCGCCCCGGCGTGGGTCGACGGGTGGACAGCGGCAGATGGTGGGCACGCAGGTCGGTCACCGCGGCCGGGTCCGTGCCGGGCAGCAGCGCGCCGAGCCGCTCGACGAGGTGGGCACGGGTCAGCGGCTCGCCCCGCAGCACCTCCCCGTACCCGACGTTCGCGCGCCCGTCGCCGATCGGGAACGACCAGGCGTACGCCGGCCAGCGCGGCGCCGACGTGACGATGAGCTGTTCGGGCGGGCCGGGCAGCGCGGGCGCGTAGCCCCGCAGGGCCAAGGCCAGGTGGCGGTCCGGGTTCGGGCGGTGCCCGAGGGCGCGGCGGACGACGGAGCCGGCGCCGTCCGCGCCCACCACGGCACGCCCGGCGATCCGTCCGTCGAGCACCACCCGGTCGGCGCGAACCTCGACCCGGCGGACCGCGTGCCGGCGCAGCCGGGCGCCCGCCGCGACCGCCGCAGCGACCAGCCGGGCGTCGAAGACCGTCCGGGGCACGGTGTACGCCGGCCGGGGCAGCGCCCGCGCCACCGATCCGCCTCCCGGACCGACCAGGCGCAGCGCGGGCAGCGGCGCGTACCCGGCCACGGCGTCCGGCACGCCCAACTCGGCGAGCACGTCGAGCGCGTGGGCGGCGATACCGTCGCCGCAGGGCTTGTCCCGCGGGAAGTCGGACCTGTCCACCAGGAGCACGTGCGCTCCCGCACGCCGCGCCGCGAGGGCAGCGGCCGCCCCGGCCGGTCCCGCCCCGACCACCACCACGTCGAACTCGTCGTCCACGTCGAACTCGTCGTCCACGGCGCCCCTTCCGTGCCCGGCTCCCCACCGCCATCCTGCCCCGACGCACGGCACCACCGTCGATGCCGCACCGCACCGGCCACCCGAACCCTTCGGCCGGCAGGACACCGGGGGCCGCCTTTGGAGGTGACTCGTTCACGACATCACGCCACCGCGCCCACCGAAGCGCCCACACCGGCACGCCTCATGGCAGTGATCCGTCCACGACATCAGCTCCAAAGGACCGGATGTGCACATCCGCCCCCAGCGACGGTCGACAGCCGGATCGGTGCCAGCGGCGACCGGCCGGCCCCGAGAGCGAGCGCTCCGCCGATGTCGCGGGCCGGTCGGTCAGGAGGCGCGCATGCCGGAGTGTTCGGCCCGGGTGGCGCGGTGGAGGGCGTACAGGGTCAGGGCAGCGGCGGCGACCAGCGGGCCCCCGTCCCGGACCAGTCCGTCGGCGCCCAGCAGCCACCAGCACAACGGCAGGTCGACGGCGAGGACGGCGAACGTGACCACGACGAGCAGCGTGCGGGCCCAGTGCTTGCCGCGCAGCAGGAAGGCGGTGCAGAACAGCACCGCGTAGCTGGTGAGGATCCCCGCGGCGAACCAGAGCAGCACGGCGGGCACCGCCGCCAACCGGCCGTCGAGCACCGCACCGCACGCGACCAGGGCGGGGACGAGCATGAGCGGGCTGTAGGTGAACGCGGCCACCCGTCCGGTGAGCAGCCAGCCGCTGACCTCCGGCCGGCGCGGCGGGATCTCCCGCAGGCGGACGCCACGGCGGTCGACGACCAGCCGGGGCCGGTGTCGCACCAGGTGCCCGGCCAGCGCCGGCGAGCGGTACAGCAGCCACACGACCGCCGCGCAGAGCGTCGTGAGCAGCAGGAAGCCGAGCGACCGCAGCAGCGCCCACCCGGTCCGGACGGCGAGACCGAAGCCCTGCTCCGGGGCGTACCAGAAATTGAGCAGCTCGACCACGACGGTCGCCGCCGCCGTCACGGCGAGCAGGGTGGTGAGCGCCCGAACGGCGGACGGCCGCCGGACCTCGGTGGTCTCGGCGGCCGTCCTCATGGGATCCGGTGGTGCCCCGCGGGCGCGGGGATCACACCTACTTCTGCGGTTGTTCCGCGTCAAGGCGGGCGCGCAGCGCGTCCAGCTCGGCCCAGAGCACACCGGGCAGCTTGTCACCGAACTTCTCGAACCACTCGGTGACCAGCGGCAGCTCGTCGCGCCACTCGTCGGGGTCGACCTTCAGGGCGATCCGGACGTCCTCCGGGGTCATGTCCAGGCCCTCGACGTCCAGCGCGTCCTGCGCCGGAACCATCCCGATCGGGGTCTCGACGGCCTCGGCGCCACCCTCGATCCGCTCGACGATCCACTTGAGCACGCGCGAGTTCTCGCCGAACCCGGGCCAGAGGAAGTTGCCCTCCGGGTCCTTGCGGAACCAGTTGACGTAGTAGATCTTGGGCAGCTTCGACTCGTCGCCGTCGGCGCCCTTGCCCATCTCGATCCAGTGCCGGAAGTAGTCACCGGCGTGGTAGCCGATGAACGGCAGCATGGCCATCGGGTCGCGGCGGACGACGCCGACCGCGCCGGACGCGGCGGCCGTGGTCTCCGAGGAGAGCGTCGCGCCCATGTAGACGCCGTGCACCCAGTCGCGCGCCTCGGTGACCAGCGGGACGGTGTCCCGGCGGCGGCCGCCGAACAGGATCGCGTCGATCGGCACGCCGTTCGGGTCGTAGTAGTCCTCGGCGAGGATGGGGCACTGGGTGATCGGGGTGCAGAACCGGCTGTTCGCGTGGGAGGAGAGGCTGTCGCTCTCCGGCGTCCAGTCGTTGCCCTTCCAGTCGATCAGGTGCGCCGGGGGCTCCCCCATGCCCTCCCACCAGATGTCCCCGTCGTCGGTCAGGGCCACGTTGGTGAAGACGGAGTTGCCCCGCTCCAGCGTCCGCATCGCGTTGGCGTTGGTCTTCCAGTCGGTGCCGGGCGCGACGCCGAACAGGCCGTACTCCGGGTTGATCGCGTAGAGGCGACCGTCCGGGCCGAACCGCATCCAGGCGATGTCGTCACCGATGGTCTCGACCTTCCAGCCCGGGATGGTCGGCTCAAGCATGGCGAGGTTGGTCTTGCCGCACGCCGACGGGAAGGCGCCGGCGATGTGGTAGACCTTGCCCTCCGGCGACGTGATCTTGAGGATCAGCATGTGCTCGGCGAGCCAGCCCTCGTCGCGGCCCATCACGCTGGCGATCCGCAGCGAGTAGCACTTCTTGCCGAGCAGCGAGTTGCCGCCGTAGCCGGAGCCGAAGGACCAGATCTCCCGGGTCTCCGGGAAGTGGGAGATGTACTTCGTCTCGTTGCACGGCCACGCCACGTCCTGCTGGCCGGGCGCGAGCGGGGCGCCGATCGAGTGCAGCGCGTGCACGAAGTCGGCGTCGTCGCCCATGGCCTCCAGGATCTTCGACCCCATCCGGGTCATGATCCGCATCGAGGCCACCACGTACGGGCTGTCGGTGATCTCGACGCCGAACATGGGGCTCTCGGCCTCGACCGGGCCCATGCAGAACGGGATGACGTACATGGTGCGCCCGCGCATGCAGCCGCGGTACAGCTGCGTCATCGTCCGCTTCATCTCCGCCGGCGCCATCCAGTTGTTGGTGGGGCCGGCGTCCGCCTCGTCGACGGAGCAGATGAAGGTGCGCTCCTCGACCCGGGCGACGTCCGTCGGGTCGGTACGCGCGTAGAACGAGTTGGGCTTCTTCTCCGGGTTGAGCCGGATCAGGGTGCCGGCGTCGACGAGCTCGTCGGTGAGACGACGCCACTCCTCGTCGGACCCGTCAACCCAGACGACCCGGTCGGGGGTGGTCAGTTCCGCGACCTCACGGACCCAGGCGAGCAGTTTGGGGTGGGACGTCGGGGCCTGATCGATACCCCGAACAGTGGCCGGAGCAACCATGACACATCTCCTTGTGGTCGACGCTGACCGGTCTATGGGATGCACGAGTCTTGACGGCGCTATGCGTCGCCCTTCGTGGAAACCTGGGATTGGCCTCAGCGTAAACCGGGTTGCGTCGCCAGTCAGTGGGACTGGTTGTGAAGAACTGCACAAGGTACGGCCACGCTGCGGCATCACGAGCTGATACCCGCTTTCACGCGCAGTTTCACGCAAATCCTGCGGGGAACCTCGGAACGAGGGCCCGACGGAGACCAACCGCCGTCCGATGCCGAGGGTCGCCACCGGGGTTCGC
The DNA here is from genome assembly GCF_040704235.1 of Micromonospora sp. NPDC047707. Lineage (NCBI taxonomy): Bacteria > Bacillati > Actinomycetota > Actinomycetes > Micromonosporales > Micromonosporaceae > Micromonospora > Micromonospora sp. NPDC047707. Next base: position 146,903 of record NZ_JBEYSU010000010.1, read on the forward strand.
GGAACGACCACCGCGCCGGCACCGGGCCGGTTACGCTCCGCTCATCGCCGTCGCCGCCAGCCACCCTGCTCGCCGTTGCTACCAGTACGGCGGGTCCACAGCCGGTAGGCTCGCGGAGTGGCCGCGACAATGATCGGGGGGCCGGGCTCCCGACAGACCGACCCGGGTCTGTTCCGCTCCCTGCTCGACCGGTTCGGTCACCTCGTCCAGGAGCTGAGCAAGTTCGCCACCGTGGGTGGGGTCGCCTTCCTGGTCGACCTCACCATCTTCAACTACCTCACGCTGGCCCTGGGCGTCGAGCCGGTGACCGCGCGGGTCATCTCCACCGTCATCGCCGCGACCGTCGCCTTCCTCGGCAACCGCTTCTGGACCTGGCGGCACCGCCAGCGCTCCAACCCGGCCCGCGAGTACGCGCTCTTCTTCCTCTTCAACGGCGTGGGGCTGGCGATCGCGGTGTCCTGCATGGCGATCAGCCGCTACGGGCTGGGCAGCGTCTGGCCGGAGATCTTCCGGACGCCGCTGGCCGACAACATCTCCGGCTACATCGTCGGGACCGGGCTCGGGACGCTCTTCCGCTTCTGGTCCTACCGGCGGTTCGTCTTCCCGGAAGCGGGAACCCCGTCCGTTCGGGAAGTGACGCACGACCGACACGCGGCGTGACCTGGCGCCCATCCCGCCCGGCCGGGACGTTCCGGCCCTGTCAACTCTTCTAAGGTGTTCCGCATGCGTCTTGTCCGTCTCCTGCCTGAGCGCTGGCAGAAGTTCGTCCGCGAGGCGCTCAAATTCGGCGTCGTCGGGGGCGTCAACACCGTCATCAATTACGCGGTGTTCAATGCCCTGGCACTCACCGTTTTTCGGGACGGCCAGTTGAAGGCGACGGTCATCGCGACCATCGTAGCCACGATCACGTCATATCTGATGAATCGTCACTGGACGTACCGTGACCGCCCGAAATCGGCGATGCGTCGCGAATACGCCCTGTTCTTCCTTTTCAACGGCGTCGGCCTGCTGATCGAACTGGGCGTGCTGGCCGCCGCCAAGTACGGCTTCGGAGTGACCAGCCTCCTCGCGCTGAACGTCGCCAAGACCTGCGGCGTCGGGCTCGCCACGCTCTTCCGCTTCTGGTCGTACCGGACGTTCGTCTTCCAACCTGCTCCCGCGCACGCGGCGGACACCTGGCACACCATCCCCCGGGACGAGTGGGACACGATGGCCGAGATGGACCCGGTGGCCGAGCTGGCGGAGTCCGTCTCCGAACTGGAGGAGGCCGAGCCGCCACCGGGCACCCGGCGGGCGGCCGGGACCCCGCTCCAGGGCCGGGGAATCCCGCAGGACGTCGGGCTCAGCCTCGACCGGGAGCTGGAGGCGGAGCTCGCCGCCGAACTCCAGGCGAGCACCCGCCGGAGCCGCCAACCCTGACCGCGACGACGGCCGCGTCACCCCGTCGGGTGACGCGGCCGTTTCGCGTCGCCGTCAGCTCGGTTCGCGGAGCGGCTTGCCGTCCTGGACGTCGGCGAGCATGTCGCGCATCTCGGCGTCGCCCAGGGAGTGCTTGTCGTGGTGCGCCTCCACCAGCTCGTACAGCGTGGTCTGGACCCGCTCGACCTGCGGCACGTCGTGCAGCACCGACTGGCCGCGCTCGCCCGCCGACTCGATGGTGAGAGTGCCGCAACCGAACAGGCGCTCGCTGAACCGCTGGTTCATCGCGTGGTCGTTCACCCGGGTCAGGGGGATGTCCCGGCGGTCCCGGGAGAGCACACCCTGCTGGATGAGCACGCGCTCGTTCGTGAACAGGTAGTGGGTGGTGCGCCAGACCAGGAACGGCCAGAACGCGAACCAGAGCACCGCCAGCAGCGCCAGCCCGCCGATCACGGCCAGCGCCGCGGTTCCGCCTCCGCCCGACGGCAGCAGAATCAGGGCCGCCAGCAGCGCGGCGACGGCGAGCACCACCACCGCCACCGGCCGGACCAGGGCCTTCCAATGCGGGTGCAGGTGCAGCACGACGTGCTCGTCCTCGGTGAGCACGTCCTCGGGAAACGCCACAGACACCTCCATGACCAGAACGGGACGCGCAGACGCTAACCGCTCGGACGCCGCCGGGGGATCAGCCGCGCGGACGCCGCGTCAGCGGAGGTGGAGGACGTCGCCTGCCGTCAGGCGGTGGTCGCCGTCGGGTGCGGTCACCACGAGGTGGCCGTCGGGGTCGACGCCGGTTGCGGTGCCGGTCAGTTCGCCACCGCCGGGGAGCAGGACCCGCACCTGGCGGCCGACCGTGGCGCACGCGTCGAGGTAGGCGGCGTGCAGGCCGCTCTCGACGGCGCTGCCGCCGGCGGCACGCCAGCGGCCGTACCAGTCGGCGAGCGAGCGGAGCAGGGCGCGCAGCAGCGGATCCCGGTCGGTGGCGGCGGCACCGGCCAGTTGCAGCGAGGTGGCCGGCAGGCCGGTCGGGTTCTCCGGCAGCTCGTCGGCGCGGAGAGTGACGTTCAGGCCGATGCCGAGCACGACCGCCGGCGGCGCCGCCGGGGTCGCTCCGGTCACCGTCTCGGCGAGGATCCCGGCGCACTTCGCGTCGCCGAGGAGCAGGTCGTTCGGCCACTTCAGGGTGGCCTCCAGCTCGGCCAGCCGGGCCACCGCCTCGACCAGCGCGACGCCGGCGAGCAGGGGCAGCCATCCGTACGCCGACGAAGGCGCCGGCGGCCAGCCGCGGTCGGCGGCGGCCTCGCCCGGCCGGAGCAGGACGCTCGTCGCGATGCCCGCCCGGGCCGGCGACTGCCAGGCGCGGCCCCGCCGCCCGCGGCCGGCGGTCTGCCGCTCCGCGACCACCACGAGGCCCTCCGGCTCGCCGGTGCGGGCCGCCTCCGCGACGTCGGCGTTGGTCGAGGCGGTCTCCGCGCGCAACTCCAGCCGGGCCCACGGGCCGTGCGGCGCGACCAGCGCCCGCCGCAGCCGCGCCGCCGACAACGGCGGGCGGTCCAGATCGGTGTACGGGGAGCCCGGCATCCCGCCAGCCTACGGGCCGCGCGGACGGAGGGTAGTGAGGTGTACTGCACAGCGGCATCCGCCTGAACCATCGTTATATTCCCTGGGTGACTACCGAGACCGGGATCAACATCCACAGCACCGCGGGCAAGCTGGCGGACCTGGAGCGTCGGGTCGACGAGGCGGTGCACGCCGGGTCGGCGCGCGCCGTGGAGAAGCAGCACGCGAGGGGCAAGAAGACCGCGCGCGAGCGGATCGAGATGCTGCTCGACGAGGGCTCCTTCGTCGAGCTGGACGAGCTGGCCCGACACCGGTCGACCAACTTCGGGCTGGAGAAGAGCCGCCCGTACGGCGACGGCGTGATCACCGGCTACGGCACCATCGACGGCCGCCAGGTGTGCGTCTTCGCGCAGGACTTCACGGTCTTCGGCGGCTCACTCGGCGAGGTCTTCGGCGAGAAGATCGTCAAGCTGATGGACCTGGCCATGAAGATCGGCTGCCCCGTCATCGGCATCAACGACTCCGGCGGCGCCCGGATCCAGGAGGGCGTCGCCTCGCTCGGCCTCTACGGCGAGATCTTCTTCCGCAACGTCCGGGCGAGCGGCGTCATCCCGCAGATCTCGCTCATCATGGGCCCGTGCGCCGGCGGCGCGGTCTACTCCCCGGCGGTCACCGACTTCACGGTGATGGTCGACCAGACCTCCCACATGTTCATCACCGGCCCGGACGTCATCAAGACGGTCACCGGCGAGGACGTGGCGATGGAGGAGCTGGGCGGCGCCCGCACCCACAACTCGCGCAGCGGCAACGCGCACTACCTCGCCACCGACGAGGAGGACGCGATCGAGTACGTGAAGGCGCTGCTGTCGTACCTGCCGTCGAACAACCTCGACGAGCCGGTGGTCTACGACGCCCCCGTCGACCTCGACATCTCCGACGAGGACCGGGAGCTGGACACCCTGATCCCGGACTCGGCCAACCAGCCGTACGACATGCACCGCGTCATCGAGCACGTCCTCGACGACGGCGAGTTCCTCGAGGTGCAGCCGCTGTACGCGCAGAACCTCATCATCGGCTACGGCCGCGTCGAGGGGCGCCCGGTCGGCGTGGTCGCCAACCAGCCCATGCACTTCGCCGGGACGCTGGACATCGCCGCGTCCGAGAAGGCCGCCCGGTTCGTCCGCACCTGCGACGCGTTCAACATCCCGGTGCTGACCTTCGTGGACGTTCCCGGCTTCCTCCCCGGCACCGGCCAGGAGTGGGACGGCATCATCCGCCGCGGCGCGAAGCTCATCTACGCGTACGCCGAGGCGACCGTCCCGAAGGTCACCGTCATCACCCGCAAGGCCTACGGCGGGGCGTACGACGTGATGGGCTCCAAGCACCTCGGCGCGGACCTGAACTTCGCGTGGCCGACCGCCCAGATCGCGGTGATGGGCGCCCAGGGCGCGGTGAACATCCTCTACCGGCAGGAACTGGCCGCCGCCGAGGACCAGGCGGCGCTGCGCGCCGAGCTGATCACCGAGTACGAGGACACGCTCGCCAACCCGTACATCGCGGCGGAGCGCGGGTACGTCGACTCGGTCATCCCGCCGCACGAGACCCGGGCGCAGATCGTCCGCGCCCTGCGGGTGCTGCGCACCAAGCGCGAGACCCTCCCCCCGAAGAAGCACGGCAACATCCCGCTGTAGCCGGCGTGCCGCACGTTCGGCGCAAGATCCGCGCAACTTCGGGGAAAGAGTCCCCTCCCCGCACTGGGAGGCCACTTTTCCCGAAGTTGCTCGGGTCGTCCGCAGGTCGTCAGCGGGGTTGTCAGCAGGGCGGGTTGGCGGCGACACACAGACGCCGGGCGGCAAGCGTGGCGAGGCGACGCAGATCCGGCTCCGTGCCGTCGCGGCCCTGGCTGAGCACCGTGACCAGGTCACCCACCCGGACCACCGCAACCGTCGTGGGCTTCGGCGCGGCACCGGCGAACTCGCCCGTCTCGAGGTTCCGCGCGCGGGTGACGGTGTGCCGCAGGAGCAGTGACTCGTCACCGGTGAAGTCACGCTCCACCGCCTCCCAGCTGTGGATGGCCTCGGCCTGGACGACCCGACTTCCCCACTGCGTCGGACCGACCGACCGCCACGCGACGCACGGCGCGATCAGGGTTCCCACGCTCTGGAAGAACCGTCCGGCCGCCTCCGGCGCCAACCGGTACACGTCCTGGCTGAGCAGCACATCGCTCGGGGGGTGGTCGAAGCCGGGCGGCCGTTGCCGGAGGAGCGTCTGGGATCGGGAGTACCGGGACGTCTCCCAGGCCGCCGTTCGGCCCTGCGACTCGTGGCAGACGAGCAACAGGTCGGCGACCCGGACCGGGGCCCCGATCTCGGCCTGAGTCAGTGGCGGGTCGGTCTCGACGCCCAGATCCCCCGGTTGCAGCAGCGTCTCCCAGGCGATCTCGTTGCGTACCGGCGTCGGAGTCGTCTCCAGCGCGCTGGTGGTGGTCGGCGCGGGCACCAACCGACCGGCCAGCAGGGCGACGGTCGACGTGGTGGCCACCACGAGCACGGCCGCCACCAGAGTGGTACGCCGGTTGCGCCGTCGGGCACGCGCCCGGATCTCCGCGGGCTCCGGCCAGCGGACGTCGCTCAGGTCGCGCTGCACCCGCTCGACGAAGCTCATCTCGTCACGCATCGGCCACCTCCTCCAGGTCAGCGACGGCGAGCAGACCGGCCAGCGCGGCGCGTCCCCGCGAGAGCCGGGCCTTGACCGTGCCCACGGGCGCGTTGGTCTGCCGGGCGACCTCGGCGACCGGCAGACCAACGAGGTAGTGCAGCGCGATCGCGATCCGCTGCGCCTCGGGCAGCCGGCGCAGCGCCTCGACCACCTCGACCGTCTCGATGCCCGGGCCGGGAACGGTCTCCGACGCGCCGTGCCGCAGGTACGCGCGGGCGCGGCTACGCAGGCTGCGCCACCGGCTGACGGCGATCCGGCTGGCCACCACCCGTACCCACGCCTCCGGATCGTCGTACGCGCTCACCGTCGACCAGCGCTGCCACGCCCGGATGTAGGCCTCCTGCACGGCGTCCTGGGCTTCGGTGACGTCACCGGTCAACACGTAGACGAAACCGAGCAGCCGCTGCCGGCTGCCGCGGTAGAAGTCGTCGAAACCGTCGACGTCCGGCACCGGCGTCACCTCCCCGTGGTGGTCGCAGAGGACACGCACCAGCGGGCCCTGCAGGTTGCCACGCAGCCCCCGCTTTCTCCGCTGACCGGCCACGCTCAGCCCAGCAGCCGCTCCAGGTCCACGCGCGGGAACGTGCCGGCCGGGATCCGTTCCCGCACCGCCCGCCGCATGCCGAGCTGCACGGCCGCGTTCGCCGGGGTCGGCACGCCGTGCAGGCGGCCGAGCAGGACGATCTCACCGTTGAGGTGGTCGGCCTCGGCGGACCCGGCGCCCCGGGCGAGGCTCTGCCAGGTGGAGCTGCCGGACCGGTGCTCGCCGCCGACCGGCCGGTGCCCGACGAGGTCGCCCCGTTCGGCCACCTCCTCCGCCCGGTCGGTGTGCGGGATGCCCGCCGCCGCGAGCACGGCCTCGCCCTCGGCGCGTACCCGGTCCGACAGGTCGTCCGGGACGTCCGCACCGAGCAGCGCCTGGAGCCCGTTGCCGAGGTTGGCGAGGAGTTTGCCGTACTTCCACCGCATCACGTCGTCGCGGACCGGCGCGACGAAGCCGGCCGCGGTCAGGTCGGCGGCCACGGCCCGGTCGGTGTCGTCCGATCCGGACGGGTACCGCCCGAGGTGCAACATCCCCGGGTGCGGATGGCCGTTGGCGACGACGACGCCGGGTTCGAGGTGGGTCGCGGGGAGCCAGACGCAGACGGCGTGCACGGCGGCGAAGAGCCGGAGCGCGGCGGGCTCGTTGGCCACCCCGTTCTGCGCGGTGACCAGCGGTAGGCGCTCGGCCGCCGTCCCGCCGCCGGCGACCGGCGCGTCCGCCCAGGCGGCGAGCGCGGACGCGGTGTCCTGCGACTTCACGGTGAGGACGAGGACGGTGTCCGCCGGCAGCGGCCGCTCCCCCGGCCCGTCGAAGGCCGGCCCGTGCCACGTCGTCTCCCCGCCCGGCCGGCGCAGCGTCAGACCCCGTTCCCGGACGGCCGCCAGGTGCGCGCCACGGGCGGCCAGAGTCACGTCCCGCCCGGCCGCCCCGAGCTGCACGCCGATGGTTCCCCCGACCGCCCCCGCACCGATGATCACGTAACGCACGGCCCCATTCTGCCCGGGCGCGGCCCGGCGGGGCTCAGGGCGCCAGACCGGCCTCGGTGAGGATCGGGCCGGCGAGCAGCAGCGCACCCGCGACGAGGACCACCAGGTTGACCAGGGCGAACAGCGTGACCCAGAAGAACGGCGGGAACGGGGTGATGCCGGCGAGCTGGTCGGCGTCGGAGGCGGGCATCCGGCCCCGGGCGCGCAGCCGTTGCAGCTCCACCACCGGGCGGATCCCGCCGAGCAGCAGGAACCACACCCCGGTGTACGCGAACGCCGCCTGCACCTGCGGACTCGCGTACCAGGAGACGGCGAGCACGATCCCACCGGTGACCAGGAGCGACAGCACACCGAAGACGTTCCGGATCATGATCAGCATGGCGAGCAGCAGCACCACGGCGATCCACAGCAGCAGCGTGATCCGGTTGCCGCCGAGGATCCACGCGCCGGCAAGGCCGACCAGCGGCGGGGCGACGTAGCCGGCGAGCAGGGTCAGGACCATGCCCGGGCCGGCGGGCCGGCCGGCGGACAGGGTGAGCCCCGACGTGTCGGAGTGCAGCCGGATGCCGTGCAGCCGGCGGCCGGTGAGCAGGGCGGCGAGGGCGTGCCCACCCTCGTGGGCGATGGTGATCGCGTTGCGGCCGATCCGCCAGGGCACCCGGGTGGAGACCACCACCAACCCGACGAGGCCGGTGAGCAGCACCAGCAGCGGGGGCGGGTCCGGCTGCGCGCTGAGCAGCGTCTCCCACAGGTCGGTCAGGCCGTCGATCGCCACCATGGGCGGGGAGCCTACCGCCCTCGTCCCGTGTCGATCAGCGGCCGGCGGCCCGTATGGTGTGAAACTGACCGGGTGGTGAGCGAGTCAGGAGGTGAACGCAGATGAGCGCGGCCCCCCTGGAACCCCACGTCGGCCTCTGGACGGAGGCGGACTACTTCGCCATGGGCGAGACGAATGACCGGATCGAGCTGCTCGACGGGAGCCTGATCGTGAGCCCTGCCCCGAGCCGACGCCACCAACGAGTAGCGCGTCGGCTGGCGAACAGCATCGAAGCAGCAGTTGAGGAGTGCGGCCTCGCGGTCTACGACGCCGTCAATGTCCGGCTGGGGACCGACCGGATCGTCATACCGGACTTGGTTGTCACAGACGCGGACGACGAGGGGACGGTACTCGAGGCCGACCAGGTGTTCTTCGTGGGTGAGATCGTCTCCCGGGGAAATGCCGCAGCGGACCGGCTGGTCAAGATGCAGCTCTACGCGATCGCCCGCATCCCCTGGTACCTGCTGGTCGAGCAGGACGGCGAAACCCACTCGCTGCGGCTGTACCGGCTGGACGGCGGTCACTACGTCGAGGACCGGGTCGCGAAGGCGGGCGAGACGCTCAGCATCGCCGAGCCGTTCCGATGGGAGATCGATCCCGCGACGTTGCGCTGAATCGGCGCGGCGCCGGCCGGTGTTCAGACGTCGGCGGTGAAACTTTTCCTCAACATGTGTTGCCTCGGGCGGCACCCGTCTTCAATGATGTCAGTCAATCGATCGGCGTCTTTGGAGGCATCCATGGCCCGTACCAGATCACCGCTGCGCCGGCTGATCGCCGCCGCTCTCACCACGGTCGCCACCGCGGCCGCGGCCCTCGTCGCGACCGCCACCCCCGCGTCCGCGGCCACCGTTCCCGGCATCGACGTCTCCCACTACCAGGGGGCCATCAACTGGACCAGCGTCCGCAACGCGGGCATCCAGTTCGCCTTCATCAAGGCCACCGAGGGGACGAGCTACAAGGACCCGCGGTTCAACACCAACTACGTCGCCGCCTACAACGCCGGGGTGATCCGCGGGGCTTACCACTTCGCCCGGCCGAACATCTCCTCCGGCGGGGTGCAGGCGAACTACCTGGCCTCGAACGGCGGCGCCTGGTCGGCGGACAGCCGCACGCTGCCCGCCGCGCTGGACCTCGAAGCGAACCCGTACAGCGGTGGGTACTGCTACGGCCTGAGCACGACCGGGATGCGGAACTGGGTGCAGGACTTCCTGAACACCTACCGCGCGCGCACCGGCCGGTACGCCGTCATCTACACCACCACCAGCTTCTGGAACACGTGCACCGGCAGTTGGAGCGGCCCGTGGGGCAACCACCCGCTCTGGATCGCCCGCTGGGCGAGCTCGCCGGGCGCCCTGCCCCCCGGGGCGCCGTTCTGGAGCTTCTGGCAGTACACCAGCACCGGCCGGGTCGCCGGCATCAGCGGCAACGTCGACCGGAACTACTGGAACGGCGACCGCAGCCGGCTGATCGCGCTCGCCAACAACACCTGAGCCACACCACCCTGGGGAGGTAGTTGGCGGCAGCGGGATCGGCTGTCACCGTACGGTCGACAACTGGTCCGGCTGCCGCCACGCCATCCTCGCGGCGGGTCGTCAGGCCCGCCGTCGTGCCGCCACCGGGACGGTCACCGCGTCGGTCCGGGTGAGGGCAGCCCGGCGGGACAGCCGCCAGACCACCACCCCGGCGACGGTGACGGTGACGACAGTGAGCAGCGCGACCAGAACCGGCAGGCCGGCGCTGGCGAGGAGCAGGACGACGTCGCCGAGCGCGACGAGCATCCACAGTGCCACCCGGGGCCGGGTGTCCTTCCGTCGGTAACTCATCTCGTACCTCCTTCCGTCGTGGGCAGTCAGTTACCCCGTACGACGGAAGGTCATGCGGATCAGCTTCGCACCGGCACGAATCCCACGCGTCAGTCCTGGCGGTCCGGCACGAAGCCCTTCATGATCACGTCGAAGTCCCGCTGGCCCGCCGCCCAGTCCTCGTCGGGGACCTCCCAGCGCAGCGCGTATCCGCGGTTACTTGCGGTGGCGAACCCCCGGTTGCGGACGTGGATCCGGGTGTTGTCCCGGGTCTCCAGCCACTCCCAGTCCGCGCAGGTGCGCCCGTAGTCGCAGCGCCTGATGCTCAGCAACTCGTAGTCGCGCACGAGGTTCTTACGGGCCGGCTCGAGGTTCTGCCAGTCCTCGTAGGCGTCCGCCTTCGGCCGGTCGGTCCACTGGACGAGCAGCTCACGCACGCCGTTGGGTTCGTCGAAGACGACCGTGTTCGCCCCGCCGCTGCGGCGCACCCAGCCCTCCGGGATGGGCAGGGCGAAGCCCGCCTGGTCCTCATGCAGCTTCCAGCCGGCCGGCAGGGCGTTCGGATCCCCGGTAGGGCTGGCCGGTGGCGTGGTCGGTGCGGCGCTGCTCGGCGCGGGGTCGGCCGGAGCGGGCGCCGACGTCGGCGCCGCCGCCGACGTGGGTGCGCCACTCGTCGCACCGGCTCCCGAGGGGGCGCCACCGTCGTCGTCGTTGGCGAGCAGCGGCACGACCACGGCGAGACCGAGCAGCAGCACGGCCACCACGACACCGATCAGCAGGTTCCGGCGGGTCGTGTCGCGTCTCGTACCGTCGGACGGCGGAACCGGCGCGCGCCCGGCCGGCGCGGGAGCCGGGCGGGGCAGGACGGACGTCGCGGCGGGCTCGCCCTTCGTGTCGTCGGGCGCGGGCGGCGGCGCGGGCTCGGTGGCTTTCGTCGCCGGACCGGCTTCCGGAGTGGACGGCGGGGGCGTGACCTTGGCGGTCGGGGCGGCGTCCGAGGTGGTCGGGGTCACCTGCGCGGGCGCGTCCGCACCTGCGGCCGCGACCGCACCGGCCGCCGGTTGGCGGGGCGCGGGCGGGGCGACGGGCTTGTCGGACTCCTGCTCCGCCGGGCGCGGCGACGGCACGACCGGCGGGCGGGGCTCGCGTCTGCCGTTCGGCCCGGGCCGGCGGACACCGTCGAGCAGCGGGATCGTGCGCGACCGCTTCCCGCCGGCGCGGCGCAGCAGTTTCTCCGCAACCTCGGCGGTGATCCGCTCGTTCGGGTCCTTGCGGAGGAGACCGTTGAGCACCGGCCGGAGCGGGCCGGCGTTCTTCGGCGGCGGCAGCGGTTCGGTGGCGAGCGCCGCCAGGGTGGCGATCGCCGACGGCCGCGCGTACGGCGACTTGCCCTCGACCGCCGCGTACAGGGTCGCGCCCAGCGACCAGAGATCGGCCTCCGGACCGGCGGTGCCGTCCCGGGCCCGCTCCGGCGCGATGTACGCGGGCGAACCGAGCACCATGCCGGTGCGGGTGACGTTGGGGTCGCCGGGGATCGTCGCGAGGCCGAAATCGGTCAGCACGACGCGGCCGTCGTTGCCCAACAGCACGTTGCCGGGCTTGATGTCGCGGTGCATGACGCCCGCCTTGTGCGCCGCCTTCAGGGCGGCGAGCACGCCGAGCCCGATCTCCACCGCCCGGGCCGGCGACACCGGCCCCTCCTCGGCGATGGTGTCCTGGAGGGACTTCGACGGCACGTACTCCATGACGATCCACGGATCGCCGTCCGTGCGCAGCACGTCGAAGATGCGGACGACGTTGATGTGGTTGAGCCGGGCGATGGCCCGCGCCTCCCGCAGCGAGCGCTCCCGCATCTCGCGGCGCTCCTCGTCGGTGAGGCTGGGCGGCGGCACCAACTCCTTGATCGCCACGTCGCGGTGCAGCACCTCGTCGCGCGCCTTCCACACCCGACCCATGCCACCCTGACCGAGCGGCGAAATCAGCCGGTATCGGTCAGCGACGAGTTGGGGAAGCGCGTTCGACATCGCTGAGACGGTACCCGGCGGCGACGACAGTCACACCGCCGGCACGCCACTGTGCGGCGAAGGTCAAGTTCCGACCGCGTACCCTGACGCCATGTCAGCCGAAGAGCCGCTGTTCCGGATCGTCCGCGGCGTACCGACCGCCGACGAGCTGGCCGCCCTGGTGGGCGCGATCGTCGTCCGGTCCCGCCCGGCCGCCGCGCCCGCCCCCACCCCGGTGTCCGCCTGGGCGCGCAGCGCCCGCCCCGCCGGCGCGGCCCGCACGGCCGGTCCCGGCGCATGGCGCGCGTCCGGCCTGCCGCGCTGACTTTTCGTACGCATCAGCGCAGGTCTTCGCCGCTGCGTCGACGGCGAGTCGCCCGGTGTGCACCACTCTGGGGCTGCAACTCCCAGCCGCCACCCGTTAACCTCACTCTCGGAAACGGTGCGGTGACGCGTAGGGAGGGACCATGATCCCCGAGGAGGACCGCCCAGCGGCCTGGCTCCATGGCTACGGCGGCATCGAGGCCGACATCCGCCAGTTACAGGAGTTCGCCGAGAAGCTCCAGGCCGAGGTGGAGCGCCAGTACACGCCGCACCTGTCGTACATCAAGGCGGACATGACCGCCGCCGTGCCCAACCCGGCGGACGCGTTCATCGAGCTGGTGCAGTTCCTGCACGCCCACTGGGAGACCCAGCAGGCCACCGCCGACCTGGTCTGGAGCGTCGGCGGGGCGACCGGGCACCTGGCCGCCGCGGCCGGCACCGTCGCCGACCGCTACCGCGACTCCGACGCCTTCTCGTCCGCCCGCGTGGTCGACGTCGAACGGGCCCTCGCCGCCCCGACCGCCGTCGCGCCGACCGGGTCGCCCGTGATGCTGCCTGACCCGACCGGCCCGGAGGAGACCCGGCCCGGCCCGGTGGTGCTGCCGTGAACGAGCCCGGAGTCGGCCGCTCGGGCGGCCTCACCGACTGGCACCTGATGGATGTGGCCAGCATGTGGGCCTGCCTCAAGGACCAGGACACCACCAACCAGTGGCGGCACGTCGCCGGCTGGCGCAAGGTCTGCGACCTGGCCCAGGCGCACCTCGGCCGGTTGCAGGCGTACCGCCGGGGTCTCGCCGAGGCGTGGCCGCCGGAGACCAACGCCGCCGCCCGCACGTACCTCGCCGAACTCGACCAGCTCATCGACAAGGTGCAGCACACCCACGACGCGGCGGCGGCGAACTACACCGCGCTCGCCGCCGCCACCCAGGCCATCGGCAGCACCCGCACCGCCCTGGAGAAGATCCACGACGAGTACGCGGTGAAGCTCCAACAGAAGCGGTCGTACGAGGCCACGGCCGCGGACCCGAAGGCGGTCGCCGGCAGCCGCGTCTCCGAACCGCCGGTCACCGACGCGGACCTGGAACGGCTGAACGTCCAGGCGCGCGGCATCATGTACGGCCTCAGCAGGGAACTCCAACAAGCCCAAGTAGCCCTACGCCAACCCCCACCCGTAAAGCGGGCCGGAATTGATCCCGACAGCGGGGACGCCTACTCCGTAGGCGCGCCACCGTCTATCCCGCCGGTCGTGGCGGTTCCGATTGGGATGTCGACCAGCGCGGCTACACGCAAGGCTCCGCAACCCGTTTTGCGCCCCTTCTCGACTCCCGCCCAGGCGGGCGTCGGCCCAATCTTGGGAGGTACGGGCACAGCGTTGGCGCCTGCGCCTTCAAACTCGGCACCCTCAACTCCGGCACCATCGCCGTCACCTAATCCTGCCTCTGGCATTGCAGCGCCGCCGCCGGTTCGCCAAGGATCTGTCCGGTCGAGTGAGCTGAGCCGAGCAACCGACAAACCAGAGCGCCTGCGTAAGCCAATTGCGGGAACGACAGGCGGACCGGCACAGCCGACTCCACCGTCCAATCGTCCGCCGATGCCTCCGGGCGGACTAATCGGCGGCATGCCCGGGGCAGGACTTGGGCAGGCGAGCCCCAGTAACCAGCCAAGAAGAATTAATCCGATTGGAGGCGTAATTGGCGGCGGTGGTGCCGGCACAGGACCGGCGGGCGGCGCGGGCTCCCGCCCAGGCGCTGGTCGAAGCTTCGGCACGATCCACGGAGCGGCCCCGATTGGCGGATCTCCCTTCCTCGGCTCAATCGGACCGGCTAATCACCCTAGACTCATGGACGACCGAGAGTGCTCGGAGGAACGACGCCAATGGGACCCCGACCATCCGTGGGAAACGGCTGAAGGCGTTACACCTGTCATGCGACACCCGGAAGACGACGGGCCGATCGATCCTGGTCCTGCCATCGGCATGAACAGGTAATGCGTCACTTGACTCGCGCCCTGGCGCCCTTGGTCGTGCTGATTGTGACGCTGTCCAGCTCTCTCCCCATGACGGCTGGCGACCCGCACACATCGGTCCGGCCTATCGGAGAAGACCGGATCCGCGCCGACCAGTGGCACCTACAATTCCTGAACATCGCCGCAGCCCACCGCTTCTCACTAGGAGCAGGAGTAACCGTTGCGGTACCTGACACAGGAGTAGATTCTCACCCCGACCTGCATAGAAACTTGCTACCCGGCTTCAATGCCCTCTTCAGAGACAGCGGGGACGGACGTTCAGACGGCCATGGCCATGGCACAGGGATGGGGGGAGTAATCGCTGCTCACGGCCAAGGGGGGAACCGCGGAGCGCTCGGCATTGCCCCACAAGCCAAAATTCTTCCGATCATCTCCTCATCAGCTGAGAATCTTGGCGATCCAGAAGATCTTGCCATAGCTGTGGAAATGGCGATATCGCACGGGGTCCAAGTCATTAGCGTCTCTAGCACGGGCAGCACAAACCACCGCCTCACTCAAGCAATCAAGCAAGCTTTAGCGTCGGACATTGTCGTAGTCGCTGGCGTCGGAAACCGTCCAGTTATTCAACACGTGTCCTACCCGGCAACCGAACCGGGAGTGCTCGCGGTTGGTGGTGTGGACCGGGCAGGTAACCACGCGGCCTTGTCAGTCACAGGGCCAGAAGTCGACATTACCGCGCCGGCCGTCGAAATCTACAGCACCAGCACGAAAGGATCCTACCGACGAGGCACCGGCACGTCTGGGGCTACGGCAATAGTGGCGGGAGCAGCCGCTTTAATTCGAGCGAGGCACCCGAACTTGGCCGCATCGGAGGTGGTGCATCGGTTGACTGCGACGGCTGTCGACAAGGGACCGCCTGGGCGGGACGACCAGTACGGCTATGGCGTGATCGACATCGTCGCTGCGCTCACTGCCGACGTACCTCCGCTCGGCTTCGAATCCGCGACCGCTGCCGCGCCAGCCGCCCGACCGACGGACGCCGAGGCGGAGCGGTCGGACAGCGACCGGGCAGCGACAACTCGTGGCCTCGTCACGTTGGGAGTCATCGTGGCAGCGGGCGGTGCGTGGGCCTTCATCGCCAGGCGCCGCCGGCGCAGCGATGATCCACCGCCCCGCATCAGCCGGTGAGGCTAGAGGCGATCAAGAGCACCCGGGCCCGCGACTACTTGATCGAACCCGCGCGAGCCACCCACGTGGCGGGCTGCCCGGTCACGTTCGCGATCTGATCGAAGTCGCGGTCGTAATGCAGCAGGGACATACCGTGGTACTCGGCCGTTGCCGCGATGAGCAGATCCACCGCGCCGGCGGAGCGATGCACGCCCCGCAATGTGAGGTCGTGCTGGATCTCGGCAGCCCGCTCGTAGCCGCGGTCCGGCATCATCACCCAGCCGAACACCGTTCGGAGTTGATGCTGAAGCCACTCGCGGTCTGCGGCGGACCGGGCGGTGTACAGGAACTCCAACTCGACGACGGGACAGACGGCGATCAGACCGGCCGTCAGGGGCGACTCCCACCGGGCGCGCAGTTCAGCGTTGCGCAGCAGACGAACCAGTGCGCTGGTGTCGACCAGGTAGTCAGCAAGCCTCACGGCCGGTAGGCGCCCTTGTCGAGCAGTTCATCGAAGTCACCGGCCTCAGCGCGGTTGGCGAGTTCGGCGAGCGCCCTGGCGCGACGGAGCCTCGCCGCGCCCTCCCGGAGTGCCACATTCACCGTTTCCTTCTTGGTCTTGGTCCCGAAGGCCTCGGCGGCATCGGCCAGGGCCTCGTCGTCCACATCCACCAGTATCTTGGTCATGGCCATCCCTATATACCGTGAAGGCTTCCAGTATATCTTCAGCGCGGTCCCGAATCGGGCCGTTCGGCGCTCTGCGGCCCGTCGTACCCCAGCTGTCCACGGCGCCCGGTAACGTCGGCAAGGTGTCCCGATCTCTGCCGCTCCGTCTCGTGCTCGCCTCGGCCAGCCCCGCCCGCCGCAAGACCCTCCAGGCCGCCGGAATCGAGCCGGACGTGCTGGTCAGCGGCGTCGACGAATCGCTGGTGGTGACGGACCGGGCGGAGGAACTCTGCCTCGAACTGGCGCGGCTCAAGGCACAGGCTGTCCTGACCCGGCTGCGGCCGTCCGACGACCAGCGGACGCTGGTGATCGGGTGCGACTCGGTGCTGGAGTTCGACGGCGGGATCTTCGGCAAGCCGGCCGACGCGGCGGAGGCCGTACGCAGGTGGAAGCGGATGCGGGGGCGCAGCGGCGTCCTGTACAGCGGGCACTGCCTCGTCGACATCGTGGCGGGTCGCCGGGCCGAGGCGGTCGCCTCGACGACCGTGCACTTCGCCGACATCAGCGACGACGAAATCGCGACGTACGTCGCCACGGGCGAGCCGCTGGCAGTGGCCGGTGCGTTCACGATCGACGGGCTGGGCGGGCCGTTCGTGGAACGGATCGAGGGCGACCCGGGCACCGTGGTGGGCCTGTCCCTACCCCTGCTTCGTCGGCTCCTGGCCGAACTGGACCTGCGGATCACCGACCTGTGGACGAAGGTCACGCCGGGCAACCAGTCGGTTGAGCCGCTCGCCTGACGCCGGTACGAGGAGAGGCACGATGACCACGAAGTCCATCCCGCTCACGCCGGAGCTGCACGCGTACCTCGTGGCGCACGGCTCACCACCGGACGACGTGATGCGGGACCTGATCGACGAGACGCGCGCGGCGTTGCCGGACGACGCGCAGATGCAGGTGGCCCCGGAGCAGGCCGCGTTCCTGACCTTCCTGACCCGGCTCCTGGGCGTGCGGCAGGCGGTCGAGGTGGGCACCTTCACCGGGCTGTCCGCGCTGGCGATCGCCCGTGGCCTGGCCGAGGGTGGACGGCTGACCTGCCTGGACATCTCCGCGGAGTACACCGGCATCGCCCGGCGGTACTGGGCCCGCGCGGGCGTGGCGGACCGGATCGACCTGCGGATCGGGCCGGCCGCCGACACGCTGCACGAGATGCCGCACGAACGTCACCTCGATTTCGCCTTCATCGACGCGGACAAGACCGGGTACCCGATCTACTGGTCGGAGCTGGTGCCACGGATGCGCCCCGGCGGAGTGATCGCGGTGGACAACGTCCTGCGTGGCGGCCGGGTGATCGCACCGCAGGACGCGGCGGACCGGGCGATCGCGGCGTTCAACGACGAGGTCCTGGCCGACGTCCGGGTCGAGGCGGTCATGCTCCCCGTCGCTGACGGACTCACGCTGGCCCGGGTGCTGTAGGGCCTGCGCCGACCTTCCCTGGCCGCCCTGCGGCGGGCCGAGGCGACGACCAAGCACCGCCGCATCCGGCGACGGCCGCAGGCCGCGACGGGCCAAGCACCGCCGCTGGCGACGGGCAAGGACCGCCGGTTCTAGGCAGCGCCGACCGGGGTCGGGGCGGCCTCCGGGGTCGGGGCGCGGAGGGCCCGGCCGAGGCGGACGGCGAGCAGCGCGGCCACCCCGATGAAGGCGGGCAGGAGCAGGAACGCCAGGTGCGGGCCGACCTCGTCGGCCACCCGGCCGAGGGCGACCGGCGCGATCCCGAAACCCACCCCCATCGAGTACGACGCCCAACCGGCCGCCCTGTCCGCGGCGGGCCCGGCGACGGCGAGCGCGATCGAGATCACCAAGGGGTAGTGCAGTGCGTTGCCGAGGCCGAGCAGAAGCAGCCCGGCGACCGCGAGGCCCCCGACCGGGGTGGCCCAGAACAGGGCGAAACCGGCCAGGGAGAGTCCCAGCGCGGCGAGCAGCAGCGGGACGGGCCGGTACCGCAGGGCGATACGGCCGCCGACCACCCGCCCGGCGAACATCCCGCCGACGATCGCGGCCACGGCGGCCGAGGCGGCGCCCGCGCCGAGCCCGGCGTGCGTACGGAGCACATCGGCGGTCCAGAGCGACAGGCACACCTCGATCGAACCGGTCACCGCCATGAGGACCCAGGCGACCCAGTACGCCTGCGGCAGCCGCCGAGAGACCGCCGTGCCGGGGGCGGGCACCGCCGGCCGCGCGCCGGCAGCCGCGGCAGCGGGGTCGGCCAGCGGTCCGCGTACCCGGAAGGTCAGGGCGGCGAGCGCGACCAGCGCGATCAGGCCGACCTCGGCGGCCATCGCCGGCCGCCAGCCCCACCCCGCGTCCACGCTGGCACCGATGACCAGCGGAGCGAGGACGCCCATGCCGGCGCAGGCGGCGTTGGCCTCGCTCAGCGCGGCCGGCGCGGCGACGCCGTGCCGGGCGGTGAGCACCACGGTCACGCCGCTGATCACCATCATGCCGAAGGTGGCGATCACCGCCATGGCGGTGATGGTGGCGGGCAGGGCGCGCAGAGTTGCCAGGGCGGTGATGCCGAGTGCGACCCCGGCCAGGCCGGTCCAGATCGCGGGACTGCGGCCGACGCGGCGGGCCAGTGGCGCGAAGAGCGCCCCGCCGAGCAGCGCGCCGACGGCGATGCCGGTGCTGTGCAGGCCGGCGACCGCGGCCGAGGTGCCCTGTTCGTCGCGGAGCAGCGGCACCACCGGGCCGAAGCCGTAGAGGAAGAAGCCCCACAGGCCGAGCTGGGCGTAGGCGAGCCAGGTGGTCCGGTCACGGGTGAGGCGCGGCACTGGCCTCACGCTACAAGCGCCCCACCGTCGCCCCGCTCCGGATGAGAGACAGCTCTGTTTCCCCGGGCCCCACCGGTGAACTGGCGGGCGGCGGCACAGTGCGGCATCCCACACTGAGCGATCGTTAGGTGCGCCAGAGTGGCCGATACACTCCCGGTCAGTAACCTCCCGGGAGGAGCCACCAAGGTGCGCAAGGTACTCATCGCCAACCGCGGCGAGATCGCCGTCCGCGTCATCCGCGCCTGCCGCGACGCCGGCCTGGGCAGCGTCGCCGTCTACGCGGACTCGGACCGGGACGCTCTGCACGCCACCCTGGCCGACGAGGCGTACGCCCTCGGCGGTGACACCGCGGCCGACAGCTACCTGCGGATCGACAAGCTGATCGACGTCGCGGGCAAGTCGGGGGCCGACGCCGTGCACCCCGGCTACGGCTTCCTCTCGGAGAACGCCGACTTCGCCCAGGCGGTCATCGACGCCGGGCTGACCTGGATCGGCCCCACTCCGCAGGCGATCCGCGACCTCGGTGACAAGGTCACCGCCCGGCACATCGCCCAGCGTGCCGGCGCGCCCCTGGTCCCCGGCACGCCGGACCCGGTCGGCAGCGCCGACGAGGTGATGGCCTTCGCCGTGGACCACGGCCTGCCGGTCGCCATCAAGGCGGCCTTCGGCGGCGGCGGGCGCGGTCTCAAGGTGGCCCGCACGATGGAGGAGATCCCGCACCTGTTCGAGTCGGCCACCCGCGAGGCGGTCGCCGCGTTCGGCCGGGGTGAGTGCTTCGTCGAGCGGTACCTGGACAAGCCCCGCCACGTCGAGGCCCAGGTCCTCGCCGACCAGCACGGCAACGTGATCGTGGTCGGCACCCGGGACTGCTCCCTCCAGCGCCGCCACCAGAAGCTGGTCGAGGAGGCCCCGGCGCCGTTCCTCACCGAGGCGCAGCGGACGCAGATCCACGAGTCCGCCAAGGCGATCTGCCGCGAGGCCGGCTACCACGGCGCGGGCACGGTCGAGTACCTGGTCGGCACCGACGGCACGATCTCCTTCCTGGAGGTCAACACCCGGCTCCAGGTCGAGCACCCGGTGACCGAGGAGACCGCCGGCATCGACCTGGTCCGCGAGCAGTTCCGCATCGCCGACGGCGAGAAGTTGCGCTTCACGGAGGACCCGACGCCGCGCGGGCACTCCATCGAGTTCCGGATCAACGGTGAGGACCCGGGCCGCAACTTCCTGCCCGCGCCGGGCACGATCACCGCGCTGCGCCTGCCCACCGGCCCGGGCGTCCGGGTGGACACCGGCATCTCCGCCGGTGACGTGATCGGCGGCAACTTCGACTCGCTGCTCGCCAAGGTCATCATCACCGGTGAGACGCGCACCGAGGCGATCGAGCGGGCCCGCCGCGCGCTGGACGAGATGGTCGTCGAGGGTATGGCCACCGCGCTGCCGTTCCACCGCCTGGTGGTCCGGGACGAGGCGTTCACCGCCGAGCCGTTCACCGTGCACACCCGGTGGATCGAGACCGAGTTCGACAACACCGTCCCGGCGTTCACCGCGCCCGCCGGCGCCGTCGAGGGCCCGGCCGAACGCGAGACCGTCGTGGTCGAGGTGGGCGGCAAGCGGCTGGAGGTCAGCCTCCCGGGCGGCTTCGGCGGGGGTGCGCCCACCGTGTCGCCCGTCGCGAAGAAGCCGGCCCGGCGGGGCGGTGGCGCCAAGGCCGGCGCCGCGGTCAGCGGTGACGCGCTCACCTCGCCGATGCAGGGCACCATCGTGAAGATCGCGGTCGCCGACGGTGACACCGTGGCCGAGGGCGACCTGGTCGTGGTGCTGGAGGCCATGAAGATGGAACAGCCGCTGCACGCCCACAAGGCGGGCACGATCAGCGGCCTCGCCGCCGAGGTCGGCGCGGTCATCACCGCCGGCGCCGCGATCTGCACCATCGCCTGAGGTGTAAGGAAGGGCCCCTGGTTAACGCCTGCGGTAGTAAAAGGGTCCCTTCCTAACAACCGTTCCGGGGCTCGTCAGCGGAGGGTTTCGGCGGCCACCGCGCGGACGGCGGCCGTGAGCGCCGTCAGCGCCGTCGACTCCAGCCGCCAGTGCTGCCAGTACAGCGGGACGTCCGCCGTGCGGCCGGGGGCGATGTCGACGCAGCGCCCGGACGTCAGGTCGGCGTCGGCGATCTGCTCGGGCACCAGCGCCCAGCCGAGCCCCAGCCGGATCGCCTCGCTGAACGCCGGCACCGACGGCAGGTAGTGCGCCGGCGGGTCCAGGACCCGACCGGTGACCGACCGCAGGAAGCGGTGCTGCAACCGGTCCTTCCGGTCGAACACCATCACCGGCGCCTGCGCCAGCGCGGCCGGGGTGGCGCCCTCGGGCAACCACCGCCCGACGTACGCCGGAGACGCCAGCGCCCGGTAGCGCATGGCGCCGAGCGGCTGCACCCGGCACCCCTGCACCGGCTCCCGCTGGGCGGTCACCGCCGCCGTCACCGATCCGTCGCGGAGCAACTCGGCGGTGTGCTCCTGGTCGTCCTGCCGGATGTCGAAGGAGAGGTCGAGCGGCTCCGGCACCCGGGCCAGCGCGGCGGGGAACCAGGTGCCCAGGGAGTCGGCGTTCACCACCACCGCGACCCGCGTACGCCCCCGGCCACCGCCCAGCGGCCCCCGCGCCTCCGCCAGTGCCTCCTGCTCCAGGAGGGCGAGCTGGCCGGCGAGGCGCAGCAGCGGCTCCCCCGCCTCGGTGGGCCGGCACGGGCGGTGCCGTCGCACCAGCACCTGGCCGACGGTCTCCTCCAGGGTCTTGATCCGCTGGCTCACCGCGGACGGCGTCACGTGCAGCAGCCGGGCGGCAGCGTCGAAGCTCCCCTCGGCGACCACCGCGGCGAGCGTCCGGAGCTGAACGGCGTCGAGCATGAGGGAATCTTACGGAACATCAAAATCTTTAGCTGGACCGCATGAAGCCGGTCCGCCTACCGTCGAACCGTGATCGCCTCCGCCCTCGCCGGGTTCTCGCTCTCCGTCGCCCTGATCGTCGCCATCGGCGCGCAGAACGCGTTCGTCCTGCGTCAGGGGCTGCGCCGCGAGCACGTCGTACCGGTCGTCCTCACCTGCGCGTTCTCCGACGCCCTGCTGATCGGCGCCGGCATCGCCGGGGTGGGCGCCCTGGTGGCGGACCGGCCCGGCCTGCTCACCGCCGTACGGTGGGGCGGCGCCGCGTTCCTGCTGTGCTACGCGGTGCTCGCCGCCCGCCGCGCGTGGCGTCCGGACGCGCTGCGACCCGCCGACCGTCCGCCGGCCCGCCTGCGGACCACCCTGCTGGCGTGCCTCGCCTTCACCTACCTCAACCCGCACGTCTACCTGGACACCGTGCTGCTGCTCGGCGGCGTCGCCCAGCAGCACCCGCACCGGTGGGTGTTCGGGGTGGGAGCGGCCACGGCCAGCCTCGCCTGGTTCACGGCGCTCGGGGCGGGCGCGTACCGGCTCGGGCCGGTGCTCGCGCGTACCGCGGTGTGGCGGGTGCTCGACGCCGTGATCGCCGTGGTGATGGCCGGGCTGGCGGCGGCGCTGCTGCTGGCCTGACTGTGATTTTCTGCGCGACCGCCTGCCGACCGCGGCTGTCAAGAAGGGGCCCTTCCTCTACCGCAGGCGTTAACAAGGGGCCCTTACTTGCCCCTCGGCGGCGGAGGGGGCGGTGGGAGGTCATGATGGCCGGGTGCGGTTCCTTCACGGCGCGGTCCCCGCGCACGACCTGACCTACAACGACGTCTTCATGGCGCCGGCCCGCTCCGAGGTCGCGTCCCGCCTCGACGTCGACCTTGCGACCAGCGACGGGACGGGCACCACCATCCCGCTGGTGGTGTCGAACATGACCGCGGTGTCCGGCCGGCGGATGGCGGAGACGGTCGCCCGGCGCGGCGCCATCGCGGTGATCCCCCAGGACATCCCGATCGAGGTGGTCGCGAACGTCGTCGCCTGGGTCAAGCAGCGGCACCTGGTGCACGACACGGCGATCACACTCGGCCCGACCGACACCGTCGGTGACGCGATCCACCTCCTGCCGAAGCGGGCGCACGGCGCGGTGATCGTGGTCGACGAGGCGGGCCGGCCGGTCGGTGTGGTGACCGAGGCGGACACGGTGGGTGTGGACCGGTTCGCGCAGTTGCGGCACGTGATGTCGACCGAGCTGCACACCGTGCCGGCGGACGCGGACCCGCGTACCGGCTTCGACCGGCTCTCGGCGGGCCGCCGCCGGCTCGCTCCCGTGGTGGACGCGCAGGGACGGCTGGTCGGGGTGCTGACCCGGCAGGGTGCGCTGCGCGCGACGCTGTACAAGCCGTCCGTCGACGACCGGGGCCGGCTCCGGATCGCCGCGGCGGTCGGCATCAACGGCGACGTCGCCGGCAAGGCCAAGGCGCTGCTGGAGGCCGGGGTCGACACGCTGGTCGTGGACACCGCGCACGGCCACCAGGAGCGGATGATCTCCGCCCTGCGGACGGTGCGCAAGGTCGACCCGGCCGTCCCGGTCGCGGCCGGCAACGTGGTCACCGCCGACGGGGTACGCGATCTCGTCGAGGCGGGCGCCGACATCGTGAAGGTGGGCGTCGGCCCGGGCGCGATGTGCACCACCCGGATGATGACCGGGGTGGGCCGGCCCCAGTTCTCGGCCGTGCTGGACTGCGCCGCGGCGGCACGCGAGCTGGGCCGGCACGTGTGGGCCGACGGTGGGGTCCGGCATCCGCGTGACGTGGCGCTGGCGCTGGCGGCGGGCGCCTCGAACGTGATGATCGGCTCGTGGTTCGCCGGCACGTACGAGTCGCCCGGTGACCTCTACGTCGAGGCGGACGGCCGGCGCTACAAGGAGAGCTTCGGCATGGCCTCGGCCCGCGCGGTGAGCGCCCGCACGGCGGAGGATTCCGCGTACGACCGCGCCCGGAAGGCGATCTTCGAGGAGGGCATCTCCTCGGCACGGATGTACCTCGACCCGAACCGGCCCGGCGTCGAGGACCTGATCGACGAGATCATCTCCGGGGTACGCAGCGCCTTCACCTACGCCGGGGCGCACAATCTCGCGGAGTTCCACGAGCGGGCGCTGGTCGGCGTGCAGAGCGCGGCCGGCTACACCGAGGGGATGCCGCTGCCGACGAGCTGGTGACCGGCTGAGCCGGGCGGCCTCGGTGACCGGCCCGGCCGCCCGACGTCGGTGACCGGCTCAGCCGCCCGACGTCGTCGCCGGCGCCGGCCGGCGGGACGGCGGCGACGGCTCGGGGCGGTCCCGGGGCAGCCGGGCGCAGGCGAGCAGGCCGATCAGGAGGAAGCCGGCGGCGCAGAAGGCCGCGTACCGGGTGGCGTCGGAGAGGGCGGCCTTCGCCTCCTGCGCGATCGGCGCCGTACGCGGATCGGCGGCGAGACCGCCGATCGCCGCCCCGGCGCTCTCCCGGACGGCGGCCACGATCTGCTCCCGCTGGGCGGGATCGACGCCGGGCTGGCCGGCGAGCCGGTCGCCGAGGATCCCACCCAGGCCGGCGAAGAGCACGGTGCCGAGCACCGCGATGCCGAGCGCCGACCCCAGCTGCCGGGCGGTGCTCTGCACGCCGGACCCCTGGCCGCTCTGCCGGACCGGCACCTCTCGCAGCGACACCCCGGTGAGTTGGGCGGTGGCCAGGCCGACGCCGACGCCGTAGAGGAACAGGTAGCCGAGCGGCGCCCACCAGGACGTGTCCGGGGCGACGACCGTGCCGAGGCCGGCGATGCCGGCGAGTTCGGCGGCGACCCCGAGC
Organism: Micromonospora sp. NPDC047707; assembly: GCF_040704235.1. Classification (NCBI taxonomy): domain Bacteria; kingdom Bacillati; phylum Actinomycetota; class Actinomycetes; order Micromonosporales; family Micromonosporaceae; genus Micromonospora; species Micromonospora sp. NPDC047707. Next base: position 171,475 of record NZ_JBEYSU010000010.1, read on the forward strand.
TGGACGACGCGGGTGGCGCCCCACCGCTGGACCAGAGGTGCGCCGAGACCACTGGCCAGGAAACTGCCGACGGCGAGGGGCAGCAGGGCGAGGCCGGTGTCGAACGCGCTGTAGCCGAGGACGTTCTGGTACCACAGCGGGAGGGCGAAGAGCAGGCCGAACTCGCCGAGGCTGACGATCGCGGCGGCGACGACGGCGTTGCGGAACGAGCCGATCCGGAACAGCGACAGGTCGAGCAGGGCCGCCCGGCCGGCCCGGTCGCGGCGGACCTGGTGGGCGACGAAGCCGGCGAGGGTGACCAGCCCGACCAGCGCGGCGACCGGCACCGGCGAGATCGCGGCCGTCCAGTCCGCCCCGAACAGGCTGAACGCTTTCTCCCGCTCCCACCAGCCGTAGGTGCGCCCCTCGATGAGCGCGAAGACGACACCGGTCAGGCCGACGACCGAGAGCAGGGCGCCGAGCCAGTCGAGCCCCCGCTCCACGCGCTCGTCCCGCGATTCGCGTACCAGCACGAGCGTGGCGGCCACCACGAGCGCGCCGACCGGCACGTTGATGCCGAACGCCCACCGCCACGACAGCTCGGTGGTGAGCCAGCCGCCGAGGAGCGGGCCGAGGGCGGCGGCCCCGCCGATGGTGGAGCCCCAGATCGCGAACGCGACCCCTTTCTCCCGTCCGGTGAACGTGGCGTTCAACAGGGACAGCGAGGTGGGCAGGATCATGGCGCCGCCGAGCCCTTGGAGCACCCGGGCGCCGATCAGCGCCTCGCCGGACCCGGCCACCGCGGCGAGCACGCTGGCCGCGACGAAGACCACGACGCCGGTGACGAACGTCCGCCGCCGGCCGGCGCGGTCGGCGAATCGGCCGGCGACCAGCAGCAGGGCGGCGAAGACGAGGGTGTACGCCTCCTGCACCCACTGCGCGTCTGTGGCGGTGATGCCGAGGTCCCGGATGATCGCGGGCACGGCCACGTTGACGATGGTGGCGTCGACGATGATCGTCGCGACTCCGAGGCTGATCGCGAGGAGTCCCCACCAGCGTGCGCGTCCCTGCTCCGGCATACCCGCCTCCGATCGCTAGATTCTCTAGCTACGTGAGATGCTAGCTTTCACCCATGGAACCTCCTCCGTCAACCACCGGCGGCGCACGCCGCGGGCCGTACGGCGAGGCCCCCTCGACGAGCGAGACCGCCCGGGCGCTGCGCGAGGTGATCCGGGCCGCCGGTGACACCCGGGGCGCCCTGGCCCGCCGCCTCGGGATCGGGGCGACCGACGCCGCCGCCATCGACCACCTCGTCTCCAGCCCGGACGCCCTCGGCCCGGTGGAACTGGGCAACCGGCTCGGAATCCGCTCGGCTTCGGCCACCACCCTGGTCGACCGGCTGGTGCGGGCCGGCCACGTCGAGCGCACGCCGCACCCGCAGGACCGGCGCCGGCTGGCGCTCCAGGTCACCGACCAGGCGTACGACGAGGTGCTGGCGGCACTACGGCCGATGCTGGCCGGAATCGAGCAGGCGGTCGCCCGGCTCACACCCGAGCAGGCGGCGGCGACGAGCGCCTTCCTGCGGGAGGTGGCGGCCGTGATGCGGGAGTACGTCGACACCGCCCCCGACGACCCGGGCAGGCGGTCGACGGCGGACTGAGTCAGCGGGGCCCGAAAAGGCGGCGGATGACGGCCCGCGCCGCCGCCCGCGGGTCGTCGCCGGTGTCTGGCGGCAGGGCGCCGGCGTTCCAGAGCGTGGCGAAGCCGTGCACGATCGACCAGGCGGCGAGAGCGTCCCCGGCGGCGTCGCCCGCCGTGCCGTGGCCCGGCGGGAGTTCCGCGACTCCCGCGTGCAGAGCCGCCCCCGACCGCTCCCTCGCGGCTGCCAACTCCGGCGCGTCCGCCCGGTAGAGGTCGGGGCGAAACATCACCTCGAAGTGCGCCCGGTGCCGCACCGCGAAGTCCACGTAGGCCACCCCGGCCTCCACCAGACCGCCGTCGGCAGCGTGCAGTGCCTCGGCGAGCAGGTCGAAGCCCTCCACCGCGAGCGCGGTGAGCAGGCCGGCCTTGTCGCCGAAGTGGTGCGCGGGCGCCGCGTGCGACACGCCGGCCCGGCGGGCGAGGTCGCGCAGGCTCAGCGCCGCCGGCCCGGACTCCTCGATCACCTCGGCCGCCGCGGTGAGCAGGGTGCGCCGCAGATCGCCGTGGTGGTAGCTCCCGGTGCCAGTCATGTGCCGATCCTATCTTTCCATTGACAAGATGCCATCGGCGGGGCAATCTTGACGTCGACAAGATAGGCCGAGGAGGTCCTGTTGATTCCACTGATCGCCCTGGTGGCCGGAGCCGCCGTGGCCCGACTGGCCGGCCTGGCCGGCGTAGACGCGCTCGACGGGTGGCAGCCGGCCCTGCGGGTGGGGCTGGCCCTCATGTTCGTCCTGACCGGCGCGGCCCACTTCGGCCCGCGACGCCGGGCCGACCTCGTGGCGATGGTGCCGCCCCGACTCCCGCGCCCCGAACTCCTGGTCACGCTGACCGGGGTGCTCGAACTGCTCGGAGCCGTGGCGCTGCTCGTCCCGGCCACCACCCGCTGGGCCGCCGCCGGCCTGGCGGTGCTGATGGTCGCCATGTTCCCGGCGAACGTGTCGGCGGCCCGGCGTCGCCTCACCCTGGCGGGCCGCCCGGTGACGCCGATCGGCGTCCGCTCGGCTCTCCAGGTGCTCTTCGTCGCCACCGCCGTCGCAATTTCGTTTGGCCCCTGACTGTCAGGCCGCTAACCTGGCGCTCATGGACCTGATCCGCCTCGACGACGTCCCACTCGGGCGGCTGCTGGTGGTGGCCGGGCACCTCACCAGCCAGCGGTGGAACCGCTGGCTCGCCGAGGAGCACGGCCTCACCCAGGCCGGCATGGTCACCCTGCTGACCCTGGCCGAGCACGGCGAGCTGCCGCACCGCGCGGTGGCCGAGCGGTGCTTCGTCAAGCCGGCCACCCTGACCGGCATCGTCGACACCCTGGAACGCGACGGCCTGGTCGAGCGGCAGCGGCACGCCACCGACCGGCGCAGCGTCAAACTGGCGCTCACCCCCGCCGGGCGGGCCCGCGCCGACGCGCTCCGGGCGATGATGCGCTCCGACCGTCCACTCACCCCGGTCGACGCCGACCCGGCGAAGGCGGCGGTGGTCCGGGAATTCCTGCTCGCGGTCATCGGCAGCGCGGACGCCGCCATGCCGGCGGGCGGTCCGACGTGCTGATCCGGCTGCTGCGCACGCACCTGCGCCCGTACCGCCGCCCGTTGGCCGCGGTGGTAGCCCTCCAGTTCGTCGGCACGATGGCCTCGCTCTACCTGCCGAGCCTCAACGCCGACATCATCGACCTCGGCATCGCCCGGGGCGACACCGGCTACATCGTCCGGACCGGCGGCTGGATGCTCGCGGTCAGCCTGGTCCAGATCGTCTGTGCGATCGCCGCCGTCTACCTCGGCGCCCGCACCGCGGCGGCCTTCGGCCGGGACGTCCGGGCGGCGGTCTTCGCGCACGTGAACCGCTTCTCCGCCCGCGAGGTCGCCCGGTTCGGCGCCCCGTCGCTGATCACCCGCAACACCAACGACGTGCAGCAGGTGCAGGTGCTCGTGCTGATGAGCGCCATCGCGCTGGTGGCCGCGCCGATCATGAGCGTCGGCGGCGTGGTGATGGCGCTGCGCGAGGACGTCGGGCTGTCCTGGCTGATGCTCGTCAGCGTGCCGGTGCTGGCCGTCGGCCTGGCTCTGGTGATCCGGCGGATGGTGCCCGGGTTCCGCCTCATGCAGACCCGCATCGACACGGTGAACCGGGTACTGCGCGAGCAGATCACCGGCATCCGCGTCGTCCGGGCGTTCGTCCGGGAGCCGTACGAGACGGCACGCTTCGCCGCCGCCAACACCGACCTGACCGCGACGGCCCTGCGGACCGGCCGGCTGGGTGCCCTGATCTTCCCCGTCGTGATGCTGGTGCTCAACGTCTCCAGCGTCGCGGTGCTGTGGTTCGGCGCCCAGCGGGTGGGCGCCGGCGCGATCGAGGTCGGCGCGCTCACCGCCTTCCTGCAGTACCTGATGCAGATCCTGATGGCCGTCATGATGGCCACCTTCATGCTGATGATGGTGCCGCGGGCGGCGGTCTGCGCCGAGCGCGTCGTCGAGGTGCTGGACACCGACTCCTCGGTGACGCCCCCGGCGCGCCCGGTCACCGAGCTGCCGCGGCGGGCCGAGCTGGAGCTGCGGGACGTTCGCTTCCAGTACCCGGGCGCGGCCGAGCCGGTGCTGCGGGACGTCTCGTTCCGGGTGGCGCCGGGCACGACCACGGCGGTCGTCGGCGGCACCGGCGCCGGTAAGACCACCCTGCTCTCCCTGGCCCCGCGGCTCGTCGACGTGACCTCCGGCGCGGTGCTGGTGAACGGGGTGGACGTCCGGGACCTGGCGCCCGACGAGCTGTGGCGGCGGATCGGCCTGGTGCCGCAGCGCCCCTACCTGTTCAGCGGCACGGTGGCGAGCAATCTCCGGCTCGGCAACCCGGACGCGACCGAGGCCGAGCTGTGGGCGGCGCTGGAGGTGGCGCAGGCGCGCGACTTCGTCGAGGCGATGCCCGAAGGGCTGGACGCGCCGATCGCGCAGGGCGGCACCAACGTCTCCGGCGGCCAGCGGCAGCGGCTGGCGATCGCCCGGGCCCTGGTACGCCGGCCGGAGATCTACCTGTTCGACGACTCGTTCTCGGCGCTCGACCTGGGCACCGACGCGCGGCTGCGGGCGGCGTTGCGGCCGGTCACCGAAGACGCGGCGGTCGTCATCGTGGCGCAGCGGGTCTCCACGATCGTCGACGCCGACCAGATCGTCGTCCTGGAGGGCGGGTCGGTGGTCGGGGTCGGTCGGCACGCGGAACTGCTGGCGGACTGCCCCACGTACGCCGAGATCGTCGCGTCCCAGCAGACCACGGGGGTGACGGCGTGAGCGGCGAGCGGACCGGCGGGCACCGCGCGAGGACGCCCCACGGCGGCGTGGGCGACGGACCGGTTCCGGTCGTACCGAAGGGAAGGCCGGCTCCCGACGGGGCGGCACCCCGGCGGCTGCCGCCCGGCGGCCAGCGCGGCGGTCCGCCGTGGATGGGGGCCGGAATGCCCGCCGAGCGGTCGATGACCTTCGGGCCGTCGGCCCGGCGGCTGCTCGGGCGGTTGCGACCGCACCGCCCCCAGTTGGTCGGGGTGATCGGGCTCGCGGTGCTCGGCGTCGGGCTCAGCGTGGTCGGGCCGAAGGTGCTCGGGCACGCCACCGACCTGATCTTCGCCGGGGTGCTGGGCCGGCGGCTGCCGCCGGGTACGACGACCGAACAGGCCGCGGCGGCGGCCCGAGCGGCGGGCGACGACAGCTTCGCCGACCTGATCACCCGGATGGGCGTGGTGCCCGGCGCGGGGATCGACACCTCGGCGCTGGCCCGGGTGCTGCTGCTGGCCCTCGGCCTCTACGTGGCGGCGGCCGCACTGACCTGGTGGCAGGGGTGGCTGCTCACCGGCGTCGTGCAGCGGACCGTGCACCGGCTGCGCGAGGACGTGGAGGCGAAGCTCAACCGGCTGCCGCTGCCGTACTTCGACCGGCAGCCGCGCGGGGAACTGCTCAGCCGGGTCACCAATGACATCGACAACATCTCCATCAGCCTCCAGCAGACGCTGAGCCAGCTGCTCACCTCGCTGCTCACCGTCGTCGGCGTACTCGCCATGATGTTCTGGATCTCGCCGCTGCTGGCCCTGGTCGCGCTGGTCGCGGTGCCGCTGTCGGTCGTGGTCACCCAGCGGATTGCGAAGCGGTCGCAGGGCCAGTTCATCGCCCAGTGGACCCACACCGGCGAGCTGAACGGGCAGGTCGAGGAGGCGTTCACCGGCCACGAGCTGGTCAAGGTCTTCGGCCGGCAGCGCGAGGTGCAGGCGGCCTTCGCCGCGAAGAACGAGGAGCTGTTCCGGGCCAGCTTCGGTGCCCAGTTCATCTCCGGGATCATCATGCCGGCGATGATGTTCATCGGGAACCTCAGCTACGTGGCGATCGCCGTGGTCGGCGGCCTGCGGGTGGCGTCGGGGACGATGACCCTGGGCGACGTGCAGGCGTTCATCCAGTACTCCCGCCAGTTCACCCAGCCGCTCACCCAGGTCGCGTCGATGGCGAACCTGCTCCAGTCCGGGGTGGCCTCCGCCGAGCGGGTGTTCGCGGTGCTCGACGCCGACGAGCAGACTCCGGACCCGGCCGTGCCGACCCGGGTCACCGACCCGCGCGGACGGGTCGAGTTCGAGCACGTCTCCTTCCGGTACGCCCCGGAGCAGCCGCTGATCGAGGACCTGTCGCTGGTCGCCGAACCCGGGCAGACGGTGGCCATCGTCGGGCCCACCGGCGCCGGCAAGACCACCCTGGTCAACCTGATCATGCGCTTCTACGAACTGGACGCCGGGCGGATCACCCTCGACGGGGTGGACACCACCCGGCTCACCCGCGACGACCTGCGCGGTCGGGTCGGCATGGTGCTCCAGGACACGTGGCTCTTCGGCGGGACGATCCGCGACAACATCGCGTACGGGCGACCGGGCGCCACCGAGGCGGAGATCCTGGCGGCGGCACGGGCGACGTTCGTCGACCGCTTCGTCCGCAGCCTCCCGGACGGCTACGACACCGTCATCGACGAGGACGGAAGCAACGTCAGCGCCGGTGAGAAGCAGCTCATCACCATCGCCCGCGCGTTCCTGGCCGAGCCGTCCCTGCTGATCCTCGACGAGGCGACCAGCTCGGTGGACACGAGGACGGAGGTGCTGCTCCAGCGGGCGATGGCGGCGCTGCGGTCGGACCGCACCAGCTTCGTCATCGCGCACCGGCTGTCCACGATCCGCGACGCCGACCTGATCCTGATGATGGAGGACGGCCGGATCGTCGAGCAGGGCACGCACGACGATCTGCTCGCCGCCGACGGGGCGTACGCGCGTCTCCACCGGGCCCAGTTCAGCCGGGCGACGGCGGGCGAGCCCGAGCCGGCGGCGGCGCGGTGAACGCCGCCGGTCCGGTCCCCGCGCACGACGCGCGGGGACCGGAGGGCCGCTCAGCCGGCCGGCAGCAGGTCCGCCGAGCGGGCGGCGACCACCCGTCCGACCAGCCCGAGCGCCTCGGCGGCGGGCACCGGGTCCAGGGCACGGCCGTCCCGCAGGCGCAGCGAGACGCGTCCGTCGGCCGCCTCGCGTGGGCCGATCACCGCCGCGTACGGCATGCGGGCGCGGGCGGCGTCCCGGATCCGGGCGCCCAGCGACCCGGCCCGTTCCACCTCGACGCGCAGCCCGGCAGCGAGCGCGTCGGCGGCGAGGCGCTCGGCCGCCGCGTCCTGCCCGGCGTCGACCGGCAGGACGACCAACTGCACCGGGGCGTACCAGGGTGGGAAGGCGCCCTGGTGCACCTCGATCAGGTACGCGAACAGCCGCTCCATGCTCCCGACCAGGCTGCGGTGCACCATCACCGGCCGCCGCCGCGCCCCGCCCGAGTCGGTGTACGACAGGTCGAAGCGCTCCGGCTTGTCGAAGTCGAGCTGGACGGTCGAGATGGTCGACTCCCGGCCGGCCGCGTCGACGATCTGGACGTCGATCTTCGGGCCGTAGAAGGCCGCCTCGCCCGGACCCTCCGCGTACTCCACCCCGTCGAGCGCGGCGCGCAGCAGGTCCTCGGCCCGCGCCCACCGGGCGTCGTCGCCGACGTACTTCTCCCCCGGCCCGCGCAGCGACAGCCGGAACCCCGCCGGCCGGACGCCGAGCGCGGCGTGCGCCTCGCGGATCAGCCGCAGGATCTCCGCCACCTCCTCGCCGACCTGCTCCAGCGCGCAGAAGTTGTGCGCGTCGTTCAGCGAGATGGCGCGTACCCGGGCCAGCCCGCCCAGCACGCCGGAGCGCTCGGCCCGGTACATGCCGCCCAGCTCGGCGATCCGCAGCGGCAGGTCCCGCCAGGAGCGGCCCCGCGCCCGGTACACCAGCGCGTGGTGCGGGCAGAGCGCCGGCCGCAGCACGAATTCGTCGTCGGCGGAGAGCCGCATCGGCGGGAACATGTCGTCCGCGAAGTAGCCGAGATGCCCGGAGAGCTGGAAGAGTTCCCGCTTGCCCAGCGGCGGGGTGACCACGTGCCGGTAGCCGGCCCGGCGTTCGAGGTCGCGGACGTACTCCTCGACGGCGTGGCGGGCGGCGGCCCCGGCCGGCAGCCAGAGCGGCAGGCCGGCGCCGGCCAGCGGGTCGGAGACGAAGAGGCCCAGCTCACGGCCGAGCCTGCGGTGGTCGATCATGTCGCGCTCCTGGTTCGGGTACGACCCGGAGGCGACCGGTGCCCGGAACAGCACGAGGCCCCGGGGCGGATCGCCCCGGGGCCTCGTGGACAGACGTGTCAGTGCGGCGCGCCGGGGTTTCCCGGCGTCGTGGTGCGGACCGCACGATTCATGCGGCAAGGGTACGCGGAGCCGCCACCGGCGGGCACGTGCATTTCCGGCCGGGGTGCGGGCGGCGGCGGGACGGGGGCGGGCCGGGACCGTCGTGCGGGCTCACGTTCGGCCGCCGGCAGGCCACCGCCCTACGGCAGCGGATCGAGGCGCGCGTCGCCGGCGACGGGCACCGGGTGCTGCGGGAA
>NZ_JBEYSU010000011.1:0-165230 GCF_040704235.1 Micromonospora sp. NPDC047707
CCCGCGGCGACCACGTTCTTCGCCACCCACCGCATCGCATACGCCGCCGACCGGTCCACCTTCGACGGATCCTTACCCGAGAACGCCCCACCACCGTGCCGCGCGTACCCGCCGTACGTATCCACGATGATCTTCCGACCGGTCAACCCGGCATCCCCCATCGGACCACCGATCTCGAACCGGCCCGTCGGATTCACCAACAACCGGTACCCCTCGGTGTCCAAACCCAGCGACTCCACCTCCGGCGTGATCACATGATCCCGAACATCCGGAGTGAGCAGCGACTCCAACGAAATGTCCGCCGCATGCTGCGACGACACCACCACAGTGTTCAACCGCACCGGACGCAGACCCTCATACTCGATCGTCACCTGCGTCTTACCGTCCGGCCGCAGATACGGCACCGTGCCGTCCTTACGCACCTGCGCCAACCGCCGCGACAACCGATGCGCCAACGCGATCGGCAACGGCATCAACTCCGGCGTCTCCGAACACGCGAAGCCGAACATCATCCCCTGGTCACCGGCACCCTGCGCGTCCAACGCACTCTCCGACGCACCCGTACGCAACTCGAACGCGTTGTCCACACCCTGCGCGATGTCCGCCGACTGCGCCCCGATCGACACACTCACCCCACACGAGGCACCGTCGAAACCCTTCTTCGACGAGTCATAGCCGATATCCAGGATCGTGCGACGCACGATCGTCGGGATGTCGGCATACGCCTTCGTGGTCACCTCACCCGCGATGTGCACCTGACCAGTCGTGATCAGTGTCTCCACCGCGACCCGACTCCGCGGATCCTCCGCGAGGAGCGCATCGAGGATCCCGTCACTGATCTGGTCGGCGATCTTGTCGGGATGGCCTTCCGTGACCGACTCGGACGTGAACAGCCGGCGCCCCGGGCGGTCGGCCGGCTCGCCGGCGACCGGCCCGGTCATGGGTGCGTACGTCAAGGGGACTCCTCGGGGTGCGCGCTTCCGTCCTACGGCGGTCGATTCTCGCGAGCCCCGGTCAACGCTGGCTCAACGCGACAGCGGAGGCCGTCCGACGCGCCCGCTCTGCAGGTACGACGGAATGGTCGACCCGGACGGCGGCGAGCCGGGCGTCGCGGCGACCCGCGACGGCCGGCGGGGATGATCCGCGTCACGCCGGGTATGCGCCGGCCGACCTGGTGGGAGGACGACGGGGTCGCGGCATCCCGCGACGGCCGCGCGGGCGGGGTCGGCAGATCCGCCGACCCCGCCCGCGCGGCCCCAACCCAGGGCAGTTCCCGAACCTAGTTGTTGGTGATCCAGTTCCAGGCCGAGACGACCCACTCCGTCTGCTGGAGCCACGCGATGCCGAGGCCGGTCAGGAAGACCGCCGTCACCAGGTGAGCGCCGCGCGCGCTGTGCCGTACCCGGCCCAGGCGCTGCTCCAGCACCACCCGACCGACCAACCGGGCGAGCGCGAACAGGCCGGCCGCGACGAGCAGGCTCAGCACGAAGATCAGCAACGGGGCGACGAGGTCGCCGCCGCCGGAGATCGCCCAGATCCCCCAGCAGACGAACGCGAAGAGGACGCCGGCGGCGCTCCATTCCGCGCCGCGGCGCAGCTGGGCCATGTGCCAGCTCATCGGGCGGCGCGGTGCCGCCGCGCCCGGCCAGCCGGTGCCGGTCGGCTCCTCGACCACCGGGAACGGCTCGGTGCGGGGCGTACCGGACCGTCCGACCGGGGCCACCCCCCGCCGGAAGGCGTCCCGCTGCTGCGGCACGCCGACACCCGGCTGCGGCGGCACCTCGACGGTGCGTTCGGCCCACGGCTGTGTCTGGTCGGCCATGTCGTCCCCTCCCCTGGACCGACGGGAACCAGCGGACCCCGTCTGACTATCGAGGGTAGCCAGCGCTCAAATCGGTCGTCGGACGCGGACCGGTCGGCTACACAGAGCACCATGACGAATCCCCCACTGCGCTTCACGACCGCCCGGGAAGAGGAGTTCGACGAGCTGGGCGAACTTCTCGGCGCACTCTTCCACGGCGGCTTCGACTCCGAGTCGTGGGCGGTCGAGAAGACCCTCCTGGAGCCGGAGCGCACCCTGCTCGTCCGGGACAACCCCGATCTCGTGGCGAGCGCCACCGCGTTCACCCGCGAGCTGACGGTGCCGGGGGCCCGCGTGCCCGCCGCGCACGTGAGCATGGTGGGGGTCGCGCCCACACACCGCCGCCGGGGGCTGCTCACCGAGATGATGCGACGGCAGCTGCGCGAGGTCCGGGACGCCGGACGGGAGCCGGTCGCGGTCCTCTGGGCCAGCGAGGGCCGGATCTACCCGCGCTTCGGCTACGGCCTGGCCACGCAGCGCCTCGTCGCGGAGGCCGACACCACGGAGCTGCGCCTGCCCGACCCGACGCCCGCCGAGGGCCGGCTCCGCCTGACCCGCGCGGTCGACTGCCGGGCCACGCTGACCCGGGTGTACGACGAGGTACGCCCCGACCGGCCCGGCTGGTCCAGTCGTGGCGAGGTGTGGTGGGACTACGTGCTGGCCGACCCGCCCGCCCAGCGCGGCGGCGCCACCGAGCGCCGGGCCGTCCTCCACGAGGGCCCGGACGGGGTGGACGGGTACGGGCTCTTCCGCACGAAGGGCGAGTGGGCCGCCACCGGGCCGAACGCGCTCACCACCGTCGACGAGGTGGTGACCGGCAGTCCGGCCGCGTACGTCGCGATGTGGCGGCTGCTGCTCTCCCTCGACCTGACGCGGCGGCTCACGTACCGCGCGGCCGCGGTGGACGAGCCGCTGCTGCGCCTGGTCGACGAACCGCGCCGGCTCGGCGCGACGCTGGTCGACGGGCTCTGGCTGCGGGTGGTCGACCTGCCGGCCGCACTCGCCGGCCGCCGGTACGCGACCCCGGTCGACGTGGTGCTGGAGGTCACCGACGACCTGCTGCCGGAAAACGCCGGGCGGTGGCGGCTCACCGGCGGGCCCGACGGAGCGACCTGCGTCCCCGCCGACCAACCGGCCGAGCTGGCCTGCGACGTCCGCTGCCTGGGCGAGCTCTACCTGGGCGGGGCGACGGTGGGCGCGCTCGCCACGGCCGGCCGCGTCCGCGAGCTGCGGCCCGGTGCGCTGGCGACGGCCGGGCCGGCCTTCGGCTGGCACCGCGCCCCCGCCAGCAGGGAGGTGTTCTAGGGCCCTGCGCGGTACGGTCGGCTGATGGGTGACGTGGAGCGACGGCGACGCCGGCACCGGCACCACGCCGAGGGTGGCGCCGAGGGGCCGAGCGCGGCGACGTCAGGGGTGCACGACGGCGACGGGCCGCCGCGAACCCGTCGCGGCGGCCCGGAGGAGGGGGAACGCGGGCTGCGGGGGCTGGTCGGCTCGGGGTCGTCGCAGGTGGGCGTGACCGCGGCGATGCGCGCGCGGGACGCCGCCCGGCCGACCGAGCAGGACCTGGCCGAGGCCGAGACCCGGGTGGTCCTGGTCCGCCGGAACTGGACGCCTAGGGAGGACCTCCCCCGCCGCTGACCCCCGCCGGCGGCGGATCAGGGCAGGGGCGGCAGCGTCCGGGTGTTCTCGTACTCGGCGACCTGACCGATGCGGCGGGAGTGGCGTTCGTTGCCGGAGAACGAGGTGGTCAGGAACGCCTCCACGATGGCGGTCGCCTCGTCGAGGGTGTGCTGCCGGGCGCCCACCGCGACGACGTTGGCGTCGTTGTGCTCGCGGGCGAGCTGGGCGGTGTCGATGTTCCAGGCCAGCGCCGCCCGCACCCCGGCGATCTTGTTGGCGGCGATCTGCTCGCCGTTGCCCGAGCCGCCGATGACGACACCGAGGCTTCCCGCGTCGGCGACCACCCGGTCACCGGTGTGCAGGCAGAACGCCGGGTAGTCGTCGTCCGGGTCGAAGGCGTGCGGGCCGACGTCGACCACGTCGTACCCCTGCTTGGCCAGGTGGTTGGCCAGGTGCACCTTCAGCTCGAAGCCGGCGTGGTCGGATCCCAGGTAGACGCGCATAACGCGCAGTCTGACAGGCCCGCCTCCGTGCCGGCGCGTGGGCGGCGGCACGGAGGCGGATTCGTCACAGCTCAGCGCTCCAACTCGGCGACGACCAGGCCGCCGCGTGCCTTCGGGGTGAACCAGGTGCTCTTGCGCGGCATCTTCTCCCGGGCGAGGTTCACCGCGACGAAGTCGTCGACGGTCACCGGCGCGATGAGGACGGCCAGCTCCGCCCGGCCGGCGTCGACCTCCCCGGTCAGCCAGCTCGCCGGGTAGTCGCCGCCGACGTAGGTGACCCGCTTGTCCCCCGGGTCCAGCCCCAGCGCGTCCCGCAGCAGCAGGCGCTCGACCAGCGCGTGGTCCAGGTTCTCCAGGCGGCCCGCGCCGACGTGGGGCAGGCGTACCGCGTACCCCGAGTCGGGGAGCCGGAGGTGGACGGTGCCGCCGGCCGCCGGGACCTCGACCGGGCCGGTGATCGGCGTGACCTCGGCGCCGGCGGCGCGCAACCGGTCGAGCAGCTCGTCCGGGCTGGTCGTCAGCTCGCTGACCAGCCGGTTGTACGGCTGGATGGCGACCGAGGCCGGCGTGGTGACCACGGCCAGGAAGCGCGGCAGCCCGCCGGTCTGGGCGGCGAGGCTGCGGTGGTTGCCGTCGGCGACGACCAGCTCGCCGCCGCCGGCCAGGGCGGTCAGCTCGTCCTGCCGCGGGCCCAGGCCGACCAGCCAGATGGCGTGCGTGCGCCCGGCCTGGTCGACGTCGGTCGCGGCGGGCGCCCCGGCCGCGTCGGTCGCCGCCGCGAGCGCGGCGTGCAGCTCGTCGCCCCGCCCGGTCTGGAGCAGGAGTACGGGCGAGAGCAGGTGCCCCAGCGCGTCGGCCAGGGCCACCCGCTCGCGCACCTTGGCGATGAAGACGTCCTCGTTGCGGATCACCAGGCCGGGCTCGTCGGCCCGGGTCGAGATCTGGTCGGTGTCGACCATGGCGAACAGCCCGTACGCGGGCTCCTCGCCCGGCGCGCTGATCCGGTAGAGGACCACCACCTGCTCGGCGGGCGTGTAGCTGCCGTCCGCCTTGGCCTCGGCGAGCCGGGCCACCGCGTCGGGCAGCGCGTCCAGGAACGGCTTCCCCAGGCTCTCCGGCGCCCGGTGCGGCATCTCGATGCCGAGGGCACTGTGCGGGTTCGCCTCGATGATCGCGGTGATCTCCGCGTCGTCGGCGAACTCGTCGTAGTTCTGCGCGCCGGTGCCGCCGGTGGTGATCCAGGCCCGGGCGATCGGATGGACGACCGTCATGTGCGCTGACGCTACCGGTGCGGACCGTCGCCGTGTCCCGGACCCACTCCCCGCCCACCAGATGAAAGGAAGGGACCCCTCCTAACGCCTCCGGTATAGGAGGGGTCCCCTGTTAACACGTCCTCAGCCGTCGAGTGCCTGACGGTGCCGACCGACCGGCACCACCGGCGTGACCGGCCGGCGGGGAGCCACGGCGTGGCGCGCGCGGTCCGGCGGCTTGGCGCCGGGCGGGGTCAGCCGGGACGTGACCGGTACGCGGGCCACGCCGACGACGATCGGCGGAGCGAGCAGGTCCACCATGTGCGTGGGGAGGTCGGGATGGACCGCCGGCCAGCGGGAGTCGTCGACCGACCAGTACGCGGAATCGTCGTTCGCCTCCTCCCGGGTCGACGGTTCGTCACCGGACGCACGGTGCTTGGCCATGATGAATGCCTCCACGAGCTGCGGGGTGCGGCCCCTGCGGGTCGATGCGGCGGACATGGAGGCCAACGAATCCGCCCGAGGGCGGGTGACGGGGAGGTAGCCGGGGCGGCGCAGTGTCAACAAGGGCCCCCTGCACCGCGGAAGGCGTTAACAGGGGGCCCTTCCTTGCGCCTCAGTCGAAGATGGGGCCGAGTTCGCGGGAGCGCTTCAGCTCGTAGAAGCCGGGCGTGCCGGCGACCAGGAGCACGCCGTCCCACAGCCGACCGGCGGCCTCGCCCTTCGGGGCCGGGGTGATGACCGGGCCGAAGAACGCGACCGGCGAACCGTCCGGACCCGGGGCGTGGATGACCGGGGTGCCGACGTCGGTGCCGACCGGCCGCATGCCGGCCTCGTGGCTGGCGCGCAGCGCCTCGTCGTACCCGGCGCCGTCGGCGGCCCCGGCCAGCGCCGGGTCCAGACCGGCGTCGGACAGCGCGGCGGCGAACAGCTCCGGGGAGAGCTTCTCCTGCCCGAGGTGGATCCGCGTGCCGAGCGCGGTGTACAGGTCACGGAGCGACCCGGTGCCGTACCGCTGCTCGGCGGCGATGCAGACCCGCACCGGCCCCCAGCCGGTACGCATCAGTTCCTGGTACTCCTCGGGCAGGTCCCGGCCCTCGTTGAGCACCGACAGGCTCATCACGTGGAAGCGGATGTCCACTTCCCGCACCTGCTCGACCTCCAGCAGCCAGCGGGACGTGATCCACGCCCACGGGCAGATCGGATCGAACCACATGTCGACGGTGACACGCTCGCTCACGGTGAGGTCCCTTCACGACGGGTGACGCCGGTCCTCGACGTCTGCACCGATCTTCACCCCGACGTCCGACGCCCGACACCGGAATGAGAGCGTGAGCTGGCCCACCGTGGGGCCGGCACGCGTGCAAGACTCGATCGGCGCGGCCGTCACGAACGGTCGCCGGACGGCGCCGCGGTCGGCGTACGGCGAGACGAGAGATGGAGACGAACAGTGCCGGGAGTGCGCAACCTGACGCAGGTGGAGGCCACCGAGCGGGGCCGCCTGCTCGACGTGACCGGGTACGACATCAGTCTGGACCTGTCGAGCGCCGTGCAGGCCGAGGGTCGCACCTTCCGGTCGACGACCGAGGTCCGGTTCCGGTGCACCGAACCCGGTGCCAGCACGTTCATCGAGGTGGCCGCCGACTCGGTGCGGTCCGCGACGCTGAACGGCACCGCGCTGGACCTGAGCGGCTGGTCGGCGGAGAAGGGCCTGACCCTGCCCGGGCTGGCCGAGGAGAACAGGCTCGTCGTCGACGCGGACTTCGCGTACTCGAACAGCGGGCAGGGGCTGCACCGCACGGTGGACCCGGTCGACGGTGAGACCTACCTGTACAGCCAGTTCGAGACGGCCGACGCCCAGCGGGTGTTCGCCGCCTTCGACCAGCCCGACCTGAAGAGCGTCTACACCTGGCACGCCACGGTGCCGGCGCACTGGAAGGTCGTCTCCAACATGCCGGTCGACCGCGAGGAGGCGGCGGGCGAGGGCCTGAAGGCGGTCCACTTCGTCGAGTCGGCGCGGATGAGCACCTACATCACCGCGCTGTGCGCCGGCCCGTACCACGAGGTGCGGGACAGTCACGACGGCATCGACCTCGGCGTCTTCTGCCGGGCCTCGATGGCACCGCATCTGGACTCCGAGGACCTGTTCCTCATCACGAAGCAGGGCTTCGACTTCTTCCACGAGAAGTTCGAGGTGCGCTACCCGCTGCCGAAGTACGACCAGCTCTGGGTGCCGGACTTCAACGCCGGCGCGATGGAGAACTTCGGCTGCGTCACGCACGCCGAGTCGCACTACATCTTCCGCTCGCAGGTCACCGACTTCGAGTACGAGCAGCGCGCCAACACGATCCTGCACGAGATGGCGCACATGTGGTTCGGTGACCTGGTCACCATGCGCTGGTGGAACGACCTGTGGCTCAACGAGTCGTTCGCGGAGTGGGCCAGCCACTGGTGCAACACCAACGCCACCCGGTTCACCGACGCGTGGACGACCTTCCTCTCCATCCGGAAGAACTGGGGTTACCGGCAGGACCAGCTCTCCTCCACCCACCCCGTCTACACGGAGATGCCGGACCTGGAGGCGGTCGAGGTCAACTTCGACGGGATCACGTACGCCAAGGGCGCCAGCGTGCTCAAGCAACTCGTCGCGTACGTCGGCGAGGAGCCGTTCCTGGCCGGCCTGCGGTCGTACTTCGGCAAGCACGCCTGGGGCAACGCGACCTTCGACGACCTGCTGTCCGAGCTGGAGGCGGCCTCCGGGCGGGAGCTGCGCAAGTTCGCCGCGCAGTGGCTGGAGACCGCGCAGGTCAACACGCTGCGCCCGCAGGTCACGATCGGCGCCGACGGCACGTACGAGCGCGTCGTCGTCCGTCAGGAGGCGCCGACCGGTCACCCGACCCTACGGACGCACCGGATCGGCGTGGGCCTGTACGACCTCAACGACGGCCGGCTGGTCCGCCGCGAGCGCGTCGAGGTGGACGTCACCGGCGAGGCGACCGAGCTGGCCGAGCTGGCCGGGGTCCGCGCGGCCGACGTGCTGCTGCTCAACGACGACGACCTTACGTACGCGAAGCTGCGGCTCGACGAACGGTCCATGGCGACCGTGGTGCAGCACATCGCCGGCTTCGAGTCGTCGCTCGCCCGGGCGCTCTGCTGGACCGCGGCCTGGGACATGATCCGCGACGCGGAGCTGGCCGCCCGCGACTACGTGGCACTGGCGCTCGCCGGCCTGCCCGCCGAGACGGACATCAACCTGGTCACGGCCACCCTGCGGCAGGCCACCACCGCGCTCACCTTCTACGCCGACCCGGTGTGGGCGCCGACCGGCTGGGCCGACCTGGCCCGGACCGCGAGGACCGCCCTCACCGCCGCCGAGCCCGGCAGCGGCTTCCAGCTCGCCTGGGCCCGCGCGTACGCCTCGGCCGCCCGCTCGTCGGAGGACCTGGCGACGCTGCGCGGCTGGCTGGACGGCAGCGGCGTGCCGGCCGGCCTGACCGTCGACACCGAGCTGCGCTGGACGCTGCTCACCGCCCTGGTGGCCAACGGCGCGGCCGGCCCCGACGACGTCGAGGCGGAACTCGCCTCGGACCGCACCGCCAGCGGCGAGCGGGAGGCCGCGTACGCGCGCGCGCTCGTGCCGACCCCGGAGAACAAGGCGGCCGTGTGGGCGCAGCTGACCAGCCCGGAGCCGCTGCCGAACTGGCGGCACCGGGCGCTGCTGCAGGGCTTCACCCACCCGGCCCAGGTGGAGCTGGTCCGGCCCTACCGGGAGCGGTACTTCGCCACCGTCGCGCAGGTCTGGGCCAGCCGGGACAGCGAGCCCGCGCAGGAGTTCGCGCAGCTCGCGTACCCGGCGTACCTGGTCGAGGACGACACCGTCGAGGCGACCGACGCCTGGCTGGCCGGTGCGGGCCACCCGGCGCCGCTGCGTCGGCTGGTCGCCGAGGGCCGCGACGGCGTGGTCCGCGCGCTGAAGGCCCGCGCCAAGGACGCCCGGGCTGCGTGACCCGGAGTACACGACGCCACCCGGTCCGAAGAATGGACCGGGTGGCGGTTGGCGGTTCGCGGTGAGAAGGGTGCCCTTCTCTACCTCAGGCGTTGATAAGGGGCCCTTCCTTACACCTCAGCCCTTGCCGGCGTGGCTGGCGAGCTGGTCGAGGCCGGTGATGATGCCGCCGGTCAGGTCACCGCCGCCGAAGGCCGCGACCATGGAGAGCGCGGCGAGCTTCGCGTACGTGTCGGGGATGCGCTTGCGCGCGTGTTTTCCGGTGACGATCTCCAGCTGCCGCTGGTTGGGCGAGACCGCGATCAGCACGGACCGGTCCGGCTCGGCGAGCTGCCGGTGCAGCCGCTGGGCGTGCTCGCGGATCGGCTCGTCGAGACCGCCGACGAAGACCGAGAAGACCAGGCCCGTGCCGCGGTCGGCCAGGCGCAGCGCCTCGTCGATGCGCAGCAGCTGGCGGGTCGAGAACGGCCCGTCCAGGACGTCCGGCGGGTTCCCCGTCCCCGACTGTGGCTGCATCTCACCAACGGTCACTTGCGCCTCCGGTTCCACCGGCCGGCGCCTCGATGCCGGCCTGCTCCTGCTTGCGGCTGCTCAGCGCGGGCGCCTGCGCGCCGGCGGCCAGCGCCGTGCCGGCCGAGTCGGCCAGCTCCTCCGGGCGGCTCAGAAACCAGACCGGAGTGAAGTCGAAGGGCCGGCCCGGCCGGTAGCGCTTACCGCCGCCGCCACCACCACCGCCGCGGCTGCCGGCGTACGCCAGACCGGCGATCACCAGCACCGCGGCCGCCGGGATGCCGACGAAGACCAGCAACGTCTCGGTTACAGACAATCCCAACGCCCCCAGGCGAAAGAGAGACCAGGAAATCCGGGTCGGGTCGACGATCAAGCAGACGATTCCCCGACTCCGCTTGTGGTATTCACGTTAGCGGAGCCGACGGCACGCCAGATTGCGGGGTGGCGGTCCCAACCGCCACCGTAGTGCTCCAGTTGCGCAGCGGTGGCGATGAGCCTCCCGTCGTCGCCGTACCGGCCGCTGAGCAGCACCCCGACGGGCAACCCGTCGGCGGTGACGCCCACCGGCAGCGACACCGACGGATCGCCCATGACGTTGAAGATGGCGCAGTACGGCGAGAACCGCCGTTGCCGGTCGAAGTCCTCCGCGGGGTCGTGCCCCTCGGTGAACCAGCCCACCTGCGCCTGCGGCGCCGCGAGGGTGGGGCAGAGCAGCAGGTCGCAGCCGGCGGTGCGGCGCACACCGAGGCGGACCTGCGCCTGGAGCTCGCCGAGGGTGGCGGTGAGGGTGGCGGCGGAGATCGCCGCGCCCCGCTCCCGCAGCAGCCGGGTGAGCGGCAGCAGTTCGCTCTCCCGCTCCGGCGGCACCGGGGCGAGCGCCAGCACGTACCAGACGATCTCGAACAGCGGCCACGCCGCCGGGGTGAGCGGCGACGGCACCTCGACCACCTCGTGGCCGGCGGCGGTGAGCAGGGCTGCGGCCCGGTCCACGGCGGCGACGCAGTCCGGGTGGACCGGCTCCTCGGCGAGCATCGGGGTGGTGAAGCGCCCGATCCGCAGCCGTCCCGGCTCGGCGGCGCGGGCGGCGGCGAGCCACCCGCCGGCGGGCGGGAGCGGCGCCAGGTATGGCTCCCCCGCGACCGGTTGCGAGAGGACGTCGAGCAGCGCGGCGACGTCGGCGACGGTCCGCCCGATCGGGCCGTGGGTGGGCAGGCCGTACGCCCCGAACCCGATCGGCCCACCGGACACCAGGCCGCGGCTGGGCTTGTAGCCCACCAGCCCGCACATCGAGGCGGGGATGCGCAGCGAGCCGCCACCGTCGGAGCCCTGGGCCACCGGCACCAGCCCGGCCGCCACGGCGGCCGCCGCGCCGCCGCTGGAACCCCCCGCCGTGTACGAGAGGTTCCACGGGTTGCGGGCCGGCGGGGCGACCAGGCCCTCGGAGTAGAGCGAGCAGCCCAGCTCGGACGTGGTGGTCTTGCCGAGGCTGATCAGGCCGGCGGCGCGCATGAAGCCGACCACGTCGGCGTCGACCGGCGGCACGAAGTCGGCGAAGGCGGCCGAGCCGAAGGTGGTGCGGACACCGGCGGTGAGCGTCAGGTCCTTGATCGCGGTGGGTACCCCGTGCAGCGGCCCCCGCGCCTCGACCGGGACCGCGTCGGCCGCGTCGGCGGCGGCGAGCGCTGCGTCCGGGGTGACCGTGACGAACGCGCCGACGGTGTCGCCGAGCGCGGCCACCCGGGTGAGGTGGTGCTCGACCACCTGCCGGCTGGTCAGCTCGCCGCGCGCGATCGCGGCGGCCTGCTCCAGCGCGGTCAGGTCGTGCGGCTCGGCCATGTTCTCATCCTGCCCGGCGGCCGGCCCGGGCGCACTCGTCACGCGCCGAAGCGGCGCGGGCGGTCGGGCCGACCCCCCGGCCGCGCACGACGCCGCGCCCGGCGGCCGGAGGTGTCACCGCAGGCCCTTTGCTCTGCTTCAACCCACGCACCAGGTACCGGCCGGAACCGGTGCGTCCGGTGAAGCAGAGCAAAGGGAGCGAACAGGCAGGTGGCGGCGGCGCGCGGCGGCGCGTGCCGCCGGCCGCCCCGGTCTCAGCCGTGCAGGAAGCGCAGCGCGTTGCCGCCGAGCAGCTTGTCCCGCTCGTCCGGGGCGAGGAAGTCGGACCGGTGCACGACCGCGCCGACCGGCCGTTCCCCCAGCGGGTACGGGTAGTCACTGCCCACCAGCACCCGGTCGACCCCCATCGTGTCGACGAGCAACCGCAGTGCCGCCGGCTCGAACACCACCGAGTCGACGGAGAACCGGTCGACGTACGCGCTGGGCGGGGCGGCCGAGGCGCCACGCACCAGGTCGCCGCGCCGGCGCCACGCGTTGTCGGCGCGGCCCAGCCAGAACGGGAAGCTCCCGCCACCGTGCGCGAAGCAGATCCGCAGCGTCTCCGGCACCTTGTCGAAGACCCCGCCGAGGATCATCGCCAGGACGGACAGGTGGGTCTCGGCGGGCATCCCGGTGAGCCAGCGGGCCATCCAGCGGTCCAGCCGCGGCCCGCCCGGCATGTCCCAGGGGTGGACGAAGACCGGAGCGCCCACCTCGGCGCAGTGGGTCAGGAATTCGACGATCCCGCCGTCGTCCAGGTCGCGGTCGCCGACGTGGTTGCCGATCTCCACACCGGCGTGCCCGGCGGCGAGGCACCGGTCCACCTCGGCGCACGCGGCCTCCGGGTCCTGCAACGGCACCTGGCAGAACGGCACCAGCCGGCCGCCGCCGGCGGCGGTGACCTCCAGCGTCAGGTCGTTGAAGATCCGGGCCACCTTGACCGCCTGGTCGGCGGGGCGGTCGTAGGAGAAGAAGACCGGGGTCGGCGAGACCACCTGGACGTCGACACCGTCGGCGGCCATGTCGGCCAGCCGGGTGTCGGCGTCCCAGCACTCGGCGCCGACCGGCCGGAACTCCGTCTCCCCGACCATGATCATGGCCGCGCGTTCGGAGTCGACCCGCAGCCACGGCCAGCCGGACCCGCCGCACGCGACGCCGAGGTCCGGCCACCCCTTCGGTACGACGTGCGTGTGCACGTCGACGACAGGTCCCGGCATCAGCCCTTGCCCGGGTGCAGCGCGCCGCAGTTGTCACAGGTGCGCGCCTTCTCGTCGGCGTAGAACGCCTGGAAGACCGGGGGCAGGTCGGCGGCGATGTCCCGCACCTGGAGCTCCACCTCGTGGACCTTCGCGTGGCACGACGGGCAGTACCACTGGAACTTCTCCAGCGTCCCCTCCTCGCGGACCCGCTCGATGACCATCCCGATCGAGCCGGCCTCGGGGCGCTGCGGCGAGTGCGGGGTGTTGCGCGGCAGCATCCACATCTGACCCTCGCGGACGTGCACCGTCCGCGGCCCCTCCGGGAGCATCAGGTTGACGTGCATGTTGCCCTTGACCTGGTAGAAGAACTCCTCGTACGGGTCCACGTGGAAGTCGGTGCGCTGGTTCGGGCCGCCCACCACCATCACGATGAAGTCGTCACTGCCGGGAAGCATCTCCTTGTTGCCAACCGGCGGCTTCAGCAGGTGCTGGTTCTCCGCGATCCACCCGGGGAAGCTGAACGGCTCGGCGATCTCACTCACGACTGACCTCCTTGCGGGAGCAGGGCGACGGCTTGCATCTCGATCAGCAGGTGCGGGTGCGGCAGTTGGTGGACGGCGACGGTGGTGCGGGTGGGGCCGGTCGCGTCGAAGAACTCGGCCCACACCTCGTTGTAGCCACCGAAGTCGTTCATGTTCACCAGGTAGGACGTGACCTGCACGAGGTCGGCCAGGTCCGCGCCGACCGACCGCAGCAGGTCCCGGATGTTCTCGACCACCGCCCGCGTCTGCACCCGGATGTCCAGGTTGGTCGTGCCGAACTCGTCCACCTCGACACCGGCGAAGGTGTTGTCCGGCCGGCGGGAGGACGTACCGGAGACGAAGACGAACCCGCCGGCGACCTTGACGTGCGGGAACGCCCCGCGGGGCACGGCCTTGCCGGCCACCACCCGGGCGGTCGGGGTGCGCGACTGCTCGCTCACACCGCCGCCCTCAGCGACGCGCTGCCGAGCTTCTCCACGACGGCACGGACGTGCGCGCCGGGGCGCAGCGGGACGGCCGCCGTCGCGGCGCCCGCCAGGAAGACCCAGCCCTGGTGCAGCCGGACGCCGTGCCGGCCGGCGAGGCGGATGCCCTCGTCCAGCGCGCGGCGCGGGTCGCCGAGGATCGCCGCGGTCGACCCGACCTGGGCGATCCGTCCGTCGATCTCCAGCAGCACGCCGAGGTTGTCGAGGCCGTCCGGCACCGGGCACCACGGCCCGATCACGAACGCCCCGGCGGAGGTGTTGTCGGCGATGACGTCGGGCAGGGAGAAGGTGAAGTTCGCGTACCGGGAGTCGATCAGCTCGATCGCCGGGGCGACCGCCCGGACCGCGTCGGCGAAGTCGGCGACCGGCTCGCCCGGCTCGGGCAGCCGGTCCAGCAGGAACGCCACCTCCGGCTCGACCCGGGGGTGGATGAAGTCGCCGACGGACACCGCCCCGCCGTCGGGGACCCGCATCACGTCGGTGAGCCGGCCCCAGATCACCTCGTCCACACCGACCTGGGCCATCTTCGCCCTGCTGGTCAGCCCCATCTTGAGGCCGACGAGCCGCTCGCCCCGGTCGAGCCGGCGCTGGAGCAGGGCGGTCTGGACCGCGTACGCGGAGTCGACGTCGAGCCCGGTCTCGGCGGCGAGCTGCGGGATCGCGGTGGCGGTGTCGGCCGCCGCGCCCAACGTCCCGGCGATCCCGGTGATGTCCGGCCCGATCACGTCTCCTCCTTGCCGGCGAGGTCCAGCGCCACGTCCACGATCATGTCCTCCTGGCCGCCGACCATCCGGCGCCGGCCCAGCTCGACCAGGATCGAGCGGACGTCCACGCCGTACTTCGCCGAGGCCCGCTCGGCGTGCCGGAGGAAGCTGGAGTAGACGCCCGCGTACCCCAGGGACAGCGTCTCCCGGTCGACCCGCACCGGCCGGTCCTGCAGCGGGCGGACGAGGTCCTCGGCGGCGTCCATCAGCGCGAACACGTCGCAGCCGTGCTTCCAGCCGTGCAGTTCGGCGACCGCGACGAAGACCTCCAGCGGCGCGTTGCCGGCGCCGGCGCCCATGCCGGCCAGCGAGGCGTCCACCCGGACGGTACGCCCGGCCACGGCGTCCGGACCGGACGGCGTGGGGCCGAGGACGCGGCCGTGCTCGACGGCGACGACGCTGTTGGCCACCCCGAGGGACAGGTTGTGGTGGGCGTGGATGCCGATCTGCGTCTCCGGTTCCAGGACCTGCCGGTACGCGTCGACCCGCTCGGCCACGTCGGACATCAGCAGCCGCCCGCCGGAGTCGGTGACGTAGACGCAGTGCGCCCCGTACGACTCCATGAGCTTGGCCTGGGCGGCGAGCCCGGTCGGGTCGTTCAGGTGGGACATCATGAGGAACCCGGAGACGTCCATGCCGTTCTCCCGGGCCCAGGAGATGTGCTGGGCGGAGATGTCGGCCTCGGTGCAGTGGGTGGCGATCCGCACGCTGGTCACGCCGAGCGCCTTCGCGGCCTTCAGGTCGGCGATGGTGCCGATGCCGGGCAGCAGCAGCGTGGTGAGCTTCGCCGTGGTCAGCACCTCGGCCGCCGCCGCGATCCAGTCGGCGTCGCCGGCCGCGCCGTGCCCGTAGTTGACGCTGGACCCGGCGAGCCCGTCACCGTGCGCCACCTCGATGGCGGCCACCCCGGCGGCGTCCAGGGCGGCGGCGATGGTCCGCACCTGGTCCACCGTGTACCGGTGCGCGATGGCGTGCATGCCGTCCCGCAGCGTCACGTCCTGGATGTACAGATCCGTCATGCCCGCACCCCCTCGACGCGCAGGGCCACGAGCCGCTCCGCGGTGCGCAGCGCGGCCGAGGTCATGATGTCCAGGTTCCCGGCGTACGCAGGCAGGTAGTGCCCGGCGCCGGAGACCTCCAGGAAGACCGAGACCTGCAACCCGGTCAGGTGCCGGCCGAGCGACGGCACGTACGTGTCGATCCGGTCGAACTGCACGTCCTGCTTGAGCCGGTAGCCCGGGACGTACTCCTGCACGCGCTGCACCATGTCCGCGACCGACGCGGCGATCTCCACCCGGTCGGCGTCGGCGTCCGCGCAGAGGCAGTAGACCGTGTCCCGCATCAGCAGCGGCGGGTCGGCCGGGTTCAGCACGATGATCGCCTTGCCGCGCTCGGCGCCGCCGACCACCTCGATGGCCCGCGCGGTGGTCTCGGTGAACTCGTCGATGTTGGCCCGGGTGCCCGGGCCCGCCGACTTCGAGGCGATCGAGGCGACGATCTCGCCGTACGCGACCGGGGTGACCCGGCCGACGGCCGCGACGATCGGCACTGTCGCCTGCCCGCCGCAGGTGACCATGTTGACGTTGGTCTCGTGCAGGTGCTCGTCGAGGTTGACCGGCGGCACCACGTACGGGCCGATGGCCGCCGGGGTCAGGTCGAGCACGGTCCGCCCGTGGGCCCGCAGGACGGCGTCGTTGTGCCGGTGCGCGCCGGCCGAGGTGGCGTCGAAGACCAGTTCCACGTCGGCGAACTCGGGCATCGCGACGAGCCCGTCCACGCCCTCGGCGGTGGTGGCGACGCCGAGGCGGCGAGCCCGGGCCAGCCCGTCCGACGCCGGGTCGATGCCGGCCATCGCGACCATCCGCAGGGTGTCGCTGAGCCGCAACACCTTGATCATCAGGTCGGTGCCGATGTTGCCCGACCCGATCACCGCCACACCGACCGTCATGCCGCCCCCTCGGACGAAGAGAAACAGGTCCGCACCGACCCGAGGCCGGAGATCCGGGCCTCGTACGCCGCTCCGGGCGTCACCGGCACCATCGGGCCGAGCGCGCCGGAGAGCACGACGTCGCCGGCGCGCAGCGGGTCGCCGGAGCGGGCGAGGGTCTGCGCCAGCCAGGCCAACGCGTGCAGCGGGTTGCCCAGGCAGGCCGCCCCGGCGCCCACCGAGACCGGCTCCCCGGCGTGTTCGAGCACCATGCCGGCGAGCCGCAGGTCGACGTCGGCGAGCCGGCGCGGCGTGGTGCCCAGCACGAACAGCCCGCTGGACGCGTTGTCCGCGACCGTGTCCACGATGGAGATGTCCCAGCCGGCGATCCGGGAGTCGACGATCTCGATCGCCGGCAGCAGGTGGTCCACGGCCCGGGTCAGGTCGGCGGTGGTGATCCGCTCGTCGGGCAGGTCCGCGCCGAGCACGAAGGCGATCTCGGCCTCCACCCGGGGCTGGAGCAGCCGGTCGAGCGCCACCTCGACGCCGTCCGGCACCGCCATCTCCTCGGTCAGCACGCCGAAGTCCGGCTGGTAGACGCCGAAGCTCTCCTGCACCGCCCGGGAGGTCAGGCCGATCTTCGCGCCGACCCGCCGGTAGCCGCGCCGCAGCCACTCCCGCACCTGCAACTGCTGCACGAGATACGCGGAGGTGACGTCCCCCTCGGGGAGCAGCCGCCCGCGCAGCGGCGGGCAGGGCTTGCCGCTCTCCCG
The DNA here is from genome assembly GCF_040704235.1 of Micromonospora sp. NPDC047707. Taxonomy (NCBI): domain Bacteria; kingdom Bacillati; phylum Actinomycetota; class Actinomycetes; order Micromonosporales; family Micromonosporaceae; genus Micromonospora; species Micromonospora sp. NPDC047707. The sequence goes on from NZ_JBEYSU010000011.1 coordinate 17,319, forward strand.
GGCCTCGGTCAGCTCCCGGGCCGCGGCCTCGTAATCGATCATGACAGGTCCACGCAGACGTTGGTGAGTTCGGAGTAGAAGTCCAGCGAGTGCACGCCGCCCTCGCGGCCGATGCCGGACGCCTTCACCCCGCCGAACGGGGTGCGCAGGTCGCGCAGGAACCAGGTGTTGACCCAGACGATGCCCGCGTCGAGCCGGGCGCCGGCCCGGTGGGCGCGGCCCACGTCCCGGGTCCAGACGGCCGCCGCCAGGCCGTACTCGGTGCCGTTCGCGAGGGCGTACGCCTCGTCCTCGTCGTCGAAGGGCGCGACGTGCACGACCGGGCCGAAGATCTCCTCCCGGTTGGTCCGGGCGTCCGGGCCGAGCCCGGCGAGCACGGTCGGCTGCACGTACGCGCCGCCGTCGCGGGCGTCGCCGAAGCGCGGCGTGCCGCCCCCGGCGAGCACGTCGGCGCCCTCGGCGCGGGCCAGCTCGTAGTGCCCGAGCACCTTCTCCCGGTGGCTGTGCGAGATCAGCGGCATGTTCACCGTGGCCTCGTCGGCCGGCCACCCGTACGGCAACTCGGCGGCCCGCTTCGCCAGCCGGGCGGTGAACTCCTCGAAGACGGGGCGCTGCACGTAGACGCGTTCGGTGCAGAGGCAGACCTGGCCGCCGTTGGTGAAGCTGGAGCGCACCGACCCGGCCACCGCCGCGTCCAGGTCGGCGTCGGCGAAGACCAGCCCGGCGTTCTTCCCGCCGAGCTCGAAGGAGACCGCCTTCACCCCGTCGGCGGCGGCGCGCATGATGGCCCCGCCGGTGGCCGACTCGCCGGTGAAGGTGATCGCGTCGACTCCCGGGTGCCGGGTGAGGAACTCCCCCGCCGAGCCCGGTCCGAAGCCGTGCACCAGGTTGAACACGCCCTCGGGCACGCCGGCGGCGGCCATCACCTCGGCGAGCAGCGTCGCCGAGGCGGGCGTCTCCTCGCTGGGCTTGACCACGACCGCGTTGCCGCAGGCCAGCGCCGGCGCGACCTTCCAGGTGAGCAGCAGCAGCGGCAGGTTCCACGGCACGATCACCGCGACCACGCCGACCGGTTTGCGGACGGCGTAGTTGAGCGCCCGGCCGCCGCTCGGGGTGACCGTGGTGAACGACTCGGTGGGCGCGGTGGCGACGATCTCGGCGAAGGCGCGGAAGTTCGCCGCGCCGCGCGGGATGTCCAGCGTCCGGGCCTGCGAGATGGCCTTGCCGGTGTCCGCCACCTCGGCGGTCACCAGGTCGTCGAAGCGGCGTTCCAGCTCGTCGGCGACCCGGCGCAGCACCTCGGCGCGTTCCCGCTCCCCCATCCGGCCCCACGGGCCCCGCAGCGCGGCCCGCGCGGCGGACACCGCGTCGTCCACGGTGGACCCGGTCGCCTCGACGACCTCGAACACCGGCTCGCCGGTCACCGGGCTGCGCTTGGTGAAGCGGCGGCCGGCGTCGACGAACTCCCCGGCGACGAAGTTGCGCAGCAGGCCCGGCCCGTCCGGCGCGTGCCCGGCCATCAGCCGCGGGTCCCAGCCGGTCATCGACGCCTCCCTCGGCGGAGCACTGACCCGACCGCCCCGGCCAGCAGCAGCGCCGCCCCCACGCCGGCGGCACCGAGCATCCGGTGCTGCCGACGGACCCGGCGGCGCACCTCCGCGTACGGGGTGGTCGAGAAGGACACCAGTTCGTACCGGGAAACGTACCGGCCGGGCAGGGCCCGTTCCAGTGCGTGTTCCACCCGGCGGCCGAACTGGAACAGCGGCGAGGCGACCTTGTCGCGCATCTCCACGAAGTTGGCCAGGGCCATCTGGGCGATCGCCTCCGCGTTGTCCTGCCGGCGCCGCTGGAACAGCGGCAGCGCGGCGGACCAGTCGTCGGCGCACTCGTCGAGGCAGCGGTCCAGCTCCACCACGTCCTCGAACGCGCAGTTCGCACCCTGCCCGTAGAACGGCACGATGGCGTGCGCCGCGTCGCCGAGCAGGCCCACCCGCCCGGTCACCTGCCACGGGTCGCAGCGGACCGTGCCCAGCACCCCGACCGGGTTGTGCTGGTAGTCGTCGACCAGGTTCGGCGCCAGCGGCAGCAGGTCCGGGTAGTGCTGCGCGAAGTGCCGCTCGATGGCCGCCGGGCTGCCCAACGACGCGAAGCTCGCGGTGCCGTGGGTGGGCCAGAAGAGCGTGCAGGTGAAGGAGCGGTCCGGGTTGGGCAGCGCGATCATCATCGACGTGCCCCGCGGCCAGATGTGCAGCGCCTCCGGGTCGAGCGCGAAGTCCCCGCCCAGCGGCGGGATGGTCAGTTCCTTGTAGCCGTAGTCGAGGAAGTCCACGCTCTCGCGGAGCAGCCCGTGCCCGAGGAGCTGACCGCGTACGGCGGAACCGGCCCCGTCGGCGCCGAGCACGACCGGCGACGTGGCCAGGGCCTTGCCCTGCGGCGTCTCGAAGGTCATCTCACCGGTGGTCGAATCGAGGCCGACCAGCCGGTGGTCGAAGGCGACCCGCACACCGGGCAGCGCGGTGGCGGCGTCCAGCAGGGCGTTGTTCAGCGCGCCCCGGCTGATCGAGTTGATCGCCCGGTCACCGGCCGCGCTGTACGGCTGGAACTGCGACTCCCCCGCGACCGGGTGGATCATCCGGCCGCGCATCGGCAGCGCGTCCGACATCACCTGGGTGTCCAGCCCGATCCGGCGCAGCGCGTCCAGCCCGCGCTCGGACAGCGCCAGGTTGATCGACCGGCCCCGCTCGACCGTCCCGGTGCGCGGGTCCGGCCGGCGCTCGTAGAGGGCGACCCGGTAGCCGCGCCGGGCCAGGAAACAGGCGAGCAGGCAGCCGGCGAGGCCGGCGCCGACGACGGCGATCTCGTCGCGTTCCTGGCTCATCGGCGCCTTCCCTTTCGTTCGCGACTGCGCGGCTCGCAAACCCGGCTCACTCCTCGCGCTCACCGGGACACCTCCACCGTCGCGGCCAGCGCCTCGGCCACCCGCCAGCAGTCGTGGTACGAGCAGTACAGCGGTACCGGGGCGAACCGGAGGACGTCCGGCTCCCGGGCGTCGGCGATCACCCCGTGCTCGTGCCGCAGGCGCTTGGCCAGCCCGGCGGCGCTACCGGTGCCGATCCGCACCGAGAGCTGAGCACCGCGCCGGGCCGGGTCGCGGGGGGTGACCACGGTGAGCGGCCGTCCCGGCGTCACCTCGTCCAGCAGCCGCTCCAGGTAGCCGGTCAACCGCACGCTGCGCTCCCGTAGCGCCGGCATGCCGACCGCGTCGAAGAGTTCCAGCGAGGTGCGCACCGGGCCCATGGCGAAAATCGGCGGGTTGGAGACCTGCCAGGCCTCCACGGTGGCCGGCGGCCGGGAGACCGGCGTCATCTCGAAACGGGTCGCCGCCTCGGTGCTCCACCAGCCCTCGAAGCGGGGCAGCGCCGGGTCGCCGAGGTGGCGCTCGTGCACGAACACGCCGGACAGCGCCCCCGGACCGGAGTTCAGGTACTTGTACGAGCACCAGGCCGCGAAGTCCACGTCCCAGTCGTGCAGGTGCAGCGGCACGTTGCCGGCGGCGTGCGCGAGGTCCCAGCCGACGACGGCACCGGCCGCCCGGCCGGCCGCGGTGATCGCCGGGATGTCCATCAGTTCGCCGGTCAGGTAGTTGACGCCGCCGAGCAGCACCAGTGCGACGGTGTCGCCCTCGGTCGCGAGGAGGTCGAGCACGTCGGCCGTGCGCAGGGTGTCCTCGCCGGGACGGGGACGCAACCGCACCACCGTCGTGTCCGGGTCGAGGCCGTGGAAGCGGGCCTGACTGCGGACGGCGTAACTGTCCGACGGGAAGGCGGTGTCCTCGATGACGATGCGGGTGCGGGCCCCGGCGGGCCGGTAGAAGCTGACCATCAGCAGGTGGAGGTTGACGGTGAGGGAGTTCATCACCACCACCTCCGCCGGCCGGGCGCCGACCAGTCGCGCGGCCGGCCCGGTCAACAGCTCGTGGTACGGCAGCCACGGCCGCTCGGCCTCCAGGTGCCCCTCCACTCCCAGCCGCCGCCACGCGTCCAGGTCGCCGAGGAGCTCGTCCCGGGTGGCCCGGGGCTGCAGGCCGAGCGAGTTGCCGGCCAGGTAGGCGGCCTCCGGGTAGCGGCCGCCGTCCGCGGCCGGGACGTGGAACAGGTGCCGGTGACCGGGGTCGGCGGCGTCGAGGCGGAGGGCCTCGTCTTCGGTGCTCGTCACGGGATGTCTCGACCTTCGGTCACATCGCGGTCCGGGCCGACCACAGCTCCGGGAAGACCACCCGGGCCATGCTGCGCTGCAGCCACGCCAGCCCGGCGGAGCCGCCGCTGCCGACCTTGGCGCCCATCGTGCGCTGCACGGCCTTGATGTGGTTCCACCGCCAGTCGCCGAACTGCTCGGCCACCTCGGTCAGCGCCTCGCCGAGCAGGCGCAGGTGGTTCTCCGGCCCGGCCTCCTCGTCGTAGATCCGTACCCAGGCGGCCTCGACGGCGGGGTGCGGCTGGTGCTCGCCGGTGACGTCCCGGTCCAGCAGCTCGGCGGGGACCTCGTGCCCGTGCCGGGCGAGCAGGGCGACCACGTCGTCCCAGAGGCTCGGGGCCGCCAGGGCGGCGCGCAGCTCGGCGTACACCTCGGCCTGCCGGCGGAACGGCCGGATCAGCGCCTCGTCCCGGAGGCCCAGCAGGAACTCCAGGTGGCGGTACATCGCCGACTGGAAACCTGAGCCCTCGCCGAGCAGGTTGCGGAACCGGTTGAAGTCGGCCGGGGTCATCCAGCGGAGGCCGTTCCAGGCCGCGTTCAGGCCCTCCAGGTGCAGGGCGGCGCGGCGCAGCGGGGCCAGGGCGTCCCAGATCCGGTCGGCGCGCAGGTGGCGCTGGGCCTCGCGCAGCTCGTGGCAGGTCAGCCCGAAGTACAACTCCATGATCTGGCTGACCATGAGGAACGACATTTCGCCCGGGTCGTCGCTGAGCGGCGCCTGCAACCGGTGCAGCGTGCTGGCCTGCACGTACGCGTCGTACGGGACCCGCCCGCCGAAATCCAACGTCGGCTCGCCGCCGTTGCTGGCGGCCCGTGCGGCCCGCTGGCGCGGGGTGACCGGCCGCACCGCCGCCCGGGTGGCCGCCCGCAGGTCCGTCCGTTCCACCGGTCCACTCCCTCCACATACCGGGTCACCCGGCGTCCCCGCCGGATGACCGACATGATCCCGCGGCGGGAACGGCCAATGGAATGCCGGATCAACGTCTCTGCCGGCCCATTGCCTGTTGATCGCAAGGCGATGGCACCGATCCGGTTGAAGAACGTAAGGTCGGTGCGTGGACGAGATGGACTGGGCGCTGCTGCGCGAGCTGCAGGCCGACGCCCGGCTGTCGTACAGCGAACTGTCCCGGCGGGTGCACCTGTCCCCGCCGGCGGTGGCGGAACGCGTACGCCGGCTGGAGGAGTCGGGTGTGATCACCGGCTACCACGCGCACGTCGACCTGAGCCGGGCCGGGCGGACGGTCGTGGCGCTGATCCGGATGTCCTGCTACGGAGCCCGTTGCATCCTCAACGACCCGGAGGTGGAGAGCTGGCCGGAGATCATGGAGATCCACCGGATCACCGGCGACGCGTGCAGCATGCTGAAGGTCGCGGCCGGGTCGATCGGGGAGTTCGAGGCGGTCATCGACCGACTCGCCCCGTACGGCCAGCCGTCCAGCACCATGGTTCTGTCCACCCCACTGGACTGGCACCCGGTAACCCCACTGCCCCCACCCGCCCCACCCGCCCGGCGCTGACCCGCACCCGGGGTTTGCCGCCGGGCCAGCGGGAAAGCAGGGCCGGTCACCCGGGGAGGGGTTCCGGTGGTCGTCACCGGGAGGGGGAATCATGCGGGGTCATCGCGTACTCGCCATGCTGGCCTTGGTGGCGGCGTTCGTCCTGGTCGGAGCCGCACCCGTGCGGGCCACCGAGAACGCCTTCGTCGAGGTGACGCCGAACCCGGCGCAGGCGGGCACCCGGGTCAGCATCCGGGCCAGCTGCGACAACGCCAACAACCGCCAGGCGACGGTGCAGTCCGACGCCTTCGGGCGGGTGTTCCTCCGGCCGGACAACGGCTTCCTCACCGGGCAGGTCACCATCCCCGGCAGCAGGGAGCCGGGCGACTACCAGGTGGACCTGCGCTGCGAGAACAGCAACACCGCGACCACGACGCTGACGGTGCTGAACATGCAGCAGCCCACGAAGGGGCCGGCGACCGGGGGCGGCGGCACCGCCGGCGGGCCCGGCTCGCTGCTGCTGATCGGTGGCATCGCCGCGGTGGCCCTCGCCGTCGGGTTCGGCTTCTTCGGCAGCCGCCGTTCCGGGGCCGGCGCCTGACCTCCACCTCCCGCCATGGCCGGAGCGCACAGGCGTACCCGATCGGGCCGGGCCCGGGCGGCCACCCGGCGGGCCCGGGCGGGGGCCGCCACCCGGCGGGCGCTGCGGGCGTCCGCCCGGCTGGCCGGCGCGACCGCACGGCGGCTGCGGCGGGTCGCCGGGCAGACCGTCGCCGCCAGCGTTCCCACCACCGACCCGGCCGCCGGTCCACTGCCGGCGCGTCCGCGCCACCGCTGGGTGGCCGCCGGCCGGCGGCTGGTGCCCTCGCGGAACCCGGGTGTGCCGGTCCTGGTGATCGGGACGCTGATGGTGCTGATCATCGCGATGCTCGGGGTGGAGCGGATCACCGGGATGAGCCTGCTGCCGGACCGGTTCACGGCCGGCCTGCGTCCGCCGCCGAAGAAGTTCCCGGTGCTGCCCGCGAGCCCGCCCGTCGCCATCGAGATCGAGGCGATCGACGTGGCGGCCCCGGTGCACACCGTCGGGCTCGCCCCGGACGGCACCATCGCCGCGCCGGATGCCGGCCGCGCCCACGAGGCCGGCTGGTACGACCAGGGCCCGACCCCGGGGCAGTACGGCCCGGCCGTCATCGTCGGGCACGTGGACACCACCACCGGGCCGGCGGTGTTCCACGGGTTGCGCACCCTCGACGCGGGCGACCAGGTGGAGGTGACCCGCTCCGACCGCACGGTGGCGGTGTTCGAGGTCAACTCGGTGGAGCGGTTCGACAAGGAGAGATTCCCGGCCGACCAGGTCTTCGGCGACTTCAGCCGGCCCAACCTGCGGTTGGTGACCTGCGGCGGCCGGTGGGTCGGCGGCGGGACCGGCTACGCCGACAACGTCGTGGTGTTCGCCTCGCTGGTGACCTCCCGGCCGCGGTGAGCCCGGCCCGCTCAGGCCGCCTCGGGCTCGCGCAGGTCCAGCCAGTCCGCCCAGCGCGGGTCGGGCGCCCGGTGGCCGAGCACGCGCCACGCGGTGCCCTTCGGGGCGGCCGGCAGCGCGTGCAGCCGCCAGCCCAGCTCGGCGGGGGTCTTGTCGCCCTTCGTGTGGTTGCACCGGGCACAGGCCGCCACCACGTTCTCCCAGGCGTGCCGGCCGCCCCGGCTGCGGGGGAAGACGTGGTCGATGGTCTCCGCCGGGCCCCGGCAGTAGGCGCAGCGCCAGCCGTCGCGGGCGAAGATCGCCCGTCGGGACAGGCCCACGTGCGTGCGGTACGGCACCCGGACGAAGCGGGTGAGCCGGACGACCGACGGGACCGGGAGCGAGTTGCGGGCGCTGTGCAGGACGCCGTCGCCGTCGGCGACGCAGACGGCCTTCGCGGAGAGCACGAGAATGGCGGCACGACGGACGGACACGACACACAGGGGCTCGTAGGTGGCGTTGAGGACGAGCGCGCCGGAGCCCACCGTGGGTCGTATGTCAGGCATCGCGCTCACCCTCCCGGTTCAGCGGCCCCTGCTCGCCACCGCCGGCCGGAAACGGGCGCAGCGACCCACCGACCGACGCCGGCCCGGATCACCGACGTCCGTGCGCCAATCGTCCCTGATAAGACCCCGGATTGCACGTACTAATCCGGGGTCCCCCACCGAAGCTTTCCCCGCCCCTGCCACCGATGACCGGTTCGCCCTGATCACGGCCGCCGGCCGGGCCGGTGCCGGCGACCGGGACCGGTCGCGCGGGCGGGACGTCGACGCCGATCCCGCTCCGGGTCACGCCGTGGCGGGTCGACCGGCAGCGGTCCGGCCGCTTGCGGTACGAAGACAGGGTGGATGAATCCATCTCGATCATGTCGGCCGCGCCGACCCCCGCCCCCGCAGGCACCCCGAGCCCGGAGTGCCTGGACGAGACGGTCTGCCGCGGCGCCTGGGAGCTGACCGGGTCCGTCTGGTTCGCGGAGGGCAGCTACTGGATCCTGATCAAGCCGCTGCGCATCGCCCTGATCCTGCTGCTGGCCGTGGCGGCACGGTGGCTGGTGCACCGGACGATCAAGCGGCTCGTCCGGACGACCAGCGAGGCCGGCGTACCCACCATGCTCCGGCCGCTGCGGGAACGGATCCCCACGGCGCCCACCGAGCCGGGCGAGTTCATCCCGGAGCGGCGGCGCCAGCGGGCCGAGGCGATCGGGTCCGTGCTGCGCAGCCTCGCCACCGCGTTCATCTTCGGCATCGCGCTGCTGATGGTGCTCAAGGAGTTCAGCTTCGACCTGGCGCCGCTGCTCGCCAGCGCGGGCATCGCCGGCGTGGCGCTCGGCTTCGGCGCGCAGAGCCTGGTGAAGGACCTGATCGCCGGCCTGTTCATGCTGATCGAGGACCAGTACGGCGTCGGGGACACGGTCGACCTCGGTGAGGCCACCGGTGTGGTCGAGTCGGTGGGGCTGCGGGTGACGACGGTCCGGGACGGGCGGGGGGTGCTCTGGTACATCCGCAACGGCGAGATCATCCGGGTCGGCAACAAGAGCCAGGGCTGGGCGCTGGTCGTGGTCGACCTGCCCATCGGCTTCGCCAGTACCGAGGAGGCGACGGCGGTGCTGCGGACGGCGGCCGCCTCGGTCGCGCTGGACCCGGAGCTGGCGCCGGAAATCGTCGAGGCGCCGGAGGTGCTGGGCGTCGAGCAGATGACGGTGGAGGGCGCCGTGATCCGTACCGTGGTGAAGACGACGGCGGACGGGCAGTTCGCGGTGGGCCGGGAGCTGCGCCGCCGGCTGGCCGAGGCCCTGGAGAACTCGGGGATCACCGCCAAGATCGCCGCAGCTCGGCTCTACCCGGGCCTGCCGGTACGGGCGCCCGGCGAGACCGGGGTCGGGGGCGCCACCTGACGAAAGCAGCGGGGTTCCCGCCGGCCGGCCCCTCGGGTATCGTCCGTTCGTTCAGTCGGCGATGCGACGATCAACCCGTCCGGCCTAGCCAGTTGTCGGACTTTCGGGCAGAATCCCGTGCACACGCTCCCCCCGCGGAGCGTGGTCACGTCCTCGCTGATCGGCAGATCTGACGACGGTTCCCAGGCCGGGCCATCACGAGTGGCCGGTCCAGCGGAACGATGGAGGCGACGGTGTCCGACGAGCGACCTTCTCCGGAAGGGCCGGCCACCTTCCGCGAGGTGTTCGCCCAACGCGAGTACCGGGCCGTCTTCACGGCGAGCACGCTGGGCTGGATCGGCGACTACATCGCGAAGGCCGCCGTCACCCTGCTGATCTACCGGGAGACCGAGTCGGTGGCGCTCTCCGCCGCCGCGTTCGCCGTCAGTTACCTGCCCTGGATCGTCGGTGGCCCGCTGCTCGCGACGCTCGCCGAGCGGTACCCGTACCGGCGGGTCATGGTCACCTGCGACCTCGTCCGGATGGCGCTGATGCTGGTCATCGCGATCCCCGGAATGCCGAGCCCGGCGATCCTGGCCCTGCTCTTCCTCGCCACCCTGGCCAACCCGCCGAGCCAGGCCGCGCGGTCGGCGCTCATGCCGCTCATCCTGAGCGGTGACCGTCTCGTGGTCGGCCTGTCCGTGAACGCCAGCGTCGGCCAGGCCGCGCAGGTCGTCGGCTACCTGGCCGGTGCCGCCGTCGCCGCGGCGAACCCCGCCGCCGCCCTGCTGATCAACGCGGGGACCTTCGGCGCGTCGGCCGTCCTCGTCCGCCTCGGCGTGGCCGACCGGCCGCCCGCGATGACCGCCGCGCACCGCAGCCACCTGCTCCGGGAGACCGGCGAGGGCTTCCGGATCGTCTTCGGCACCCCGGTGCTGCGCGCCATCGCGATCCTGGTCTTCAGCGCGATGCTGTTCTCCATCGTCCCGGAGGGCCTCGCGGCGGCGTGGGCGGGTCGGCACGCCGACGACATGGAGCGGGGGGCCGCCCAGGCGGTCATCATGGCCGCCAATCCGGTCGGGTTCATCCTCGGCGGTCTGATCGTCGGCCGCGCGGTGACGCCGGCCCGGCGGCTGGCGCTGATGCGGCCGCTGGCCGTCGTGGCCCCCCTGACGCTGGTTCCCGCCCTGCTCGACCCGCCACCGCTGGTGGTGGCGCTGATGGCGGCCGCGTGCGGGTTCGCCGTCGCCGGCATGCTGCCGATGGCCAACGGCCTGTTCGTGCGGGCCCTGCCGGACGGCTTCCGCGCTCGGGCCTTCGGTGTCATGGCGACCGGCGTCCAGGTGATCCAGGGCCTCGCGGTCCTGGTCACCGGCCTGCTCGCCGACCGTTTCTCCATTCCACTGGTGGTCGGGGTCTGGAGCGCGGCGGGCGTCCTGCTGATGGCTCTCGTCGCGCTGAACTGGCCGAGCCCGGCCACCGTCGACGCGGCGGTCACCGCCGCCCAGCAGGGTGGCCGACCGGTGGCAAAGCCGGACGGCTCGGCGGAGGTGCCACCACAACCGTCCCGGTCACCCGGCGGGCCGGGCCGGACCCCGGCGGGCGGCCGTGGTCCCGGGGACCACCCGGACGGCGGCCGGTCGGGCGAGTCAGGGCGCCACTGGCACGTGGTGACCTGACCGGTCCCACCACGGCGGTGACCCGCCCCACAGCGGGCGGCGCCGGAGCGGCACCGGGGCACCTGGCAGGATGGAACGGTGAATCCCGCAGCTGAGTCCGGTGCGCCGACGACGTTCTTCGAGGCGGTCGGTGGGGAGTCGACATTCCGCAGGCTGGTGGACGAGTTCTACGCGGGCGTCGCCACCGACCCGCTGCTGCGCCCGATGTACCCGGAGGACCTGGGGCCGGCGGCGGACCGGATGACCCTGTTCCTGATGCAGTACTGGGGCGGGCCGAACACGTACTCCGCGCAGCGGGGGCACCCGCGCCTGCGGATGCGGCACGCGCCGTTCCGGATCGGGGCCGCCGAGCGGGACGCGTGGCTGAAGCACATGCGGCACGCCGTGGACCGGCTGGACCTGCCGCCCCACCTCGCCGCCGCGCTCTGGGAGTACCTGGAGCGGGCCGCGTACTTCATGGTGAACGTGATGGAGGACCCGGCCGCGCCGGCGTGACCCCGGCCGGGGCGGTCCCCCGACGGCGCCTCAGAGCAGGGCGCCCTCGTCGTGCAGCCAGTCGACGAAGCTGGTGGCCACCGCCGCGCCGCAGTCGAGCATCTCGACCAGGAGCGCGTCGTGCGCCCCGGCGCCGAACGGCACCTGGAGCTCCGCGTAGATCGGGAGCTGACCGCGCTCGGTCGGGTCGCCGATGTACGCCTTGCAGAAGCGGCGGGTGTGGTTCCACTCGTTGACGACGCGGTAGGCCCGGTCCTCCCAGTCCGGCGGGACCGTCGCGTGTGGACGCGCCCGCATCACCAGGATCTCGTCCTCCGGGCCCTCGAGGGTGACCAGGACGGCGTGCCGCTCCCACATCGCCAGCAGGTTGCCGTCGCCGTCGGCCAGATAGCGCACATCGAGCAGGTCGAGCGCGTCGCAGACCCGGCTGAGCGTCACCGGTGCGACGGTCGCCGGCATGTCGGCGATCGGGGGACGGTCGGCACCTGGGCAGTTGTCGCCCGGCTGACGTGGGGTCGGGGGCCCGACCCGGACGGTGCCCTCCACTGTGATCCCGCTACGACTGTCCGGGTCACCGCCGCCGTTGGCGGGACCGGGGCGCCATGACCACCACGGCATCGCTCGCGCACCTCACTCCCCAGCGGATCCAGTCGCCTACGGTGCGTTGGATCCGAGGATGGACGGTACCCGGACAGCCGGGCGGAAGCATCCCCCCAACGACAGCCCCAGGACAGAAGGATGATCGGGGGTCACCCGAACGGATGGTTGGCCGCCGGCCGGACGGCGAGATCCGTCGCCGTCTGCGACCATGCGGCTCCGTACGGGCCGACCAGACCGACCCACCGGCCGGCGGCACGCACCTGCACCCCGCCGCCCGTCTCGTCCCCGCCCAGGAAGCCCATGCGCACCACACCCTGGACCAACCGCTGGGAGACCTCGACCGGTTCGCCGGGCGGAACGTCCGGGGTGACGACCACCGGCACGTGGTCGAGGAGGGCGTCGCGCAGGGCGCGCTGCCCCACCGCGCGTCCGCCCACGCCGTGCGCCGAGGCGTCCCGCAGGGCGTCCGCGGCGGCCGACGCCACCCGGCGCACCTCGGCGGCCGGCAGGGTCTCCACCCGCCGGCTGGCCGCGGGCGGCAACGGCCAGCGCCAGTCGGCGTCCCGCCGGGCCGGCAGCGCCGCACCGCCGGCCGTCAGCTCCGCCAGCAGCTGGCCGGCCGCCACGGTGACGTCGTCACCCGGGCCGGCACCGGCGACCGTGCGGACGACCAGCACTCCCCACGGCAAACGCCCCCAGAGGGCGGTGCGACCCTCGGCGCCGGCCGGGCGCAGCCGCACCAGCGCCGCCCGGTCCAGCCGGACCAGCCGGGCCAGGAACGCGCCCGCGTCGGCGACGCCGGACAGCCCGTGACCCGCGACCGCGGCGGCCTCCCGGCCGGCGTCGTCCGGGCCGGTCACGCCGGGCCGGCCTGCGGGGCGTACGTGAGGAGGAACTCGCGCTCCTCCGGCGACAGCCGCCGGGGCAGCTGGAGGTCGAGGTCGAACGGCACCAGCACCGACCGGGCGCGGCTGACGAGACGGTCGCCGTCGTACATCTCGTACGCGACGGTGAAGGCCGCCGCCCGGATCTCCGCCACCCACATCTCGATCCGCACCGTCGGGGCCGCCTCCGCGGTGGCCCGGCCGAGGGCGTAGTCGACCGGCCGCAGGTAGTCGATCTCGTGCCGGCGGATCACCACGCCGTCGGCGAACGAGCCCACCCCCCACGCCCGGCCGCCGGCGAACATCAACGCCACCCGCGCCTCCTCGTACAGGGTGAGGAAGCGCGAGTTGTTGACGTGGCCGTACGCGTCCAGGTCGGACCACCGCAGGGTGCAGTGGTAGACGAAACGGTCCGCCATGCTCAGTCGCGGGTCAGCTTGCGGTAGGTCACCCGGTGGGGCCGGGCGGCCTCCGCGCCCAGACGGTCGATCTTGTTCTTCTCGTACGCCTCGAAGTTGCCCTCGAACCAGAACCACTTCGCCGGGTTCTGGTCGTCGCCCTCCCAGGCCAGGATGTGCGTCGCGACCCGGTCGAGGAACATCCGGTCGTGGGAGATGACCACGGCGCAGCCGGGGAACTCCAGCAGCGCGTTCTCCAGGCTGGAGAGGGTCTCCACGTCCAGGTCGTTGGTCGGCTCGTCGAGCAGGATGACGTTGCCGCCGATCTTCAGCGTCAGCGCCAGGTTGAGCCGGTTGCGCTCGCCGCCGGAGAGCACCTTGGTCGGCTTCTGCTGGTCCGGCCCCTTGAAGCCGAACGCGGCGATGTACGCCCGCGACGGCATCTCGACCTTGCCCACCATCAGGTGGTCCAGGCCGTCGGAGACGACCTCCCAGACCGTCTTGTCGCCCGCGAGGCCCTGCCGGCTCTGGTCGACGTACGACAGGGAGACCGTCTCGCCCACCCGGACCGTGCCGTCGGTCGGCTCCTCCAGCCCGACGATGGTCTTGAACAAGGTGGTCTTGCCGACGCCGTTCGGGCCGATCACGCCGACGATGCCGTTGCGCGGCAGCGAGAAGCTGAGGTCGTCGATCAGCACCCGGTCGCCGAAGGCCTTCGTCAGGTTCTTCGCCTCGATGACGGTGCTGCCCAGGCGCGGGCCCGGCGGAATCTGGATCTCCTCGAAGTCCAGCTTCCGGGTCTTCTCCGCCTCGGTGGCCATCTCGTCGTACCGGTCGAGCCGGGCCTTCGACTTGGTCTGCCGGGCCTTGGCGTTGGAGCGGACCCACTCCAGCTCATCGGAGAGGCGCTTCTTCAGCTTGGCGTCCCGGCGACCCTCGACGGCCAACCGGGCGGCCTTCTTCTCCAGGTACGTGGAGTAGTTGCCCTCGTACGGGTAGGCACGGCCGCGGTCCAGTTCCAGGATCCAGTTGGCCACGTTGTCGAGGAAGTACCGATCGTGGGTGATCGCGATGACGGTGCCGGCGTACTTGGCCAGGTGCTGCTCAAGCCACTGCACGCTCTCCGCGTCCAGGTGGTTGGTCGGCTCGTCGAGCAGCAGCAGGTCGGGCGTCTCCAGCAGCAGCTTGCAGAGCGCGACCCGGCGGCGCTCACCACCGGATAGCTGCGTGACGTCGGCGTCCGGCGGCGGGCAGCGCAGCGCGTCCATGGCCAGCTCGAGCTTGGAGTCGATGTCCCACGCGTCGGCGTGGTCCAGCTCCTCCTGGAGCTTGCCCATCTCCTCCATCAGCTCGTCGGAGTAGTCCGTCGCCATCTGCTCGGCGATCTTGTTGAACCGCTCCAGCTTGGCCTTGGTCTCGGCGACCGCCTCCTCGATGTTCCCGAGGACGGTCTTGGCGTCGTTGAGCGGCGGCTCCTGCGCCAGCATGCCGACGGTGAAGCCGGGCATCAGCCGGGCCTCGCCGTTGCTCGGCTGGTCCCAGCCGGCCATGATCTTGAGCAGGCTGGACTTACCGGCACCGTTCGGGCCGACCACACCGATCTTGGCACCCGGCAGGAAGTTCAGCGTCACGTTGTCGAGCACGACCTTGTCGCCGTGCGCCTTGCGCGCCTTGTCCAGGACGTAGATGAACTGGGCCACGGTGCGGGCTACCCTCCGTCGGTTGCGGTCGCGAGCTTGTGGCGCGGGCGCGGGCGCGGGCCGCGACTTCCGCCCGCCGCCGCCGGCCGAAAGCCCGGCCGCACGCACGCCGTCGTCAATCCTGACAGGTACGCCGCGCTCCGCCCACATCACCCCGCCTCTTCCCGGTACGCGGCACACCGCTGTCGCCAAGATCACGCCGGGGGTTCGGCGGACGTGGGACGGGTAGGTAACTCCGACACGGGGCACCAGAGGCCGCAGCTACGCTCAGTACGCTCATCGCGGTGGACCCGTCTGCACCCGGAGGTGGCCGAACGTGACCGTCCGTAGCTCCTTTGTCGTAGTGGCCAACCGCCTGCCCGTCGACGAGGTGAGCACACCCGAGGGGCGGCAGTGGCGACGCAGTCCGGGCGGACTGGTCACCGCCCTGCACCCGGTCCTCGCCGAGCACAAGGGCACCTGGGTCGGCTGGGCCGGCGGCACCGGCGCCGCGCCCGAGCCGTTCGACCTGGAGGGCATCCGGCTGCACCCGGTGCCGCTCAGCGCGGACGAACTCGAGCGCTACTACGAGGGGCAGTCGAACGCCACGATCTGGCCGCTCTACCACGACGCGGTCGAGACGCCGGTCTACAAACGACGCTGGCGGGAGGCGTACCGCCTGGTCAATGCCCGGTTCGCGGAGGCCGCGGCGGACGTCGCCGCCGAGGGCGCGACGGTGTGGGTGCAGGACTACCAGCTCCAGCTCGTGCCGGCGATGCTCCGCGAGCTGCGGCCGGACCTGCGCATCGGTTTCTTCCTGCACATCCCGTTCCCGCCGATCGAGCTGTTCATGCAGATGCCGTTCCGCACCGAGATCCTGCGCGGGCTGCTCGGCGCGGACCTGGTGGGCTTCCAGCAGCGACTGGCGGCGCAGAACTTCGTCCGGCTGGCCCGGCACCTGCTCGGCCTCCGCTACGAGGGGCAGATGATCCAGGTGGACGGCCGCCAGGTGAAGGCGGGCGCCTTCCCCATCTCGATCGACACGATGGAGATGGAGCGGCTGGCCGCCGACCCGGCCATCCAGGCGCGGGCGAAGGAGATCCGGGAGGAGCTGGGCAACCCGAAGACGATAATCCTGGGCGTCGACCGGCTCGACTACACCAAGGGCATCGAGTTGCGGCTCAAGGCGTTCCGCGAGCTGCTCGCTGACGGAAAGTTGACAGTGCCGGACGCGGTTATGGTGCAGGTGGCGACGCCGAGCCGCGAGCGGGTGGAGCACTACCAGGCACTTCGCGTCAAGGTCGAGCGCGAGGTTGGTCGGATTAATGGCGAATTCGGCAGGGTGGGCGTCCCCGCGGTGCATTATCTGCATCAGTCGTACAGTCGCACTGAGCTGGCCGCGATGTACGCCGCCGCCGACGTGATGATGGTGACCCCCCTGCGAGACGGAATGAATCTGGTGGCCAAGGAGTACGTCGCATCGCGCGCCGACCAGGGTGGCGCGCTCGTGCTCAGTGAGTTCGCCGGCGCCGCCACCGAGCTGCGTCAGGCGTTCCTGTGCAACCCGCACGACCCCGACGCGGTCAAGGACGCCCTGCTGCGGGCCGTGCACGTGGAGAAGCCGGAGGCCCGCCGCCGTATGCGGACAATGCAACGCCACCTGCGCACCCACGACGTGGGGCACTGGGCGAAGTCGTTCCTCACCGAGCTCGGCGTGCCCGAGGCGGACGCCGCGTGAACGCCGCCCCCGACGTCGTCACGTCCACCGCCGGCAGCCTGGACCGGGAGCTGCGCACCGCCATCGGCCGGATCGCCCGCGTCCCCCAGCTGCTCATCGCCTGCGACTACGACGGCACGCTCGCGCCGATCGTCGAGGACCCGAGCAAGGCCGTACCGCTGCCGGAGTCGGTGGCCGCGGTGCGCGCGCTCGCCGCGCTGCCGCAGACCACCGTGGCGGTGGTCTCCGGGCGGGCGTTGCGCGACCTGGCCGCGCTGTCCCGGCTGCCCAGCGAGGTCCACCTGGTCGGCAGCCACGGCTCGGAGTTCGACATCGGCTTCGTCGAGCGGCTCTCCCCCGAGCTGATCGCCGTCCGCACCCGGCTGCGCGAGACGCTTCGGGAGATCGCCGCCGCCCACCCCGGGATCCGGCTGGAGCGCAAGCCGGCCAGCGTGGCGGTGCACACCCGCGGCGCCGACCCGCAGGTCGCCGCCGCCGCCATCGAGGCGGTCCGCAGCGGCCCCGCCACCTGGGACGGCGTCACCGTCACCCAGGGCAAGGAGGTCATCGAGCTGTCGGTGGTGGCCACCCACAAGGGCACGGCCGTCGACCAGCTGCGCACCCAGCTCTCCGCGAGCGCCGTGCTGTTCATCGGCGACGACGTCACCGACGAGAACGCCTTCGGCAACCTGCACGGCCCGGACGTCGGCATCAAGATCGGGCCGGGCGACACCAAGGCGCAGTACCGGGTGGCCGAGCCGATCGAGGCGGCCCGGGCCCTCGGGCTGCTGCTGGAGACCCGGCGACACTGGCTGTTCGGCGAGCGGGCGGTGCCCATCGAGCGACACTCGATGCTGGCCAACGGGCGTACGGTCGCCCTGGTCACCCCCGAGGCCAAGATCACCTGGCTCTGCAACCCCAAGCCCGACTCGGCGGCGATCTTCGCCGACCTGGTGGGTGGCGGCCCGGCCGGATACTTCAGCGTCGCGCCCGAGCGCGGCGGCATCCCGCTCGGCCAGCGGTACCGGTCGCGCACGATGACCCTCGAGACCCGCTGGTCCGGCCTGGCCGTGACCGACTGGCTCGACCTCCCGGACACCGAGACCACGCCGGAGGGCCCGGCGATCATCAGCGCCGACTCGACCCTGGTCCGGGTGCTCACCGGCCGTGGCCGGGCCCGCCTGGAGTTCGCCCCCCGGCCCGAGTTCGGGCAGGTGGCCGTCCAGTTGCAACCGCTCGGCGACGGCCTGCTCGTGCTCGGCTCCAACGAGCCGGTCGCGCTCTACTCGCCCGGCGTCGAGTGGGAGGTCACCGGGGACGGCGTGTACGAGACGGCCAAGGCCGTCGTCGACCTCTCCGCCGCCGGCGGGCAGGTCGTGCTGGAGATGCGTTTCGGCACCCACAGCCTGGAACACCACCGGCTGCCGATCCACGAGCGGCAGGCCGCCGCGGAGCAACCCTGGAAGGACTGGGTGGCCTCGCTACGGCTCCCGAGCACCGCCCGGGATCTGGTCGCCCGCAGCGCGCTCACCCTGCGAGGGCTCTGCCACGAGCCGTCCGGCTCGATCCTGGCCGCCGCGACCACCTCGCTGCCGGAGGAGCTGGGCGGCGTCCGCAACTGGGACTACCGCTACTGCTGGCTGCGTGACGCGGCCATGAGCGCCCGCGCCCTGGTCGACCTCGGTTCGACCGGCGAGGCCGAGGCGCTGCTGCGCTGGATCGACGGCGTCGTGGAGCGCACCGGCGGGCACCCGGAGCGGCTGCACCCGCTCTACACGGTCGACGGCTACGAGCTGGGCGCCGAGGCGGTCATCGACACGCTGCCCGGGTACGCCGGCTCCCGGCCGGTCCGGGTCGGCAACCTGGCCAACCACCAGCTCCAGCTCGACGTCTTCGGCCCGATCGCCGATCTGATCGCCGCCGTGGCCGACGCGCGCGGCACGGTCCGCGAGGACGAGTGGCGGGTCCTGGAGAACATGGTCGAGGCGGTCCGCCGCCGCTGGCACGAGCCGGACCACGGCATCTGGGAGGCCCGCCTCCCACCCCGGCACCACATCTTCTCCAAGGTCATGTGCTGGATGACCGTCGACCGGGCGCTGCACGTCGTCCGCCAACACGGCGGGGAGGACCGACCGGAGTGGGTGGAGCTGCGGGACCGGATCGGCGCCAACGTGCTGGAGTACGGCTGGCACGAGCACGCCGAGGCGTACAGCGTCGCGTACGGGCACGAGGACAGCGACGCGTCCTCGCTCTGGATCGGGCTCTCCGGGCTGCTCCCCGGCGACGACCCCCGGTTCCTGTCGACGGTGCTGAAGATCGAGGCGGATCTGCGCAGCGGCCCGGTCGTCTACCGCTACCACTGGGACGACGGCCTGCCCGGTCGCGAGGGTGGCTTCCACATCTGCACGTCGTGGCTCGTCGAGGCGTACCTGCGTACCGGCCGCCGCACCGACGCGGAGGAGCTGTTCACGCAGATGATCGACACCGCCGGGCCGACCGGGCTGCTGCCCGAGCAGTACGACCCCCTCGCTGAGCGCGGCCTGGGCAACCACCCGCAGGCCTACAGCCACCTCGGCGTGATCCGCTGCGCCCTGCTGCTGGACAACATGCTCAAGCAGTGACCTGACCAGCGACGACGGCGGCCGGACACGTTCCGGCCGCCGTCGCGCGTTCGGCCGCGACCGGGTTGACCGGCCACACCCCGCCAGCCCAGCTCTCCTGCCGGCTCCCTTTGCTCTGCTTCAACGGACGCACCGGAAACGCCGGCGAACCGGCGCGTGGGTTGAAGCAGAGCAAAGGGGACGAGGGACCTCCGGCGGCGCCCGACCGGGGTCGGGTGCTCAGCCGGCCGCGGCGAGCACCGGCACCACGTCGCCGACGACGACCACCGCGGGCGGACGCAGCTCCGCGGCGACGACGTCGGCGGCGACCGTGCCGAGTGTCGAACGGAGCATCCGCTGCGCGCCGGTCGTTCCCTCCTGCACGACGGCCGCCGGGGTGTCCGCCGGTCGGCCGTGCGCGACCAGCGTCGCGGCGATCGCGGGCAGGTTCTTCAGCCCCATGAGGATCACCAGCGTGCCGCGGAGCCCGGCCAGGTGCTCCCAGCGCACCAGGGAGGCGGGCGAATCGGGTGCGACGTGCCCGGACACCACGGTGAACTCGTGCGCCACCGCCCGGTGGGTCACCGGCACGCCGGCCGCCGCCGGCACCGCGACCGCACTGGTCACCCCGGGCACCACGGTCACCGGCACGCCCGCCTCGGCGCAGGCCAGCAGCTCCTCGCCGCCACGGCCGAAGACGTACGGGTCACCGCCCTTGAGCCGTACCACGGCCTTCCCGGCGAGCGCGCGGTCGACCAGGATGCGGTTGATCTCCTCCTGCGCCCGGGACGGGCCGTAGGGGATCTTCGAGGCGTCGACCAGCTCGACGTCGGGCCGTAGCTCGTCCAGGAGCAGCCCGGGAACGAGCCGGTCGGCGACCACCACCTCCGCCTCGGTGAGCAGGCGCCACCCCTTGAGGGTGATCAGTTCCGGGTCGCCCGGCCCGGCGCCGACCAGCGCCACGCGCCCGCCGGGGGCGTTAACAGGGGACCCCTCCTCTACCTGAGGAGTTGGGAAGGGGTCCTTCCTTGCACTCAGCAGGTCGCGGACCGCGTCGCGCACGGTCATCGCGCGGCGCGGGTCGCCGCCGCCGAGGACCGCCACGGTCACCGGGCCGTGCCGGGTGACGGCGGGCGTCCAGGCCGTCGCCGCGGCCCGGTCGTCGGCACGGACGCAGAAGATCCGCCGCTCGGCGGCCGCCGCGCTGACCGACGCCGCGGCGATCGGGTCGTCGACCGCCACCTGCACCAGCCAGGCGCCGTCCAGGTCCTCCGGCGCGAAGCGGCGCCGTGCCCAGTGCAGCCGGCCGGCGTCGACGTGCGCGCGCAGCGCCGGGGTCAACTCCGGCGCGACGAGGAACACGTCCGAGCCCGCGTCGAGCAGCGCCGGCACCCGGCGGGTGGCCACCGCTCCCCCACCCACCACGACCACCCGCCGGCCGGCGAGGCGCAGGCCGAGGGGGTACGGGTTCCGGCTCACACCGCCGCCCCGCTCCGCACCCCGGCGACGTCGGGCGCCGCGGGGTTGAGCCGCCTGGTCCGCTCGCTCACTTCTCGGCCACCCCCGCCGCGTCGAACGTCGCCACCTCGTGCAGCACGCGTACCGCGCCGGTGACCACGGGCAGGGCCAGCAGCGCGCCGGTGCCCTCGCCGAGGCGCAGCCCGAGATCGATCAGCGGGGTCAGCCCCAGCCGGTGCAGCGCCACCGTGGCGCCCGGTTCGGCCGAGCGGTGCCCGGCGACCATCGCGCCGGTGGCGGGCGGGGCGAAGGCCGCGGCGGCCAGCGCGGCGGAGACCGCGATGACCCCGTCCAGCAGCACCGGGACCCGGCGGGCCGCGGCGCCCAGGATCAGCCCGGCCAGGGCGGCGTGTTCCAGGCCGCCCACCGCGGCCAGCACGCCGAGCGGGTCCGCCGGGTCGGGCGCGTGCCGGTGCAGCGCGGCCCGCACCACCTCGATCTTGCGCCGGTACGTGGGATCGTCGACCCCGGTACCGCGACCGGTCGCCTCGGCGGGGTCGACCCCGCCGAACGCCGCGACCAGGGCGGCGGCCGGGGTCGTGTTGCCGATCCCCATGTCCCCGGTGAGCAGGATGCCCGCCCCGGCGTCGACCAGGTCGCCGGCGACCCGGATGCCGGTCTCGACGGCGGCCCGCGCCTCGGCACGGGTCAGGGCGGCCTCGACGGTCATGTCCCGGGTGCCGCGCCGGATGTTCGCCTCGACCAGCCGGGGACCGGTGTCCGCGCCCGGGGCGGCGACGGGCGGCGTGGCGACGCCCACGTCCACCACGGTGACCGAGGCGCCGGCCTGCCGGGCGAACGCGTTGACCACCGCGCCGCCGGCCAGGAAGTTGCCGATCATCTGCGCGGTGACCTCCTGCGGCCACGGGGTGACGCCCTGGGCGTGCACGCCGTGGTCCCCGGCGAAGATCGCCACCGCGGCCGGCTCGGGCAGCGGCGGGGGGCAGGCGCCGGCCAGGCCGGCGAGGCGTACCGAAAGTTCCTCCAGCGCGCCGAGCGAGCCGGCCGGCTTGGTGAGCCGGCCCTGCAGGTCGCGGGCGGCCGCCATCGCCGGCTCGTCGAGCGGTCCGATCGCCGCGATCGTCGTCTCCAGCATCACGCCTCCAGGATCTCCGCCAGTACCTCGATGAACGCGTCTGTCGTCGCCGGGTCGCGGACGGCGATCCGCAGCCAGTCCGGGCCGAGCCCGGGGAAGGTGTCGCCTCGGCGTACCGCCCAGCCGCGCTCCCGCAGGGCGACCCGCACGGCGGCGGCACCGGGCGTGTGGATCAGCACGAAGGCGCTGGCCGGCCGGCCCGCGACGCGTACCCCGGGTAGGGCGGTCAGGCGCGCGACCAGATGGTCGCGGTCGGCCGCGAGCCGGGCGGCGATCGCGCGCTCGGCCTCGACCGCCTCGGGCCCGGCGCAGGCGGCGGCGGCGGCGAGGGCCGGCGTGGACACCGGCCACAGCGGCTGCACGGCGGCGAGCCGGCCCAGCAGGGCGGCGTCGCCGAGCAGGTAGCCGATCCGCAGCCCGGCCAGCCCCCAGGTCTTGGTGAGGCTGCGGACCACCAGCAGGCCGGGCAGGTCACGGCGGGCGGCGAGGGACTCCGGCTCGCCGGGGACGCCCGACGCGGTGGTGGTGTCGGCGAACGCCTCGTCGACGACGAGGATCCGGCCCGGGCGGGCCAGCACCGCGACGTCGCCGGCGGGGTGCAGCACCGAGGTCGGGTTGGTCGGGTTGCCGATCATGACCAGGTCGGCGTCGGCGGGGATGCGCGCGGGGTCGAGCCGGAACCCCTCGGCCGGGTCGAGCAGCACCCGCTCGACCCGGTGCCCGGCCGCCGTCAGGGCGGCCTCGGGCTCGGTGAACTGCGGGTGCACGACCACCGGGCGGCGGACGCCGCGCAGCGCCTGGGCGATCAGCACGAAGCCCTCGGCGGCGCCCGCGGTCAGCAGCACCTCGGCCGGGGGCCGGCCGTGCCGGGCGGCGACGGCCTCCCGCGCGGGACGGGCGTCCGGGTACGCGGCGAGGTGGCCGAGCGCGGCGGTGATCGGGTCGGCCAGCCAGTCGGGCATCGGGGCGCGGCGCACGTTGACGGCCAGGTCGACCAGGCCCGGGGTGGCCTCCACGTCGCCGTGGTGCCCGAGGTCGGGCTCGTCCCGCGGCCCGGTGGACCCGCCCCGGGCGCCGGGGAAGGTGAGCACCACGCCGGAGGGCGCCTCGCTCGGCCCGGGGTGTCCCGACTGCCTCTCACGCATGACCGCGATCCTGCCGGGAAGGCGGCGCGCGGGACAGCGCCACGCGGCGTGGGGCGCGTCACGAGCGCCGCGTTTATGAATACTTCTCAGGTACGAATCGGAAATGTCATAACTTGGCGGTGTGAGCAACCGACCCCTTGCTGCCGCCGGTCGTCTCGTCCCTCTCCTCCGCGCCGGTCTCATCGCCGGCATCGTGGTCGCCGCCGTGGCCTATCCCGTCGCCGCCGCCACCGGCATCGGCGCCAAGGTCACCGCCCACGCCCTGGAGCACAAGACGAAGATCCTCACGACCGCCCTGCCCGCGGAGACCTCGTACCTCTACGCGCCGGACGGCAGGACGGTACTGACGATGTTCTACGAGGAGTACCGGCAGTACACGAAGCTCGCCGACATGTCCCCGAACATCCAGCAGGCGATCGTGGCGGCCGAGGACTCCCGCTTCTACCAGCACCGGGGCGTCGACCCGAAGGGCGTCGCCCGCGCGTTCGTCGCCAACGCCCGGTCCAGCGGCGTCTCCCAGGGCGCCTCCACCCTCACCATGCAGTACGTCCGGATGGCCCTGCGGGACAGCGCGAAGACGCCGAAGGAGGTGCAGGAGGCGACCCAGCAGACCAGCATCCGCAAGGTCCGGGAGATGCGGATGGCCCTGGACCTGGAGAAGGAGTTGAGCAAGGAGCAGATTCTCGAGCGCTACCTCAACTCCGCGTACTTCGGGCACCGCGCGTACGGCATCTACGCCGCCAGCGAGATCTTCTTCTCGAAGACCCCGAAGGACCTCACGCCGGTCGAGGCCGCCACGCTCGCCGGGCTCGTCAAGTCACCGTCGCAGTACGACCCGGCCACCTCCGACCAGAAGGACGCCACGGCACGCCGCAACTACGTGCTGGACCGGATGGCCGGGCTCGGCTACCTCTCGCCGGACGCCGCCGCCGCGGCCAGGTCCGAGCCGATCCGGCTGAAGCTCAGCTACCCCTCCAACGACTGCATCTCCGTCCCGGAGAAGTGGAACAGCTGGGGCTTCGCCTGCGACTACGTGAAGAACTGGTGGAGCGCCCAGCCCGCGTTCGGCGACAACCCGCTGGAGCGGATGGACAAGCTCCGCCGGGGCGGATACCGGATCGTGCTGAGCCTGGACCCGAAGATCCAGGCGGCGGCCGAGAAGAACGTCGGCAGCAAGGACAACACGGGCAGCCCGTTCGCCAACGGCATCGTGATCACGGAGCCCGGCACCGGGCGGGTGAAGGCCATGGCGGTGAACCGGACCTACTCCCTCAACCTGGACGAGAACCCGCCCAGCTCCAACCCGGAGGCCGGCCCCAAGGTCAAGGCCAACTACCCGAACACGGTGGCCCCCCTGCTCGGCGGCGGTGACCTGCCGGGCTACCAGGCGGGGTCGACGTTCAAGATGT
The DNA here is from genome assembly GCF_040704235.1 of Micromonospora sp. NPDC047707. Taxonomy (NCBI): domain Bacteria; kingdom Bacillati; phylum Actinomycetota; class Actinomycetes; order Micromonosporales; family Micromonosporaceae; genus Micromonospora; species Micromonospora sp. NPDC047707. The sequence goes on from NZ_JBEYSU010000011.1 coordinate 41,681, forward strand.
TCCCGATGCTCGCCGCGCTCGACGCCGGCCTGACCCTGAACACGACCTTCGACGCGCCGCACCGGTACCGGTCGGAGGTCTACAACGGCTGGGCGCCGTCGAACGCCAGCGGCGCGATGTCCGGTACCCAGACCATGTGGTCCGGCTTCGGCAAGTCGGTGAACACGTACTTCGTCTGGCTGGAGGAGCAGGTCGGCGCGGACCGCGCGGTACGCCTCGCCGAACAGTTGGGCCTGCGCTGGCGTACCGACGTGGACCGGGACCACGCGTCCCCGGCCAAGGCGAAGACCTGGGGCGCCTTCACCCTGGGCGTCTCCGACGCCACCCCGCTGGAGATGGCCAACGCGTACGCCGCCGTCGCCGCGGAGGGCCGGTACTGCGAGGCGATGCCGGTGCAGGCGATCTACAACCGGGACGGCACCCCGGCGATGTACCGGACCGCCTCCGGGATCGAGCGGGAGGTCGCCAAGCCGCGCTGCCGCCAGGTGGTCGAAGCCGACGCCGCCCGGGCCGCCACCGACGCCGCGCGGTGCCCCACCGGTGACACCCCGGCGAAGGGCAGCTGCGGGGGCTGGTCGACGGCCGACAGCGTCCGCGGCACGGTCGGCCGGCCGGTCGCCGGCAAGACCGGTACCACCGACAGCACCCGGTCGGCCTGGTTCGTCGGGTTCACCCCGGAGCTGGCGGCGGCGAGCTTCATCTCCGATCCGGACAACCCGTTCAACGCGGTGGGTGACGGCCAGTCGCAGATCCCCATCGCGGCGGTCTCGAACACCCTGAAGGAGGCGCTGAAAGGCAAGCCGGTGCGCCAGTTCACCCCGCCGTCGGACGCGATCGTCGGCTGAGCGCCGCCGCCGGGTCCACCGCCCGGTGGCCGGCGCCGGTGTCGACGCCCCGGCGCGAGCCGCGCCGACACCGGCCCGCTAGCGCAGGTCGGCGGCGACCAGGGACCACAGCTCCAGGTCGACCCGCGCGCCGCGCACGTACCCGGCGTTGCGGAGCAGACCCTCGTAGCTGAAACCGGCCTTCTCGGCGAGCCGCCGCGACGCGACGTTGCCCGGCGCGACGCGCAGCTCGACCCGCTGGAAGCCGTGTTCCAGGAGCAGGGCGATGGCGAGCGCGTCCACCGCCTCGACGGCCAGCCCGAAGCCGCGGGCGTGCGCCGCCATCGCGTACGAGACCTCCGTGCACCGGGCGCCCCAGTCGGTACGCCGCGTCCAGAGGCACCCGACCACCCGGTCGTCCTCCCGCCGGAGCACCGCGTAGTGGTCCCCGTCGCCGCTGTCGCGCCGCTGCCGCGCCAGGTCGGTGCACCAGGCGTGCCCGTCGATCTGGCCGGTCTCCTCCGCCACGGGCAGCCAGCGCTGGGTCTGACGGTCGGCGAAGACCTCGTCCGCCGCCTTCGCGTCGGCCGCCGTCAGGGGCCGCACCTCCGTTCGCGGTGTGGAGACCGTCAGCTCCGGGAACCGGCGGACCGCCACCTGACCGATCACGCGGGGACCCCGCCGGCCGGGGACTCGGCGGGCTCCGCCTGCGCGGCGGCGGCGACCACCCGGGCGGCCAGCCGCGGGTGCGCGGCCCAGTGCAGCGTCAGCTGCGAGGCGTGCACGCCCCGCCAGACGAAGCCCTCGGGGGTCCCGCCGTCCCAGGTCCAGGCCGGCCGCTGCCCGGCCCGCGGCGTGAGCACCGCCCGATGCTCCTTGTGCCCGGTCACCGTCGCACCGGCCGCGGCAACCACACTGTCGGTCGCCGCCGTCGCCGTGCGGTAGCCCACCACGAGGCCCTCCCGGCTGCTGCCGACCGCGTCGAGCACCCCGCACATGGGAAGGCCGTCCAGCTCCCGGGCCAGCCACAGCAGCCCGGTGCCCTCGGCGACGACCGGGCGGCCGGTGCGGGCCAGCTCGGCGACCGCGATGCAGAGCCGGCGGTTGGCCGACAGGCGCTCGGCGTTCGACTCGGGCAGGCCCCCGCCGACGACGAGCGCGCGGGTGCCGGCGGGCAGCGCCTCGTCGTGCAGCGGATCCAGGGTCACCACCTCGGCACCGGCGGCCCGCAGCAACTCGGTCGTCTCGGCGTGGCTGTAGCCGCCGCCGGCGCCCCCGGCCACCGCGATCAGCGGTCGCTCGCCGGTCGCCGACGCCTCGGCGGCCCCCACCTCGGCCTCCGGCGACCACGCTGCCACGCTCAGCGGCGGCGCGGAGCGCGCCAGCCCCAGCAGCCGTTCCAGGTCGACGGTCGCCGCCACCGCCTCGCCGAGCCGGCGGACCGCCCGGTCGGCCTCGGCGGACGCGGTGACCACGGGCACCGTCCCGTGCCGGCGGGCCGGCAGCACCGGCGGCAGGTCCTGCCGGCGCAGCGCGCCGTAGACCGGCACGCCGACGTCGTCCAGCGCCTCGCGCAGCAACGCCTCGTGCCGCCCGGAGGCGACCCGGTTGAGGATCACGCCGCCCAGCCAGAGCTGCTCGTCGTACGCCCGGAAGCCGTGCACCAGGGCGGCCACCGACTGGCCCATGGCGGCCACGTCGACCACCAGCACGACCGGGCTGCGCAACGCGGTGGCGACCGCCGCGGTCGACTCGGTCTCCGGGTGGCCGGTCAGCGAGTCGTACAGCCCCATGCTGCCCTGCACCACCGCGAGCCCGGCGCCGGCGGCGCCGTGCGCGACCAGCGGGGCGATCCGCTCCGCGCCGACCAGGCGGGGGTCGAGCGTGCGCCCGGGCCGGCCGGCGGCGAGCCCGAGGTAGGCGGCGTCGACCCGGTCCGGCCCGACCTTGAAACCGGCGACCGTCACCCCCCGGTCGGCGAGCGCGGCGAGCAGCCCGATCGCCAGCATGTTCGTCCCATGCCCGGAGGAGGGCGCACTGAGCACCAGGCGCGGCACGACGGTCATCATCGACTCCCTCGCGGGCGGCGGCGGGTACGCGGAGTGGACCGACGGCGCGGTCCGCCCGCGTGACGATAGCGGACGGGACCGACGTGGGAGCGTCACCGCGGCGCCCGGTCGCGTCGCCGCCGGGTCGCGCGGGTCGGTGGCCCAGGTCATACGGGTAATCTCGTGGTCGTGTACCGGTTCCTGCTGACACCGCGCTGGTTGGGCGCGCTCGCGCTGACCCTGGTCGCGGCGGCGGCGATGGTGCTGCTCGGCAACTGGCAGCTGGACCGCTACCACGAGCGGACGGAGATCAACGAGCGGATCGACGCCGGCCGGCGGATGACGCCGGTGCCGCTGCGCGACGCGGTGGCCGCCCCGGTCGGGGGCGCGGGCACCGCCGGGCAGCCGCCCACCGACGAGCAGACCTGGACGAAGGTCACCGTCACCGGCCGCTACGACGACTCGAACGTGATCCTGGTCCGGGGCCGCTCGGTGGACCGTACGGTCGGCTTCGAGGTGCTCACCCCGCTGGTCCTGGCCGACGGCACCGCCGTCCTGGTGGACCGCGGCTGGATCCCGCCCGCACCCGGGGGCGACGCGACCGCTCAGCCGGCGGTGCCGGCGACGCCCGCCGGTGAGGTGACCGTGATCGGCCGGGTCCGCCCCGGCGAGGGCGGCTCCGTCCCGGTCGCCCGGCGCGACGGCAAGCTGGAGACGCGCCGCATCATGCTGCCCCGGCTGGCCCGCGAGCTGCCCTACCCGGTGCACGGGGCGTACGTGCTGCTCGACGAGCAGACCCCGGCGGCCGATCCGGCCTTCGCGGCGATCCCCGTCGGCTACACGAACAACTGGCAGAACTTCGGCTACGTCGTGCAGTGGTGGATCTTCGCCGGCATGACCCTGTTCGGCTACGGCTTCTTCGCGCGGCGGGAGGCCCGCCGCCGCGCCGGTGTGGCGCCGGAGCGACCCGCCGACCGCGCGGCCGAACCCGCGCCGGCCTGATCGCGTCAGCCGGTGGCGCGGCCGGCGTGGATGGCGCGCACCGCGTCGATCGTGTCCGCCTCCGCCGCAGTCTTGTCGTCCCGGTAGCGCACCACGCGGGCGAAGCGCAGCGCCATCCCGCCCGGGTAGCGGGAGCTGCTCTGCACGCCGTCGAAGGCGATCTCGACGACCTGCTCGGGACGGACCCGCACCACCCAGTCGCCCTTCTCCACCGCCAGGTCGAGGAAACGCCCGGTCTGCCAGCGCAGCAACTCGTCGGTGAGCCCCTTGAAGGTCTTGCCGAGCATGACGAACTCCCCGGTGCGGGGGTCGCGCGCGCCGAGGTGCAGGTTCGACAGCCAGCCCTGGCGTCGGCCGCTGCCCCACTCGACCGCGAGGACCACCAGGTCCAGGGTATGCCGGGGTTTGACCTTGACCCAGGCGGCACCGCGGCGGCCGGCGTCGTAGGGGGCGTCCGGGGACTTCACCACCACCCCCTCCTGCCCGGCGTCGACGGCGGCCGCGAACGCCGCCCCCGCCGCCTCCGGGCCGTCGACCTCCACCCGCCCGACCAGCAGCTGCGGGTCGATCGCGCCGGCCAGCGCAGCCCACCGTTCCCGGCCCGGCCGGTCGATCAGGTCCTCGCCGTCGAGGTGCAGCAGGTCGAAGAAGTACGGCGTGAGCACGGTCTCGCCGGTCGTCCCGGCGGCCGCGAGCACGGCCGGGGCGACCGGGCTGCCGCCGGTGGTGCTGGGTGTCGTGCGGCGCGCCGCCCGACTGGAGGTCTCCTGGAAGGGCAGCGGGCGGCCGGCCGCGTCCAGCCCGATGGCCTCGCCGTCGAGCACCAGCTCACGGGCGGGCAGCGCGCGCACCGCCGCGACCACCTCCGGCACCCGGACGGTGATGTCGTCGAGGCTGCGGGTGAACACGGCGATGTCCTGCCCCGAGCGGTGCACCTGGATGCGGATGCCGTCGAGCTTGACGTCGACCACGGCGGGCACGCCGATGGCGAGGAGCGCCTCGTCGACCGACGGGGCGCTCTGCGCCAGCATCGGTGCGAGCGGACGCCCGACCTGGAGACCGAACGCGGCCAGCGCGGCCGCGCCGCCGTCGAGCGCCGCCACCGCCACCGCGCGCAGGTCACCGGCGAGCAGCAGGGCCCGGCGGACCGCCGCGACCGGCACCTCCGCGGCGCGGGCCACCGCGTCGGCGAGGAGCCCGGCCTGGGCGCCCTGGCGCAGCTCCCCGCTGAACAGCCCGGTCAGCAGCCGCTGCTCGTCGGCCGTCGCCGACGCGTAGAGCCCGTGCAGCAGTGCGCGGCGTCGGGCCTGGGAGCCCACCCCGCGAAGCGACGAGATGTCCTCGATCGCCGCGTCCACCGCGGCCACCGTCAACGTCGGCGTGTCGGCCGGTGCCGGCAGGTCACGCAGGCTCGCCCAGCCCACCCCGGTCTGACGCTGCCGCAGCTCACCGGCGAGGTAGCCGGAGCCGGCCGCCACCTCGCCCGGCTCGAGGCGCCGCAACGCGTCGGCGAGCAGCTCCACCTTGGCGCGGCGACCGCTGGTCGCGGCGACAGCGGCGGAGGTGGCTGCCAGGTCCAGGAACCGCACGGGCTCCATCCTGCCAGCCACCCCCGACACCACCCGGGCATCCGCGTGGTCAGGCCGGGACGGGCTCCTCGATGCGCAGGCCACGGGCGCGCACCTCGTCGGCGACCCGGGACAGCAGCGAGTCGAGCGCGACCAGGGCGGCGGACAGCTCACCGAGCTGTTCCTTGAGCGTGTCCTCGGGCCACGCGGAGACGTCGACGTCCCCCAGAGCGCTGACGGCGGCCTCCAGGCGGGCCATCACCTCGTTCGTACTCATGTACGAAAGGCTATAACAGCCCCGCGCCCGACACACCGCAAACTCCCAGATGGACCAGGAAGTTACGGATCCGACACCAGGCCCGGCTCAGCTCACCCGCGGGCCGCTCCGGCCACGTTGCGCAGCAGCAGCGCCTCGGCGAGGCAGACCCGGGCGAACTCGCCGAGATGCAGGCTCTCGTTGGGGCCGTGCGCCCGGGCGTGCGGGTCCTCCACACCGGTCACCAGGATCGCGGCGGCCGGGAACATCTCCTGGAACGTGGCGATGAACGGGATCGAGCCGCCCACGCCGATGTCCACCGGGTCGGTGCCGTCCCAGGCGGTGCGGAACGCGGAGCGGGCGGCGTCGAACATCGGGCCGGAGGCGTCGATGACGCACGGGTCGCCGTCGTGCTCGAACGTCACCGTCACCTGGGCGCCCCACGGGGCGTGCTTCTCCAGGTGGGCGCGCAGCGCCAGGTACGCCCGCTTGGGGTCGTCGCCCGGCGCGAGCCGCACGCTGAGCTTGGCCTTCGCGGTCGGAACCAGGGCGTTCGGGGCCTCCCCGGTGGCCGGCGCGTCGACGCCGAGCACGGCCAGGGCCGGCTTGGTCCAGAGCCGGTCGGTGATCCGGCCGGTGCCGATGAACTGCACGCCCTCGGCGAGCCCGGCCTCGACGCGGACCCGGTCCTCCGGGTAGTCGACGGCGGCGCCCTCCCGGCCGACCAGCCCGTCGACGGCGACGTTCCCTGCGTCGTCGTGCAGGGTGGCGAGCAGCCGGACCAGCGCGGTGAGCGCGTCCGGCACCGCGCCGCCGAACATGCCGCTGTGCACGGCGTGGTCCAGCGTCCGCACCTCGACGAAGCAGTTCACGATGCCGCGCAGCGACGTGGTCAGCGCCGGCACGCCGATGTCCCAGTTGCCGGAGTCGGCGATCACGATGACGTCGGACGCGATCTCGTCCCGGTGCTCGGCCAGCAGTTGCTCCAGCGAGTCGGAGCCGTACTCCTCCTCGCCCTCGATGAAGAGCACCACGCCGACCGGGAGCGCGTCACCGAACGCGCGCAGCGCCGCGACGTGCGCCATGATGCCCGCCTTGTCGTCGGCGGCGCCGCGCCCGTAGAGGCGGCCGTCCCGCTCCACCGGCTCGAACGGGTGCGACTCCCACAGGGACAGGTCGCCGACCGGCTGCACGTCGTGGTGCGCGTAGAGCAGCACCGTCGGCGCGCCGCGCGGGGCGGGCTTCGTCCCGATCACGGCCGGCTGGCCGCCGGAGCGCACGATCTTCACGTCGAGGCCGCAGCCGCGCAGCAGCTCGGCGACCGCCTCGGCGGACCGCTCCACGTGCGAGTGGTCGAAGCCGTCGAACGCGATGCCGGGGATGCGGACGAGGCGTTCGAGGTCGGCGCGGACGCCGGGCAGTTCCCGCTCGACGGCGGCCCGCAGGTCGGACTCGGACATGATCGGTGTGGTCATGACCGGCATCGTATGCCGGCCTTACCCGAGCCGCCCCGCCGCAGGTAGTAGCGGGACCGGTCGTGCGGCAGCTCCGGCGCCCCGTCGACCACCAGGTCGGCCCGTTCCTCGGTGCCGTCGGCGGCGAAGTGGGCCCGCTCGCCCGCGTGCCAGCGGCGCAGCTCGCGGAGGATGCCCGGACCGTCCCGGGCCACCGCGCGGGTGAGCCGCAGCTCCGGCGAGGCGGTGACGAACACGGCCAGGGTCAGGTCGGGCGCCGCCGCGGCGCGGGCCGCGCTCACCCCCTCCAGAAGGAGCACCGGCGTCACCGGCACCGGCACCGGCCGGGGCAGGAACTCCCGGCGGACCCAGCTGTACCGCCGGTACGCCCCCGGCCGGCCCTCGCGGACCGGCGCGAGGACGCACTCCTCCAGCCGGGACCAGAAGGTGAGCTGGTCGTCCCAGCCGTCGAGCAGGTCGTCGGTGTGCACCACCGGTGGCCGGGCGTCGCCGGGCAGCTCGGCGAGGGCGTCCGCGAGCCGCGCGGCGAACCAGCTCTTGCCCGCGCCGCTGGGCCCGTCGACGGCCACCAGCCGGGTCGCTCCCAGCCGCGCCGGGGCCGCCCGCACCCGGCGCGCCAACCGGGCGTACGCCTCCAGCACCGCCACCTCCACGCGCCGACCGTAGCGGGCGGTGCCGGCGGGACCGGCGGCCCGTCGCCCGTTCGGGCGGTCGTGGTGGGCAGCCGGACCGTTCCGGCGGCGCAGCCCCGGGCTGGGCGGCATGATCGGCTCGTGTCCCACAGCGTGATGAGTCCGGGCGTCGACGCCCTGCTGGAACAGGCCCGGGCCGGGGTGCGCCGGCTGACCCCGCACCAGGCGGTCGAGGCGGTCCGCACCGGGGCGTTGCTGATCGACATTCGCACCGACGCGCACCGGCGGGAGCAGGGTGACCTGCCCGGCGCGATCGTCATCGACCGCACGGTCCTGGAGTGGCGGCTGGACCCGGCGAGCGCCTGGCGGATCCCCGAGGCCACCGGGTACGACCTGAAGATCGTGGTGGTGTGCCGCCAGGGCTACAGCTCCAGCCTCGCGGTGGCGAGCCTGCGGGCGCTCGGTCTGCACCGGGCCACCGACGTCATCGGTGGCGTGGACGGGTGGCGGGAGGCGGGACTGCCGATGTCCGACCGCCCCGCCGACGTCCGCCACTGACCCGGGCCGTGTCTCAGCCGGTGGGGGCGCCCGGCGGGATGACCGGGAGACCGGCCGGCGGGCCGGACTCGATGAGGCGCCACAGGGCGTCGGTGTCCAGATGCTCCTCGACGAGGTCGCCGAGCAGGTCCAGCGAACCTTCGCGGGCGGCGGCGAAGGACGTGTCCGGGGCGACCCGGAAGCCGTCCCGCCCGGCCTGCCGGGCCACCTCGGTCAGGAAGCGGCGGCGGAAGGCGTCCGACTCGAACGCGCCGTGCCAGTGCGTCCCGTACACCGCCCCGGCGACCGCGCCCTCGCCGGCACCGTCGGCGTACGCGAGCAGCGGGGTGAGGTCCGGGTCGGCGGACGAGACGTACCCGTGGTGGATCTCGTAGCCGCGGACCGGGACACCCTCCCACGCCGTGCCGGCCGACTGGCGCACGGTCTTGCGGGGGTCGAAGGTGACCTCGATCGGCAGCAGGCCGAGGCCGGGCACGCTGCCCCGCCGGCTCTCCACCGGGTCGTGGATCGCGCGGGCGAGCATCTGGAACCCGCCGCAGACGCCGAGCAGGGGACGGCCGGCGCCGGCGTGGGCCAGCACCGCGTCGGCGATCCCGGTCTCCCGCAACCAGGCCAGGTCCGCCACGGTCGACTTCGAGCCGGGCAGCACGACCAGGTCGGCGGCGGCGAGTTCGGCCGGCTCGACGGTGAGGCGTACCCGGACACCGGGCTCGGTGGCGAGCGCCTCGACGTCGGTGGCGTTGCTGATCCTGGGCAGCCGGACCACGGCCACGTCCAGCCACTCGTCGCCGCGCGGGCCGGCCGGACGGCCCAGCACCCGCCCGTACGCGAGCGAGTCCTCCGCGTCCAGCCAGAGGTCGAGCGCCCAGGGCAGCACCCCGTACGTGGGGCGGCCGGTGACCTGGCGCAGCATGTCCAGCCCCGGCCGGAGCAGCCCCAGGTCGCCGCGGAACTTGTTGACGACGAAGCCGGCGATCAGGGCCTGGTCGGCCGGGTCGAGCAGGGCGACGGTGCCGAACATCGCGGCGAACACGCCACCCCGGTCGATGTCACCGACCACGATCGTGGGTAGGCCGGCGTGCCGGGCCAACCCCATGTTGACGTAGTCGCCGGCCCGCAGGTTGACCTCCGCCGGGCTGCCCGCGCCCTCGCAGATCACCACGTCGTACGCCGCCCGCAGCTCGGCCAGGGCCGCGTACGCGGTCTCGGCGAGGCGGGGGCGCAGCTGCCGGAACGTGCCGGCCGTGATCGTGTCGACGGCCTCGCCCAGCAGCACGACCTGGCTGGCGAGGTCGCTGCCCGGCTTGAGCAGCACCGGGTTGAACCGCAGGTCCGGCGGGACCCCGCAGGCGGCCGCCTGCATGGCCTGGGCACGCCCGATCTCCCCGCCGCGCCCGTCCGGGCCGACCACCACGGCGGAGTTGTTCGACATGTTCTGCGCCTTGAACGGCGCGACCTTCACGCCCCGCCGGTGCAGCCAGCGGCAGATGCCGGCGGTGAGCACGCTCTTGCCCGCGTCGGACGTGGTGCCGGCGACCAGCAGGCCGCCGCTCACCGCCCGCTCCCCCGCCCGCTCGTGCTGCCCGCGCCCGCGGCGGGCCCGCGGCCGGCCCGGAGGGCGGATGCCGGGGCGACCCGGCCCGTCCGGACGCCGGTTCCCACCGCGCCGCGGCCGGCGCGGGCGCCCAGCCCTGCCGCGAGCCGGCGTCCGGCGGCGGCGGCCAGGCGGCCGGCGGTCAGCGGGTACGCCGCCGCGAGCCCCAGCGCGGCGAGCCCCACCGCACCGGAGATCCGGGCAGCCCGGGGCAGGTGGCGGGCCTCCGGACGCGGCCCGTCACCGAGGAAGGGGCGGACCTCGGAGCGGCCGAAGTAGACGTTGCGACCGCCGAGCCGGACGCCCAGCGCCCCGGCCATCGCCGCCTCGCACTGCCCCGCGTTGGGGCTGGGATGGTCGTTGCGGTCCCGGCGCCAGATCCGCCAGGTCCGCGCCCGGTCGCCGTGCGCCACCGGGGCCACGGCCACCGTCAGCAGCCCGGTCAGCCGGGCCGGGACGAGGTTGAGCACGTCGTCGAGGCGCGCGGCCGGCGTCCCGAACCGGGCGTACCGGGGCGAGCGGTGGCCGACCATCGCGTCGAGCGTGTTCGCCGCGCGGTAGCCGAGCAGGCCGGGCAGGCCGGCGACCGCGCCCCAGAAGAGCGGCGCGACGACCGCGTCGGAGGTGTTCTCGGCGACCGACTCGACGGTGGCGCGCGCCAGTTCGGGCTCGTCCAGCGCCGACGGGTCCCGCCCGCACAGGTGACCGATCCGCTGCCGGGCCCCCGGCAGGTCGCCGCCGCGCAGCGCCCTGCCCATCACCGTGGCCTCGTGCCGCAGGGTACGCCCGCCGAGCACCGTCCACGTAGCGGCTGCCACGAGGACGGCGCGGGCCAACGGACGCCGCCGGGTGGCGACCGTCGCCGCCGCCCCGAGCAGCACCGGCGCGCCCACCGCCAATGCCGCGTACGCGGCACCGGCTGTCCGCTCGGGCCGGTAGATCCGCCGTTCCAGGGCACCGGCCGCGCGGCCGAACCCCGCCACGGGGTGCCACCGGCGCGGGTCGCCGACCAGGGCATCCAGGGCGTATCCCGCGATCAGTCCCGCCGCGGTCGCCACCGGCGTCGCCTGCCGCACCGGCCATCACCTCCGGCCGGCCAGCCTAACCGAGCCCTCCCCCGCCCCCTCCCGCCCGCCGCTCCGACCGATCACGATGTGTAGCGACCACCGCGCACCCGCACCGCCCGCCTACCCGCCCATGATCGAATACGTTCCACCGACTCGAGACGCCGCCACGACAGGCGCTGAGCCGTATCCGATCATGACGATCGCCCGAGCTCGGTCCGCCGGCCCGCGGGGTGACGGCGGCAACCGCCGCCACCCCGCCCCCGTTCGCCCCAGCGACCGGGCAGCCCAGCCCCGGACGGTCCCGACCCGACGCAGAGCCACCCCGACACAGGGCTGACCCAACGCAGAGCCACCCCGACGCAGAGCCACCCGACGCAAGGCCACCCCGACGCAGGGCCGACCGAGCGTGCAGAGCCACGCCGCGCAGAGCCGACCCCGGTCAGGCCGGCGTCGGCACCCGGTTTCGGCCTCGCCGGCCCCGACCACCGGCAACCGGCCCGGCCTCGGACCCGCCGAGCGGGTCCGTCTCACCGAGCGGGTCCGTCTCACGGTCCGCCGCACCGAGCCGATCCGTCTCCCCGACCAGGTCCGCCGTCCCGTGCAGGCCCGGCTCGGGAGCACCGGCCGGGCCCGCGTCCTCGCCGGAGTCCTCGGTCAGGTCGGAGTCGTCGTCCTCCGGGTCGGGCTCGGCCGGCGCGGCTTCCAGCGGGCCGTCCAGCGGGTCCATCCCGCTGAAGCTCAGCGACTCGGACCGGCTTCGCGCCGCCGCGAACTCGGGCAGCTCGAAGTCGTCGTCGAGCGGCCGGGCATCGGGCAGGGCCGGCGCCTCGGCGGGCGGCACCGGCTCGGTCGGCTCGCCGTGGACGCGCCGCTCGGCCTCGGCGTCCTCCACGGCGCTGGTCGCCCGCGTCGGGCGGTTGCGCAGGAACCGGCCGCGGCCCCGGGAGAGGTCGTGCCCCACGGCGACGGCCTCCAGTTCGTAGAGGGTGCGGTGGTTGCCGGCGTCGTCGGTCCAGTCGCGGGTGTAGAGCCGCCCGCACACGATCACCGGGTCGCCGACCATCACCGAGGCGGCCACGCCCTCGGCGAGCTTCCGCCAGCAGTTCACGCGGACGCGGAGGCTGTTCCCGTCCACCCAGCGGCCGCTGTCGCGGTCGAGGCGGCGGGCGGTGGAGGCGACCTTGAAGTTGGCCACCAGGGTCTGGCTCTGGGTGGTCCGGCGCCACTCGGGTGTGGTGAGCACGTTGCCCACGATCGTGGGGCATCACGAACTGAGAAGACGGCTACCAGCGGAAACGTACGTCCACGCGGTCCGATTCGGGCTCTCGCCACCGCTCCGCCGGTCGGACGACGATCCGGTCGACCAGTGACCGCAGGGCTTTGACTCGCTCGGCGTGGGTCACCTCCGGGTCGGCCCACAGCTTGAGGATCGCCTCCGCGGCTTTCGCGACGGCCTCCGGGTCCGGTGGGGTGTCGGCGGCGCCGAGGCGGGCGAGCTGTCCCGCGGCGGTCTGCTCGGCTTCCCGCAGTTCGGCGAGGGCCTGCCGGTACACCGGTTCGGGGACCTGCTCCCGCGCGTTGTCCTTGAGCAGGTTGACCATGGCGGTGCGGGCCTCGCTCACCTGGCGCTCCAGCGTTGCCCGGTCGGCGCGGCCGGCGGTCAGCCGGGCCAGCCGCTGCGCCCGGGCCCCGTGGTCGGTGCGCAGCTCGCGGGCGTAGGCGGCGACCTGGGCGAGAACCTCGGCCTCCACCCGGGCCAGCAGCGGCCGGCCAACGCCGTCGCAGCGGGAGCCCTTGACCTGGCTGCGGTCCTCGCCGCACATCAGGCGCCCGCCCGCCCGCTGGAGTTTGTGCTTCTGCGGGCACTCGACCAGCCCGACCAGTGACCAGGTGGGCGCCAGGTGCCGCGGCGGCGTCCCGGCCTCGGCTGCGAGGCGGTTCTGCACCTTCCGCCACGTCACCTCGTCGACCAGGGGCTCATGCTCGCCCGGCCACACCTCGTCGCCGGCGATGACCATTCCCCGGTAGGCGGGATTGCGCAACAGTTTCTTGACGTTCGCCGTGTGCATTGCCTTTCCGCGAATCGCCGCGAGATAGGCGGTGACGTCGCCGATCGGCTCCCCGGCCGCGTACTGCCGGAATGTCTCCGTGATCGCGGCCGACAGTTCCGGATCGGGAACGAGGCGCTTATCCCGCCGGATGTATCCGAGGGGCCGGCCGTGATGCTCGCCCTTTTCCGCGCGCCGGGCAATGGTGTTCGACCAGCCCCGGCCGATCTCGTCGGACTGCATTTCCGCGATCGCCAGAAGATTGGTCAGCATCCACCGGCCGGACGGCGTGGACGTGTCGATCTGTTCGGTGGCCGACATAATCGTGACGCCCTTGTCGGCCAACTCGGCGAGCAGTTGCAGCGATTCGAGGACGTTGCGTCCGAACCGGTCGACCTTGTACACCACCAGGACGTCGATCTGCCCGGCGGCGGCCATGCGCCGCACTTCGTCGATGCCCTCACGGCTGAAATGGCGGCCGGTGCGGTCGATGTCGTCGACGACCGCGACCTCACGCAGCCCGGCCGGCTTGGCCATGCGACGGATCGCGGTGAGCTGGATGCCCGGAGAGTGGAAGTCGTCGCCGCCGCGGCCCATCAGCTCCGAGACGCGGCGGTAGGCGACGAACCGGCGCGGCTGATCCGGCACGGCGGCGAGCTGGCCGCGACGGCGAGGCATCAGCTCGCCTTCTGGTCTGGCTCTTCTCGGCGCTCCCGCCGCTCGCGGTCCTGCCGGTCGGCGAGGTCTGCGAGATACCGCAACGTGGCGCGGATCGTGGCCTTCTCCGGCTCACCGACGGCCGGGTCCTCGAGGCGCTGCATGATGATCCGTAGGTCCGGATCGAGTTTCTCAGCGTGAGTAGCCGCGCCGCCGGCGGCAGCCAGCGCGTGAGCCTCGTCGTCGCCGAGCGCCTTCGCGATGGCCTTCACGCTCGCGACCGTGACGCCCTCGCCCTTCATCCAACCGAAGATGGTGCCACGGTGGATCTTGGACTCGCGCGCGAGCCTGGCAACGCTCCAGCCCGGCCGGCTGGTCATTCGCCGTAGGTAACCCGCCCAGTCCTCGGCGGGTGGAGAAGCGTCGCCCATAGGCGAACCATAAGCGCTGGACCAGCGGCAACGGTGGGTTTGTGGCCGTTGCTCTTTGGCGACACCGCGTCTGAGCTTCGAGCGTCGCCTTATCCGTGCTGCGCCTGCGGTGTTGACGCGCTGACCCGGCATGTGGACCCCCTGCAAGCGTTGTCTGTGGGCAACGGTAGCCGCGATCGACGGCGCCGGCCACTCAGACGATCGGCTGAATCAGACTGATTTTGGCGTCGCCCGTTGCGTTGCCTTTAGGTGACGGTTACGGTGGCGACCATGGAACCGATGCCAAATCCCGACGCCGAGTCGCCGAAGGCCGACGTCGTCCGCCTTCGGGTCGATGTCTACGACGCGCTCGCCAGGCAGCGAGGCCTGGACACCGTCGCGAAGCAGGCCGAGCGGCACGGCATCGGCCGGACCCACATGTCGCTGCTCCGCAACGGCCACAAGGGCGCCGGCCTGGCGCTGGCGATGCGGATGGCGGCCGACCTCGGCACGTCCGTCGAGGTGCTGTTCGGGCGAGTCGCGTGCACGCCCGCTACGAGCCGATCGGAGAGCGCAGCATGACGCACCCGCCCGCTGGCCCACACACGCCGCCGCCGCCGTCCGGACCGAAGCACGAGCACCCCAAGGTGAAGCCGCTCGACCCGGACAGCCCGGCCGGCCGCGCTGCGGCCGAGGCCCTCAGCCAGGCCCTCGCCGAGATCTACGTGGCCGTCGCCCAGCGGCGCGCTGCCCGCCAGGCGCGAGAGGCGGCCTGACGGTGCTCGCCTACGTGTGCTGGGCCTGCATCGCCGGCCGGCACTACTGGTGCACCGGCTGTTCGTGCTGCGGCTCTGTCGCCGCGTCTCGCCCCTTCCCCTTCCTCCTGCTGAGGAGCAGTGATGAGTGATCCGTCTTCCGTCGCCGGCGAGCAGGCCGCGCGCTGGTACGACAACGCCGACATCTGGGGCCCGGAACCGGTGCCCGGTACGCGCGGCCCGAGCAGGGCTGCCGGCGGCCGCCGGTTCGCGCTGACGCTCGTCGCGATCGCCGTGTGGGCGGTCGCCCTGGGCGTGCTCTTCGCCGTGGCGTACGTGCTGCTCGCGCACGTCGACGAGTCGACCGTGACGAACCGGATGGGCCTCGGCGGCGTCGCCGCCTCCCAGGACATGGATGGGGGTCACGACCCCTCCCCGGCTCGTGACCCCCGAATCTCCCACCCCGCACCCAGCGAAAGGACCGAGTGAGATGTCCACGAAGACTACCCGTCCCGGCCTGAGGGCCGCGACCGCGGCCGGCGCGATCGCCGTTGACCCCGACCCCTCCGCGCGGCCCGCGGCCGCCGACGCGTCGACGTTGGTCATGCCGGCCGTCGATCACCCCGGCGCCGCGGCCAGCCCGGCCGACCTGGCGGAGTGGGACGTCGACGAGGAGGGGCGGCGTCAGGCGGCCGCCGACGAGGCCGCCGGCGGCGGGACCCAGTCGTGCGACTGCCTGCCGGACGAGCCGCGTACGTGGTGGTTCACGTTCCCGCAGGATGGCCCGTTCGGCGGCCGGTACGCGGTGACGTTCGGTGTGCGCGACGCGGCCCGCGAGGAGCTGCTCGGCCACTTCGGTCACGTGTTCGCGGGGCAGTTCGCCTCGGCCGAGGAGGCCGGTGTGCAGCGGCTGGGACTGATGCGGCTGCGCCGTGACCAGTGGCCGGCCGACGCCGCGGCGGTGCCGGCCGGCGCGGAGCCGGCCGCGGCGGGTGACGCGCCGGGTCAGCCGGCCGCCGTGTCCCCGGCGGATCCGGCACCGGACGGCGAGGGCCTGGACGTGTGCGGGCGCTGCGCGTCGCCGCGCAAGTGCGCCAACATGGCCGTCTGCCAGCGGACTCCGGCCGATGACGACCCCGGGCAGGTGGAGCACTTCCACCTCAGCGCGTCGGTGGGCGACGGGCCCGGCCAGTCCTCCGCGACGTGCGCGTGCGGGGTGACGTTCGCCGGGTTCGACACGATCGCCGAGGCCGTCTCGCTGCTGGACCAGCACATCGCCGACTCGGACGGCGCCGGCGAGCCGGCCGGGCCGGCGGGCCCGGAGCCGCGGCGGGTCAAGGCCGCCGAGCTGGTGGCGGGCATGTTCGTGGCCACCGGTGACCCGGAGTGGCCGGGAGCCGAGGTGCGCCACGTCGAGCCCAGCGACGAAGGCGAGCGCTTCGTCGGCGTGGTGTACGCCGGCCCCGCCTACAGCGAGTACGACGTCGACCAGGTGGTGGAGCTGGTCGACCGGGACGTGGTGGAGCAGGCGGCGGCGCGGGCCCGCGCGCGGGCGCACCGCGCCCAGCAGATCGAGGCCCTGCGCCGCCTGGCCGCGCTCGCGGAGGCGGACGAGTTCTTCCCGCTGCCCCGCTTCACTCTCCAGGTGGACGCCGGCCTCGAGTCGCCGGAGGCGGTGCGTCGGTTCGCGTCGGCGCTCGACATCCCGGTCACCGAGGACGGTTACGGCCTGCGCGCCCGCTGGTGCTACGGCGGTACGGAGCTCAACCCGGCCGTGCAGGTGGAGGCCGCCGCGCCGCACCCGCAGCACACGCCGCCGGCGGGTGTCCGGTGACCGGCCCGCTGAGCGTCGCGCGGCCGCCGTCGCGGTCGATGCTGTCCGCGCTGCGCGACCGGATGGCCGACGCCGGCTGGCAGCACCGGCGGGACCCGCTCAACGGCCGTGAGGAGTGGATGGAGCCGGCCCTACCGCCCGGGCAGCGGGAGCCCCGCTCGGTGCGCGTCGACGAGCTGTTCCGCGGCGCGTCCGGGTTCGTGGTGGAGGGCTGCAACGGGCATGAGCGGCTGCTGCTGCGCTGCGTGCCGGACACCGACCCGCAGGTCGTGCTCGTCACCCTCGACCTGTGGCGGATCCTCCCGGATCAGGCCGCCACCCGGCGGCCGGCGGAGGCGGTGAGCGCCGGTGCGTGACCTCGACGTTCAGGACGCGATCACCCTGCTGCTCGCCGTGGCGGTCCTGCTCCTTGCGATCACGGTGTGGGTGCTGACCCGCCCGCCGGCCGCCGCCGTCCCTGCAGCCGCCGCCTGTGACGGTGACGGTGAGGTCACCCAGGAGCTGCCGCCGATGTGCGAGGTGTGGCAGGCGTTCTACGCCACCGCGCCCCGCCGGCGGCGACGCTGGCCGATCCTGACCCGGAGGCCACGGTGAGCGCCGCGACTGCCGCCACGCTCGCCGCGGTGCTGCTATCCGCCGTCACCGTGGGGCTGCTCGGCTGGATCGTGCTGCTGCTGCGCGCCGACCGCCACGACCACTGGGTGCGGGTCGTCGCGGTGATCACCTACCCGCGACCCGAGCCGCCGCTGCTCGGCCCGGACCGACCGCTGGTCAATCCCCGGTTCGCGGCGCACATCGCCGCCGAGTCGGCCCGGTTCGCCGCCGCGGTGCGCGCCGGCCGGCACGTCATGGGCGCGCCCCTGGCGGACGCCCGACCCCCGGCGGTGGCGCGGTGACCGGGACCCGCACCGCCCTCGCCGCGCCGGAGCCGCCGAACCGGCCGCTCACCGCCGCCGACCTGACCGTCGGGGATCCGGTGTGGGTGGCGGCGTTCGGCCGGTGGCGGCGCGGCGAGGTCGTCGGCCTGGCCCGGGTGCGCGTGCGGGTGCGCTACGTCTCTGACCGGCATGGCTCCACCCGCGAACGCTGGTTCGCCGCCACCCAGGACGACCCGGTGTACCACGGCGGCCTGCCCGAGCCACTCACGTACCGGTGCGTGGGCTCCCGCTGCCGGCTGGTCGTGTCCGGTCGGCCCGGGCAGAGCACCGCGCAGATCCGCGCCGCGCACGAGTCCTCGGCGCACCACCACCGGGACCTGCCCCGCAGGGACGCGCCGTGAGCACCGACAAGCCGGCCGACGTGGTGTGCCTGCGCTGCGAGCGGCCCGTGAAGACGCCGCTGTCGCGGGCCCGCCGCGTCGGCTCCGGCTGCTGGCGGATCCTCCGCGCGGACGCCCGCGCCCGACGCGTGCCGGTCGCCCTGCCCGGACTCGACCGACCCGCCGCGGCCACCCAGGCGGGACCCGACCTCCTCGAAGACGTCGACCCCGCCGGCGAGGACGGCCCCCGATGACCGGCCGCAAGCAGCCGGCCCGGCGGATCTGCCCCCGCTGGGACCCGGACCCGGACATCGGCGCGGACCACCGCAACCGGCTCACCTGCCGCACCTGCCTGCGCGTCGGCGAAGACGGCGACGCCAACCACACCCCGCCGCCGGCGCCACCTGCCCCGACCCAGCGGCTCTCGCCCGAGATGGTGGCCGCCGCTTTGGACCGCGACGCCGCGATCCTCGGCGAGCGCGACGACCGTGAGGAGTACCGGTGACCGACCCGACCCCCGTACCGGTAGACCCGGCGCGTGTGAAGCGCCTGACCGATGACGAGATGCGGGCCGCCGCCGCGACCCGTCCCGGCTTCGCCACGTACGCCACGTTCCGGCCGGACCGGCCGATCGTGTTGCCGCCCCGCCAGGTGCTGCGGTGGGGGTGGTGGCGGCCGTGCTGGCAGTGGCGGGTGCGCACCGTCGCCGGCGACCGCGTGTCCGGCTACGCGTACACGAAGGCCGGCGCCCGCCGGCGGGCCGCACGTGCGGTGCGCAGGTGGTCGCGGTGACCACGTCGCTGCTGCCGGACCTGCTCGGCACCGCCCCGGCTGACCTGATCGCCGCCGACATCACCCGGCCGCCGGCGACCCGCGACGAGGCGAAGGAACGCCTCAAGGAGATCAAGAAAATGGCGCCGACGTTCGTGCGGGCGCTGCGGAAGATCTCCGACGCGTACGCCTGCCGCGACTGGCAGGCCCTCGGCTACGGCTCGTGGAAGCAGTACCGCGACGCCGAGTTCGGGGAGCTGCTCGACCGGGCGGTCACGAAGGAACGCCGCGAGGCCGTGGCGGAGCTGCGCGCCAAGGGCATGTCGGTGCGCGACATCGCCGCGGTGGTCCGCGCCTCCGTCAGTACGGTGCACGACGACATCGCCAGGTGTTCGGGACCCGAACACCTGCCCGACACGGTCACCGGCGCCGACGGCAAGACCTACGCCTCCACCCGCCCCACCCCGCCGCCGGCGGCCACCGCGGCCGGTGAGCGTGGTCCGGCGCCGCACGATCGGGTGTGGATCGCGACCGCCCGACAAGGTATCGAGGCGCACGGACCGCGCAACGCGACGTCGACCTACTGCGGCCGGTCGACCCGCACCGGCCTGACCCTGCCGGCCCGGCAGGCCGCCGAGCAGCACGAGGCGACCTGGTGCCGCCGGTGCTGGCCCAACCCGGCCGATCACGAGACCACCCGTTTCGCGGCGGGTGAACCGGTCCACGCGGGGCCGGACGCCGACACCCACGACCCCCGGGTGTCGGGTGAAGCCGGGGCGGAGATTCGCGGCTCCGCCCCGGCAAGCGCCCCCGAGTCGGCCGCCGGGACCGCGACCCACCCGGCGGATGGGCCAGCCGCTGGCGACGCCACCCTCCAGGGCGTCGACCAGACTTCCCCGGCCGGCCCAGCTCCCGCCCCGCCGCCTGCTTCCTCGGCCGGCGGGGCGGGGGTAACCCCCGATCCGACCTCACCGGTCGGTGAGCTGACCCTCGCCCAGATCGGCCGGCTCCACGCCGTCTTCGAGTGGGCGCGCGCTGGCCTGGCCTGCCATCCCAGGGACGTGCTCGGCCGCGGGAAGCGCAGCGTGCTCGGGATGGAGTTCGGGCCGAGCGAGCCGACTCCACCAGTGCCCCAGCACGTCGACGGGCCGGTCGAGCACGTGGAGGTGTGGTGGGAGGACGGCGAGCTGTGCATCGTCTACCGCTCCGCCCGGTACATCGTCCACAACCTCGACGTCCCGGTGGCCAGCGTTGACCAGGCCATTGACGTGCTCTGCGCGCTGGGCATCCTGCCCGCCCGACTGTCGAGCCAGTACGCCGCCGGCGCGCGGGACGGGATGCGCGCCGGCGACGCGATCGACGGCGAACTCCTCGAGGAGGTGCCCGCCGGTGCCTGAGATTCCCGTCCATCAGGGCTGGCGGACCGTGCCCGCCGGCCTGTTCTCCCGGTCGCAGCTGGCCGCCCTGGACCTGCCGCGCGTGCCGGGCGGCCCGGTCCGGGCCCGGGTGGCAACGCGGGACTGGCGCGACCGCAAGACCACCGTCGACCTGTACTCGCTGGCGGAGTCGGAGCCGTCGCCGGCGACGCTCGGCCAGTTGGAGGCGGCCCGCGCCCGGGCCGGCGCGTCCCGGGTGTGCGGCGGCTGCGGCGCCCGCCCGGACCGGCCCCTGCCCTACGAGGGCTTGTGCCGGGTGTGCGCCCGGATCCGGCAGCTGCGGGAGCACCTCGACAAGGCCGCCGCCGACCGCGCCCACGTCGTGCAGTGGGCGCGCGGCATCCTCACCCCCGACCTGCTGACCCCGTACCTGCTGCGCGTCACGCCGGTCCGCCGGCCGCCGGCCCGGTCCGGGCGGCAGAACCCGGAGGCGATCGCGCTGCGGGTCGACGCGGTCGACACCGCCGGCCGCCGCCTGGTCGACGCGACCGTCCGGGTGGCCGGGCCGCGGGTACGCGGGGTGCCCGCCGACGCGGTCGACCCGGACACCGTGGCCGAGCAGATCCGCGCCCTGCTCGCCGCCCCGGTGGTGGTCACCTGGGGCTCGCGTGAGGACGCGCCGCTGCGCCTGCTCTACGGCGCGGATCCCCTTCGTCTGCCCAGCAACCGCAACGACCTGAGCTGGCGGGCCACCTACTGGCGCGGCGACGTCGACCCGGACAGCTATCCCTTCGCCCGGCGCACCGCGATCCACCCGGGCAGCGCCGAGCGGATGCTGCTGCTGGTGCGCCGGATGGCCGCCACCGAGCCGCCGGAGGGGCTGTGACGGAACGCGGTATCGGCACCCGCTCCGCCGCGCCGGACTTCCTCGACGACCCGGACGTGCGGCCGGCGTGCCGCGGCGCGGACACCGCGAGGTTCTTCGGGTCCGACCACGCGCAGGCCGGCGTGATCGCCGTCTACTGCACGCCGTGCGAGATCCGCCCGGCGTGCCGGGAGTGGGCTCTGGCGCAGTCCCCGGAGTCCCTCTACGGGGTGTGGGGCGGGCTGACCCGTAACCAGCGCCGCGACATCCGCCGACGGCGCCTGTGGGAGCGGTCGTGACCGCCGTCGTCGGGGTGTGGCTGCTGGCCAGCCTCGCGCTCGGCCGGCCGGCGCCGGTCTCCGAGCGGTACCCGCACGTCTGCGGGACCGTCGCCCCGGGCTGGGTGCCACCGCACCGGCCGGTGCGCCTACGGGCGAAGGAATGCGCGGCCTGCCCCCAGCTCGTGGGCCGGCCGGGGTGAGCGGCCATGGACGAGCACACGAGCGGGCCCGCCGGCTCGACCCACGAGCGGCTGTACGCCGAGCTGCTCGCGGAGCGGTACGGGCCGCCGCCGCTGCCGCCGCCGCGGCCGCCGCATCCCGTGCAGCGGGCCCTGGCCGACCGCGCCGACCCGCCCGCCCCTCCTGTCCGCCGGCGTCGGCACCTGGTGGTGCTCGACGGCGGCCCCAACAGCAGCACCGAGGCGGCATGACCGCCGCGACCGCACCGAACGGAGACCCGATGCGCATCACCTTGGACCTGGACGACGTGCAGCTGCTCGCCGCCGTCGAGCAGGGCCGCGTGCACATGGACCCGACGCTCATCCCCGCCGACTGGGAAACGGTGCCCGCCGAGCCGTCCCCCCGAATGCGGCCGGTGGGCCCGCGGCTGTTCCCGCTGCGGCGCGCCGGCCTGGTCGAGCTCTTCGACGATCCCGACCGGCCGCCCGGCCCGGCCACCATCCACCCGTACCGGCTCACCGCCCACGGTGAGGCGGTCCTGGCCGAGGCCCGCCAGGCGCAGGCCGAGGCCACCGTCGAGCGGGCCGCCAGCCCACCCGTCGGCGGCGCCGGCTCCCGGACCCGCACGAACCTGCGCCGGCGGCCGCGGTGACCGCCCGCGCGCACGTCACGCTCGACATCGCCTGCCGCGGCGTGGCCGTGTACCTGGTCGACGAACGCGCCGACGGCACCACCGCCCTCGGCCAGCCAGTCGAGATCGTGATGCGCACGCTCGGCGACGACGAGCAGCACGCCGGCTGGCACGAGCCCACGCTGCGGCTGCCCGAGCCGATGGCCCGCGCCCTGCTCGACGCCCTCGCCAAGCACTTCGGCGGCACCAGCGACGTGCTGACGCTGCGCAAGGACTACATGGCCGAGCGGGCCCGCGTCGACGCGTTCATCGCCCACCTGACCGGAGGCCGCCATGCCCAGTGACTTCGAGCGGCGGGCGATCAGCCGCCTGGTCGACAAGGCGACCGCGCTCGGCGTCCCGGTGCCGCCCGAGTTGACCGGCCTCGCCGCCGGCCGCGGCTGCGGACAGGGCAACGGCGGCGCGATCCTGTGGGCCCGCGCCAACCCCGACGCCGACGGCGCCGGCTGCTGCTGGGGCGACGCGATGAACGGCCCGGAGGGCTGCA
Source organism: Micromonospora sp. NPDC047707 (assembly GCF_040704235.1). Taxonomy (NCBI): domain Bacteria; kingdom Bacillati; phylum Actinomycetota; class Actinomycetes; order Micromonosporales; family Micromonosporaceae; genus Micromonospora; species Micromonospora sp. NPDC047707. Next base: position 64,318 of record NZ_JBEYSU010000011.1, read on the forward strand.
CGTGCTGGGTGCCGCGCTACCCGGTCGCCCAGGCCGACCCGCGGCTGCCCGTGCAGCCCGGCGACATCCAGGTGCGGCCACGGATGTTCGCCGACTGCGCGTTCCGGCCCGACTCCCCGGAACAGGCCGAGGCCTACACCCGGGAGGCGCTGCTGTCGCTGCCCGAAGACGGCCAGCCGTTCTGGTGCCACCAGGACATGCGCCGCCCGACCCGGTGGGAGCACCCGGACGGCCGGCGCGTCGACGGCGACGCGGCCGACTACCAGCCGCCCATCGTGGCCGGGGTGCCGTTCCGTACCGACGGTCAGGCCGGGCTGCTGTGCGCCGGATGGGCCGCCCACGGCCGCCGCGCCGAGCACGACCAGCGCCGCACCGGCGATCCGCCCGACACCTGAGCGGCCCCGCGCCGCGATACCCGTCCGCACAACGCGCCCGGCGCGGCCACCGTCCCCGATGGTGGCCGCGCCGAGTGCTACCGGGAGACCAATCGATGTTGATCATTGACGGGATGGGGGTGGGCTGATGCCGTGGGCCAAGTTCTCCGACACCAGCCACGCCCACCCCGTGGTGCTCGCGCCCGCCGCGTTCACCGACTGGCAACCGCCCCGGTTCACCCAAACCGACCTGGTCAACCTCCTCGCCGGCGCGTTCGCCCGGCTCGCCGTGCAGTCCGCCGGCTACACCACCGACTACGTGGTCAAAGCCGGCACCGTCGCCACCACCCTCGGCGACAACTGGCTGCACTGGGTGCCGCTGATGGTCCGCGCCGGGTACCTCATCCCGATCGACCCGATCGGCGGCGAGCAGGCCTGGGCACTGCACAACGACTCCACCCACCTGGTCCACATCCGCCTCAAGGACGAGATCGAGTGGGAGAAGCAACGCCGCGCCGACAACGGCAACACCGCCCTGATCGTGCCCGTCAGGTTGCGCGACGGCGACGGCTGCCGCTACTGCGGCCGCATCGTCACCTGGGGCGACCAGAAAGGCGGCCGCGGCGGCACCTACGACCACGTGACCCCCGGCAGGCCGGCCGCCACCCCGGACGACCTCCGGGTGTCCTGCCGGCAGTGCAACGCCGCCCGCAAGGACCACCCCGACGCCGACGAGCGGATCCCGCCGCTGCCGGCGCCGACCGAACCGCACTACGGCGCGAAGACCGTCGCCCTGCTCGCCGAGCACGGCCACCACGTGCGCCGCAGCAAGACCCCGCGACCCGCCACCCAGGCGGCCCCCGCGCCCACCACGCCGCGACCCGGCCGCCAGCCGGACCCCGCGCCCCGCACCGCCCCGCGACCCCGCCGCCAGCGGGACCCCGCGCACCGCGACCCGGCACCCGGTCGGACCACGCCCACCCCCGCGACCCCGCCGCCGGCGGGACCCCGCGCCCCGCGACCCGGCCCACCGCCGGCTACCGCGCCCCGCGACCCCGCGCCCAGCGGGACCCCGCGCCAGCCCACACGCCAAGATCAACACGGATTGGCCAAACCGTCCAATCGCCTGACTGCGGGATTCGGATCCCCGGGACGGGAAGGGCAAGGGACGGGAGCCCAGCCTCCTAGCCCTGCCACTCCATCCCGCAACGGGCGACCCAGAGGACGCAGAGGCCGACCCCGACCGCCGAAGGACGACCATGCACCCTGACCCGCTGACCACTGCCCGCCGAGGCCTCACCTCGCTCCAGACCGCCGCGGCCATGCTCGCCGCCGGCAACCTCTCGCCCCGGGAAGAGCGGGAGGTCCGCGAGGAGATGCCTCAGCTCGCCGACGTCGCCCGCACCGCGGCGCTGGTGTCGATCGCCGAGTCGCTGCACGCCCTGGCCGCCGGCGAGCCGGCTGGCGGTGAGGAGTCGTCGTGAGCCTGGCCGGGCTGCCGCCGCCCGTCCCGGCCGGACGGGACGGCCCGCCTGCGTCGGTGCCGGACATCCGGCAGGCGGTCGAGCGGCTCCGCGAGTCGTGCGCCTGGCTGTGGCTGCTGATGGTGCCCGGCCGCGAGCGGCGGCCCGGCCGGCCCGTCGACGAGGAACAGGCCGAGGTGCTCGAGGCACGCGGGCGCAGCGACCGGGCGTACCGGGAGTGGAACCTGCGCCACGGCACGGGTGCCCTGGCGCCGTCGCCGGCGGCCGCGCGTCTCGACGTCGTCGACGCCCAGGCCGTCGTGCACCAGGTGCTCACCCGGCTCGCCCGACGCGTCGCCCACTACCGCAGCGCGTCGTATGTCGGCGGCCGGATCGGCGTCAGCGCCGCGATCGCGGACGTGCTCGACTGGCTGACCGTCGGCGGTCCCGGCCGACGGTGGGTGGTCGACTCCGCCGGCGAGGCGTGGCGCGCAGGGGTGCTCGACGACCTGCACGACAACCGGGACGCCTACCTGCTCGGCGACATCGCCCGCACCCTGGCCGCCGCGGACCAGGTCGCCCGGCAGGCCGCCGGCGTGGTGGCCGAGCCGGTCCGCCCGATCGAGCACCGCTGCCCGGCCTGCCGCAACCGGTCCCTGCAACTGCACCACGACGGCCGGGACAAACGCCGGTGGACCGTCCGCTGCGTCCGCCGCACCTGCCTGTGCGTCGGCGTCGGCTGCGGCTGCCTCAAACGCGACCGGCGGCCGGGCCTGGCCCACGTGTGGACCCGGGCGGAGATGGAGGGCCCGTACGGGCTGGCGAACGCCGTGGCGATCGCCAGGCGACTCAACGAGCAGGGCCGGCCGCGGCCAGCCGTCCACAGCGGCGTGGCCGGGCACGGCGGCTGGCCAGACCGCCGGGCCGGGTAACGCGATGAGCGGCGTGGTGGTGGTCGACGGCATCCAGTGGTGGACGACCGCCTACGCGGTCGCGCAGCTGCGCGTCGACCGCAAGCTCATCAACCAGTGGGTGCTGCGGTCCCGCCGGGCCGGCCACGTCCCGGGCGCCGCGCCGGCGGACTGCCCGCGCTGCCGGGACCACCCGGGCGGCTTCCCGCACGTCGACCCGCCGGTGCGGCGTGCCGGCGTCTACGGGTACGTCGGCGAGCAGCTGCTGGCCGCCGAGGCGCGGACCTCGGAGGGGACACGAGGCGGGGTGGTTCGAACGGACGTTTGACAAGATCGCCCCGGGCATATCACCATGTGCGCAGCGCCAGGAGTCTGCCCAGCGCCACCGAGCTACCGCGCCAGGGTCCCGGGATCGGCTCCGGGTCGAGCGCCCCGCACACACCGGTGCGGGGCGCTCGGTACATCCACCCTCGACCGCGAGGGGACTCCCGATGCCGACCCGAGCCCCCCGACGCTGCACCCGCCCCGGCTGCCCCGGAGGCGAGGCCTGCGCCCGGCACCGCCGGCGCCGGCCCACCAGGCAGGAGCTGGGCTACGACGAGGAGTGGCTGCGGATCTCGGCCGAGTTCCTGGCTGAGCATCCCTGGTGCCAGGGCTGCAAGAAGCGCAGCTCCAAGCACACCGACCACATCGACGGGGACACCAGCAACCGCGAGGAGTGGAACCTCCAGGCTCTGTGCCGCAAGTGCCACGGCGCCAAGACCGTCGCCCACGACGGCGGGTTCGGCCGGCCCCGCACGCCAAGACTCGGCGCTGATGTCGACGATGAGTAGCTGGTCGCGCTGCGGCCCGCGCGGTAGAGTGCCTGACCAACGACACCGGCACTCCGAGTGCTGATGGCCCCGGCCTGATCGACCGTGACGCCTCCTGTATCGAAGGGGAGGGGCGGGTCGAATCTCTGCAGGTCAGGGGGTCCGAAACGCCGCGGTAAGGGCGCTCTCTCGCTGACGAGTTTTCGCACTTGCCGTATCCGGGTGAGGGGGTGTCCACAATGGGCAAACGTGGCCCAAAGCCGGCGCCGACGGCGCTGAAACTGGTGCGCGGGACGCGCTCGGACCGGGTCAACACGGCCGAGCCGGTGCCGTCAACGGTCGATATCGAGCCCCCGGACTGGCTGACCGACGCCGCGGTGGCCATCTGGGACGTCTACGCGCCGGATCTGATCCGCAAGGGCGTGCTGACCGCCTGGGACGTCGAAGCCTTCGCCGTGGTGTGCGACGCCGCGGCCCGCCGGCGCGCCGCCGCCATCGCCCTGGCCAAGGAGGGCGAGGTCGTGCAGCTGCCGGTGTTCGACAAGAACGGCAAGCCGACCGGCTTCCGGACCTCACGCAACCCGTGGCTGGTCGTGTTGGGCCAGGCCGACCGTCAGCTGCAGACCTGGGCTGCGCGCTTCGGCATGACCCCGTCGGACCGGGCCCAGCTGACCGGGGGAGATGGCCGCCGTGACCCCGCCGAGGACCTCCTCACCGGCTAAGCCGCCGCCGCGGCGTCCGGCCCGGCCGCGCGCCCGGGCCGGCCGGGTGCCGGGCGACTGGATCCCGGACCACCACAAGCGGTGGCGGCCGCGAGACCGTAAGGGCCCGACCTGCGGCTACACCTTCCGCGACAAGACCTGCGCGAGGCGGGGCGCGCACTACTGCGAGCCCCGCGCCGACCGGGCCGTCGCCTTCCCGGCCGAGCTGCTGCGGCACATCAAGGGCCCGTACCGGCGCCGCCCCTTCGTCCTGCGGGACTGGCAGGAGCACGAGATCATCCGGCCGCTGTTCGGCGAGGTGATCTGGTCCACCGAGTGGCAGCGCTACGTCCGACGCTACCGCCGGGCGCACATCGTGATGGGCCGCAAGAACGGCAAGAGCGAGATCGCCGCGGCCATCCAGCTGCTGCTGTTCGTCGGCGACGACGAGGAAGCCGCCGAGGTTTACAACGCCGCGGCGGACACCAAGCAAGCCGAGAAGGTGTTCGGGCCGGCGCTGCGCATGGTGCAGCTGTCGCCGGTGCTGTCCCGGCGGTTGAAGTACTACAAGAACGAGCGGCGCCTCGTCGACGAGCGCTCCGGCTCGATCTACGAGGTCATCACCGCCGACGCCAAGGGCGAGCTCGGCCACAACCCGCACGGCTTCAACCTCGACGAGGTGCTGTCACAGCCGGACGGGTCGCTGTGGGAGGCGATGGACACCGCCGACGGCGCCCGCGAGCAGGAGCTGCTGTTCACCACCACGACGGAGACCGACGAGCCGCTGTCGTTCGGCGCGCAGATGATCGACGAGGCCGAGCGGATCATGGAGGACCCGACCAGGTCGCCGCACACCTTCGCCTTCGTGCGGAAGTTGCCCCGCACGAACGAGGAGCTGGAGCGGATCCGCCGGGCCCACCCCGGGCACCCGCACCTGCCGGTGTCGACGGACATCTACGACGAGCGGAACTGGAAGTGGGCCAACCCGGCCCTCGACCAGTTCAAGAGCCGCGAGGCGCTGCGGCGGCACGCCCTGGCCGCCAAGCAGAACGCGGCCCGGGAGAAGGCGTTCCGGCAGTACCAGCTGAACCAAAGGGTGCAGGCGCTGTACCGGTACGTGCCGATGGACCTGTGGGACGACAACCGCGGTGAGCTCGCGCTCGACCCGGACTGGCTGCTGCCCAAGCAGGAGGGCCTGCGCTGCTGGGGCGGCCTCGACCTGTCGTCGAAGCTCGACCTGACGGCGTGGTGTCTGCTCTTCGAGGACGGTCAGGTCCGCTGGCGGTTCTGGGTGCCCGAGGCGGTCGTGCCGGCCCTGTCCGAGCACACCGACGGGGCGTTTCAACGGTGGGTCGACCAGGGGTGGATCACCGCGACCGAGGGCAACACGATCGACTACCAGTCGATCTACGACGCCATCGTCGAGGACTGGGGCCGGTTCGCGATCGTGGATGTGACCTACGACCGGTGGTCGGGTGAGCCGGTGCGGCAGGAGATCGTCGAGCGGACCGGCCTGGAGCTGATCGAGTCGGGCACCACGTACGAGCGGATGACCGGCCCGATGACGGAGTTCACCCGGGCCCTGGCCGCCCGGGAGTACGCGCACGGCGGTAACCCGGTGGCCCGGTGGATGGCCGAGCACCTCAAGGCCAAGAGCCCGAGCGATGACCCGGACCGGTTCCGGCCGGTGAAGCCCGACCGGGCTACCGAGCACGTGCGGATCGACGGCATGCCCGCCCTGTTCTTCGCCATCGACGGCCGCATGCGGGTCTCCGACGGCGACTCGGTCTACGACTACCGCGGCCTGGCCACGGTCGGCGGTGACGCCGGCTGACAACACCAAGGGAGGTGATCGACGTGGACGCAGCGGTCACCCCCGACGTCGACGAGCCGGCCAACGACGACGCCGCGCCGGCGGGGCCGCGGACCCGGGCCGAGCGGGTGGCGGCGGCCGCCGGCGTCGCCTGGCGCGGCCTGGTCGACGCGTTCAGCGTGTTCGACTGGATCACCACGCTCGGCGTGGTCATGCTGCTGGCCGGGCTGTGGGCCTCGGTCGGCGCCGGGCCCGCGCTCGCGGCTGTGGGCGCGCTGGTGGTGTGGATGGGCATCGCCGGCGGCCGCGCCGAGGCCCGCGCCGCCTCCGCGGCGGCCGCCGAGGGCGTCGACGAGCACCAGGACGACGAACCGCGCCGCCGTCCGGCCGTCGTCGAGGAGCGGTAGCGGTGGGCCGCGGACTGATCGGCCGCACGGTGGCCACCCCAGGCCGGCGGGCGTCGGCCGGCCCGGGATCCGGGGTCGCGACGCCGGAGAAGTGGGTCGAGGACTGGTTCTCCGGTGGCGCGGCGACGAACGCCGGCGTGTGGGTGTCCGAGGAGACCGCGCTGCACTACAGCCCGTTCTTCGCCGGCGTGAACGTGATCTCGACGGACGTGGGGAAGCTGCCGCACCTGGTGTACGAGCGGCTCGACCGGGGCAAGCGGCGGGCCCGTGAGCACCCGGTGTACCGGGTGCTGCACGACGAGCCGAACCCGGTCATGCCGCCGATCGCGCTGCGCCGTACCGTGCAGGGCCACGCGCTGACCTGGGGCACCGGCTACCTCAACGTGGTGTGGAACAACCGCGGGGAGGTTGTCGAGCTGTGGCCGCTGCGACCGGACCGGATGACCCCGGAGATCAAGCGGACCGGGCCAGGGCGGCTGACCGTCACCTACAAGTACGCCGACGACGTCAACGGCATCTACACCCGGCTGTTCCCGGACGAGGTGCTGCCGATCGGTGGCCTGGGCTACGACGGCGTCCGCGGGTACAGCGTGGTGGCGATGGCCCGCCAGTCCATCGGGCTGGGCATGGCGCTGGAGCGCTTCGGGTCGGCGTTCTTCTCCAACGGGGCCCGCCCGGGCGGCGTGCTCAAGCACCCGAAGAAGCTGAGCCCGGAGGGGCACAAGCGGCTGCAGGCCGACTGGGACAACCTGCACCGGGGCCTCGACCGCGCCCAGCGCGTGGCGATCCTCGAGGAAGGCCTCGAGTGGAAAGACATCGGGATCCCGCCGGAGGACGCCCAGTTCTTGGAGACCCGCAAGCTGCAGGTCAACGAGATGGCCCGCTGGCTGCGCCTGCCCCCGCACAAGATCGGCGACCTGGAGCGGTCGACGTTCTCCAACATCGAGCACCAGGGCCTGGAGTACGTGACCGACACCCTGATGGGCTGGCTGGTCACCTGGGACCAGATGATCAACATGCGGCTGTTCGTCGGCGCCGAGCGGGGCCGCTACTTCTGCGAGCACCTGGTCGACGCCTTGACTCGCGGCGACATCAAGAGCCGCTACGAGGCGTACAACCTCGGCCGGCAGATGGGTGTGCTCAACGGCGACGACATCCGCGAGAAGGAGAACGAGAACCCGCTGCCCGGCGGGGTCGGCGAGACCTACTGGATGCCGCTGCAGATGGGCCCCGCGCTCGCGCCGGGCGAGAAGCCGGATCCGGAACGAACCTGCCCGGTGCACCCGGGCTGCACCTGCAAGGGAGGCCACCAGTGAGCGACCAGCACCGCGACCGCGACGACGAGCAGGACCGCGACGACGACGCCGGCCGCCGCGGCCAGACCCGGGCACCGGCGGACCGGCAGGCCCGCATGCCGCGCGATCGCCAGGCCCAGCCGGGGGTGAACCGGTGAGCAAGGCGATGGCGTTCCACCGGGCCTTCATGGTCCGTGACAGCGCGGCCGACCCGGACGCGCCGCTGCGGTTCGTCGGGGCGACCGAAGGCGAGAAGGGCGACGGGATCTCGCTGCGGATGGACGGCGCCCGACTCGACCGTTACCGCGCCAACCCGGTGTTCGGCTACGGCCACCGCTACTACGGGCGCGACTCGCTGCCGATCGGCCGGTCTGTGAAGACGGAGATCGACGACAAGAAGCGGCTCATGTTCGACATCGAGTTCGACCGTGAGGACGACTTCGCGGTCAAGGTCGAGGGCAAGTACCGCCGGCACTTCCTCAACGCCGTGTCGATCGGGTTCGGAGTGCACGAGTGGGAGGACCCGAAGACGCAGGACTACTGGCGCGGCGGCGTCGCGGTCGACTGGGAGCTCTACGAGCTGTCGAGCGTGCCGCTGCCGATGGACGCCAACGCCGTGGTCGAGTCCGGCCGCGCCGGCGGCCTGGCCGTCGACGGCGAGCTGCTCGACGCCGTGCGCGGTCTGCTGCACCGCCTGGACGCCGACGGCATCACCGCGCTGCGCCACCTGCTCGACCGCGCCGGTCGCCCGGCCGCCGGCGACCCGGCCCGCGACGTCGACCCGGCGCCGCCGGCGGGCGGCCGCAGCCTCGACACCGCCCGCCGCCGCGCCCAGCTCGCCGGCGTGCTGTAGACCCGCCGGCGGCCGTGGGGACGTAGGAGCCCCCGTCGGCGCCTTCCCCGCCCGGGGAGGGTTGCGCGGCCCCGGTGCGTACCACCTCCGCCCCTGCCGGGCGGCAGTCACCACACCCGAGAAAGGAACCCAGGCGTGGACATCAACGCCAAGCGGCAGGAGCGCGCGGGCCTCGCGAAGCAGGCCCGCGACATCCTCGACGCCGCGGAGAAGGACGGCGGCCGCAACCTGACCGCCGAGGAGGAGCAGAAGTTCGACCGGCTCATGGCCGAGGTCGACAGCTGCGACAAGCAGATCGAGCGCGAGGAGAAGCTGCGCGCGAAGGAACGGCGCATCGACGACGAGCCCGGCGACCGGCCGGGCCGCGGCGACGACCGGGAGGAGCGCAACGGCCCGGACGGCGGCGACGCGCAGCTGGCCGCGTGGCGGCAGTTCCTGGTCGGTGGGCGGTCGTCGCTGACGCCGGAGCAGGCTCGCACCCTGGTCGCCGGCTCCGACCCGGAGGGCGGCTACCTGGTCGCGCCGCAGAAGTTCGTCACCGAACTGATCAAGAACGTCGACGACGAGGTGCCGTTCCGCGGGCTGGCCACCGTGCACCAGCTCACCGACGCCGCGAGCCTGGGCATTCCGACGCTGGACACCGACATGAACGACGCGGAGTGGACCTCCGAGGTGGGCACCGGCAGTCAGGACGACGCGCTGCGCCTGGGCAAGCGGGAGCTGACCCCCAACCCCCTGGCGAAGCGGACGAAGGTGTCCCGCAAGCTGCTGCGGCTGACCGCTGGCGGCGCGGAGGACCTGGTCCGGGAGCGCCTGGCCTACAAGTTCGGCGTGTCGCAGGAGAAGGGCTACATGGTCGGCGACGGCAACAAGAAGCCGCTGGGCCTGTTCACCGCCAGCCCCAACGGCATCCCCACCTCCCGCGATGTGGAGATCGGCTCCAGTGGTGCCATTCCCACCGCTGCGGGCAGCTTCACCGCGGCGGACCAGCTGATCGACGCCAAGTACACGCTCAAGGCGGCGTACTGGCGGCGGGCCCGGTGGCTGTTCCACCGCGACCTGGTCAAGACGGTCCGGAAGCTGAAGGACAGCGACGGCAAGTACATCTGGAAGGCCGGCCTGTCCGACCAGCCGGACACCATCCTCGAGGTGCCGTTCGTGGTGTCGGAGTTCGTGCCGAACACCATCGCCGCGAACCAGTACGTCGGCATGATCGGCGACTTCAGCTTCTACCACATCGCCGAGGCCCTGATGATGGAGGTGCAGCGCCTGGTGGAGCTGTACGCCGAGGCCAACCAGGTCGGCTTCATCGGCCGGATGGAGGTCGATGGCATGCCGGTGCTGGCCGAGCCGTTCGTGCGGCTGAAGGTCAAGGCCGCCGCCTGATGCTGCCGTTCACGTCGCTGTCCGCGGCCACGTCCGCCCCGCAGGTGGGCGTGGCCAAGGACCTCGAGGACTCGGTGGCGAACCACACCATGGCCCTGACCGTGACGGGCAGCCCGTCGTCGTGGGCCGTCGACCTCGAGGGCTCACACGACGGGCTGACCTGGTTCTGGCTGGGCAGCGGTGGAAGCGCCTCGGGAACCCTGGTGCACGCACCGCGGGTGGTCCGGTTCGTGCGGGCCAGGCTCAGCGCCCTGACCGGCGGTACTTCGCCGACGGTCACCGCCACCATCGCCAGCGCATAAGGCGAGGAAGGACAACGAGATCATGCGCAGTGACCTGAAGAACGACCTCGCCCCGGCGCAGTCGCTGAAGGCGACCAACCAGGCCGACCCGGCCGTCCCGGTCCACGGCACGGGCGTGGACCTGGCCAACTACGACGCGGCGGTGGTGTGCATCGACGCGGGTGCCATCACCGGCGCGGGCGCGTCGCTGACCTTCGAGGTGCAGCACTCCGACGACAACGTGTCGTTCGCGGCGGTGCCGGACTCCGAGCTGGACGGCGCCGAGCCGGTCATCACCGCGGCGAACGACGACCAGATCCACAAGGTCGGCTACAAGGGCATCAAGCGGTACCTGCGGGTGTCCATCACCGCGAAGGCCGGCACCACCCCGACGATGCCGTGCGCCGCCTCGGTGGTGCGCGGCAAGCCGCGCGTGCGCCCGGCCTGACACCCGCCCATCTCCTGCTGACCCGTCAAAGGGCCCCGGCGCGCCGCCGGGGCCCTCGTGGATGAAGGGACCGCCGCCATGCGGATCACGATGAAGACCCTGTACGCCTCGCCGGAGCGGTCGATCGCCGCCGGCGCGACCGCGGACGTGCCGGACGACGAAGCCCAGGACCTGATCGACCGGGGCTTCGCCGTGCCGGCCGGCGCCGACGAGGCCGACGGGCAGGCCCCGCGTCCCGGCGCGGCGCGCAAGAGCCCGCCGGCACCGCCGGACGGCGACGAGGTGCCCGACGGCTCGATCGCCGTGGTGCTGGCGTGGGTCGGTGAGGACCGCGACCGCGCCGCCAAGGCGCTCGACGTCGAGCGCGCCACCAAGGGCGACCGGGCCCGGGTCAAGCTCGTCGAGGACCTCACCAAGCTGCTCGAGTCCGAGCAGCCCGAGTAGGGAAAGCCGGCCCGGGGCGTACAGGCGGAGCGCCCCGGGCCCCGCCCCCACCCGCCGGCGGGGAGGTGCTCATGTACGCGACCGTCGCGCAGCTGGCCCATCGGCTGCAGCTCGACGTCGACGACCTCACCGAGGACGACACGGCGGCGCTGACCGAGCTGCTGGAGGACGCCGGTCAGGTGATCGATGACGAGGTCGGTCAGCCGCTGCTGCGCTCGACCGACACGGTCACCCTCGACGGCAGCGGCGCCGCGTCGCTGATCCTGCCGCGCTGGCCGGTGCACGCCGTCGACGAGGTGACCCTCATCGCCGTCGACGGCACCGAGACGGCCCTCGCGCACCGGGAGGGTTACCTGTGGTCGACCTCCGGTGTGCTGACGCGCCTGGGGGGCTGCTGGCCGGCCCACGACCGTGCGGTGCGGGTGCTCTATACCCCCGGCTACGAGGAGGCGGAGCTGGGCAGCCGGGTGCGGCGGATCTGCCTGCGCCTGGCCGTGGCCGGGCGCCGTAACCCGGGCGGCGCGGACAGCGAGGACATCGCTGACACCCGGGTCCGGTGGCACACCCCGGGGATGGAGCTGACCACCGCCGAGAAGGCCACCCTCGCGAAGTATGCGAGCCGGCCGTGATCGGGCACTGGCTCAACCAGCGGCTGGATGTGTGGCGGGCCCAGCGGGAACCGGACGGCGCCGGCGGCGCGACGACGGCCCGCGCCAGGGTCGGCCAGGTCCGCGCCCGGATCACCCAGCCGCGCGCCGGCGAGCAGGTCGAGGCCGACCGGGCCGGCGCCCGCCACACCAGCGACGTGTACCTGCTGCCGCGGGCGGACGTGCGCCGCGGTGACGAGCTGCGCCCCGCCGGCGCCCCGGCGGACTCCCGCCCGTACTGGCGGGTGATGTCCACGGTCAGCCCCTCGGTGGCCGTCTACCGGCGGGCGGCGGCCGAGCTGATCGAGGAGGAGGCGAGCTGACGTGTCCAAGGTCCGCATCGAGGGCATGCCCGAGCTGCGCCGGGCGCTGAAGCGGCTGCCGGCCGACGTCGCCGCCGAGTCGATGGCCGGGCTGCGCGAGTCCGCGCAGGACCTGCGCGAGGACTGGTACACCGGCGCCGCCGTGGACACCGGCGCCGGCCGCGAGGGCATCGAGGTCCGCGAGCACCCGCGCGAGGTGGCCGTGGAGGTCGGCATCTTCGACCCGCAGCTGTACTACATGGTGTTCCCCGAGGAGGGCACCGAGAGCCAGACGGCCCAGCCGGCCCTGGCGGAGGCGATCGAGCGGGAACGCCAGCGCACCGCCGGGCGCATCGCCCGCCGGATCTCGCGCAGGTACCGATGACCGGCCCGGCCCGGCTGGTCGCCGGCCCGCTGCAGAAGGCCCTCTACGCGGCGCTGCGCGCCGATGAGGGCGTGACCGCGCTCGTCGACGGCCGCGTGTACGACGACGTGCCCGAGCCCGCCGAGTACCCGTACCTGGTGATCGGTGCGGCGGTCGAGGAGGCGGACAACACCCACGACACGTTCGGCCGTCAGGCTGACATCGCCGTGCACCTGTGGGACGAGGTTGACGGGTTCCTGCGCCCCGCCGACGTGGTCGACGCGGTCGTGCGGCTGCTCGACCACCAGCGCGACGCCCTGGCCATCGACGGCCACCAGGTGGTGTCCATCCGGTTCCTCGACGCCCGCATGTTGCGCGATCCCGATCCGCGTATCCGACACGTCCCGGTCCGATTCCGGGTCAACACCCAGCAGGAGGCATAGCTATGGCCGGCATCGACGGCTTCGGTACCCAGTTCCAGCGCGGCGACGGCGCCGACCCGGAGGTGTTCACCGCGATCGGTAACTGCACGAACATCTCCGGTCCCGGCCTGTCCCGGGAGACCCTCGACGTCACCGCCCACGACAGCCCGGACGCCTGGATGGAGTTCGTCGGCTCCCTCAAGGACGGCGGCGAGGTCAGCCTGGACGTCAACTACGACCCGGACAAGCACGACGCCCTGGTCGCCGACCTCGACGACGACGAGCCCCGCAACTACCGGCTCGTCTTCCCCACCACCGCGGCCGCGCAGTGGGCGTTCGGCGCGGTGATGACCGGCTTCGAGCCGTCCGCCCCGTACGACGACAAGCTCACGGCCACCCTGACCTTCAAGGTGTCCGGGAAGCCGGTGCTGTCATGACCCTGCGCACGAAGCTGGCCGTCAGCCTCACCGCCGAGCTACGCAATGATCTGGACCTGGCCGCGGCGTCGGTGCCGCTGTCGCTGCTGCGCCGGGTCGACCTGGCCAACGGCACCGCCGCCGGGCAGGCCGACCGGGTCTTCCACGACCGGCGCACCTTGGGCGCGTCCGCCAGCGAAAGCCTCGACCTCGCCGGAGGGCTCGTCGACGCCCTGGGCGCCGCGCTGACCTTCGCCCGCGTCAAGGCGCTGATCGTCGCCGCGGCGGCCGCGAACACCAACGCGGTCCGCGTCGGGGGCGCGGCCGCCAACGGCTGGACCACGTGGGCGGGCGGCGCCGACGACGTCGTGTCCGTCCGCCCGGGCGGGCTGCTGGTCCTCGCCGCCGGCGACGCCACCGCCTACCCGGTCACCGCCGGCACCGGCGATCTGCTGTCCGTGGCCAACGGCGGCGCCGGCACCCCCGTCACCTACGACATCGTGATCATCGGCGCGTCCGCCTGACGCGCCCGCACCCCGGAAGGAACCCTTCGCCATGACCCTGCTCACCCGCGACCAGATCCTGGCCGTCGACGACTACACCTTCGAGGACGTGGAGGTGCCCGAGTGGGGCGGCACCGTCCGCGTCAAGGGCATGTCCGGCGCCGAACGCGACCGCTTCGAGGCCGGCTCGATCAAGGGCAAGGGCAAGAACCGGGACGTCAACCTGGCCAACCTGCGGGCCCGGCTGGTCGCCGCGTCCGTCATTGACGAGGCGGGACAGCTGGTCTTCAAGCCGTACGACGTCGAGACGCTGGGCAAGAAATCGGCGGCCGCGCTCGGCCGGGTCTACGACGTCGCCCAGCGCCTGGCCGGGCTCACCGACGAGGACGTGGAGGAGCTCACCGAGGGTTTTCCCGACGACCCGAGCGCGCCTTCTACTTCCGACTAGCAGGCCACCTCGGGTACACCGTCGGCGAGCTGCTCACCCGGATCTCCTCCCGGGAGCTGACCGAGTGGCAGGTCTACGAGCAGCTGTACGGGCCCCTCGGCGGCGACCGCCACGACCACCTCGCCGCGCTGGTCGCCCACACCGTGGCCAACGCCAACCGCCGCCGCAAGGCCCCGTACCCGTTCGATCAGTTCCTGCCCGGCTGGGGCGGGAACCGGCGGCGGGAACAGTCGCCCGACGAGATGCTCGCCGCGGTCGTCGCGATCAACAGGGCGCTCGGCGGCGCCGACTTGCGCCCGGCCAGCTGACAACCGAACACGCCCCGCGAAGAGCCGGCAGGCCCTGCACGCCTGCCGGCTCTTGCCGCACCCCGACGTCGAGGAGGTGACCCCCGTGTCCACGATCGCGAACCTCCTGATCAAGCTCGGGGTCGACGTCCGCGACGTCGGCAAGGCCGAGCAGGCGGCCCCCGTGGCCGAGCAGGCGGGCCAGAAGACCGGCCGGTCCTTCGCCGACGGGTTCCGCAAGACCGCGCAGATGGTCGGCCGGATCGCCGCCACCGCGGCCCTCGCGGGCGGGGTTGCCGCCGGCGGGCTGATGGCCCAAGGGCTCACCCAGGCGCTGGAGCAGAGCAAGGTCAACGCCCTGCTCACCACGCAGATATCGGCCAGCCCCGAGGCGGCCGCCCGGGCCGGGCAGATCGCCGGCGACCTCTACCGCAAGGGGTTCGGTGACTCCGCGGCCGGGGTCGCCGACGCGGTCAAGGCCATGTTCCAAGGTGGTCTGATCGACCCGGACGCGGCCACCGCCGACATCGAGAAGGTTGCCGGGCAGGCGATCACCCTCGGCAAGGTCATGGGCGAGGAGTACGACCGGGTCGGCGCCGCGGTCGGCACCATGCTCAAGACCGGCATCGCGAAGAACGCCGAGGACGCCTTCGACGTGCTGCTGCGCGGCACGCAGCTCGGCGTCAACAAGGGCCAAGACCTGCTCGACGTCTTCGAGCAGTACAGCGTCCACTTCGACGCGATCGGCCTCGACGCCGCCACGTCAATGGGCCTGATGTCCCAGGCCATCAACAAGGGCGGCTACAACGCCGACAAAGCCGCCGACGCGCTGAAGGAATTCAGCATCCGGGCGGTCGACGGGTCGAAGGAGGCCCGGGACAGCTTCAAGGCCCTCGGGTTCGACGCGGACAAGATGATCCGCACTTTCGCCAAGGGCGGCCCCGGGGCGGCCGCGGCCTTCGACCAGGTCCTGGCGAAGCTGAAGGCCACCGAGGGTCAGGCCAACCACGCGGAGATCGCGTTCGGTCTGCTCGGCACCCAGTCCGAGGACCTCAAGGGCGCGCTGCTGGCGATGGATCCGTCTACCGCCGCCAAGGGTCTCGGCGAGCTGGAGGGCGCCGCCGCGGCCGCCGGCGAGACGCTGCAGAACTCCGCCGGCGCGAAGGTCGACGCCTTCAAGCGCCGCCTCGAGGGCGCCTTCGTCGACGCGGCCGCCGCGGCGCTGCCCGCCCTGGAAGGGCTGCTGTCCCGCCTCGAGTCGGTGGACTGGGAGGGCCTGTTCGCCGACGGCGCCGCCGCGCTGCAGTCCCTCGGGCCGGTGTTCGAGCAGGTGTCGGCCGACGCGGGCCCTGGCTTCACCGACACCCTCAAGGTCGGCGGGGAGGTGATGCGCTTCGCCGCCGACCACGCCGACCTGCTCGCCAAGGCACTGCCCTACCTCGCCGCCGGGTTCGTCCTGGTGAAGACGGCGCAGCTCGCGGCGAACGTCGCCCAGGCCGTCTCACCGGCGCTGACCCTCGCCTCGGCGATGGCCAACCGGCGGCTCGCCGCCAGCAACGCCGAGCTCGCCGCGGCGCTGACCGCGTCGACCACCGCGATGCGCGCCCAAGCGGTGAGCCAGGGCCTGTCGACCGCGGCGACCACCGCCGGCGACGCCGCCCAGAAACGCTCGATCCTGTCCACGGTCGCGTCGCGGGTGGCGATGGTGGCCACCACCGTGGCGACCCAGGCGTGGGCGGCCGCCCAGTGGCTGCTCAACGCCGCGATGACCGCGAACCCGATCGGCTTGGTCATCCTGGCCATCGTCGCCCTGGTCGCCGGCCTGGTCATCGCCTACCAGAAGTCCGAGACGTTCCGGAACATCGTCGACGCCGCCTTCCGCGGCGTCGCGGCCGCTGGGCTGTGGCTGTGGAACAACGCCCTGAAACCGGCCTTCAACTGGATCGTGGGCGGGTACAAGCTGGTCGCCCAGGTCGTGATCTGGTGGTGGCAGAACATCGTCACGCCGGCGTTCCGCGCGGTCGCGGCGATCGCCGGCTGGCTGGTCGACCGGGTCCGCGCCTACTTCGGCGTCTGGAAGGCGGTCTTCGGGCTGCTGTCCAACGCGGTCGCGTGGGCGAAGGACAAGGCGATCGCCGGGCTGACCGCCGTGGTCACGTTCGTCGGCGGCCTCGGAGCCAAGATCACCAACGGGCTGAGGGGCATCAAGGACCGGATGCTCGGCATCGGCCGCGACCTTGCCGCAGGCCTGCGTGACGGCATTGCCGGCGCCTGGCACCTGGTGACCGGCAAGGTCCGCGAGCTGACCAACCTCATCCCCGCGAAGATCCGCGAGCTGCTCGGCATCCGTTCCCCGTCGAAGGTGACCAGGCGGCTGGGCTGGTTCACCGGTGACGGCGTGGCGCTGGGCCTGTACGACCGGGCCCGCAAGGTGGCCAAGGCCGCCAAGTCGGTGGCGAAGCTCGCCGCCGCGGCGTTCACCCCGGCCGGTGCCCGGTGGTCGCCGGCGGGGCTGCGGGTGGCGGCCACGGGTGGCCCGGCCGGCGGCGGCGACGGCAGCGGATGGTGGCCGGGCCGGCCGCCGTCGGATGGGCCGCGGTGGGCGCCGCCGGCGCCGCCGCCGTACGACCCGCCGGCGCCGGCGGCCGCCGCCGGTGGTGGGGACACGCACTACCACTTCGCCGGGTCGGCGCCGACCGATCAGCAGATCGCCGCGATCGAGGCCCGCCGGGCCCGCCGCGCCCGGGCGGGAAGGAAGCGCTGACATGCCCATCGTGGTCCGGCCGGTCGCGGCCCCGCCGGTCACCCCGCCGGCGCCGTCGCAGGATGTCGAGGTCTGGACGTTCATCGATCGGCACGGCCGGGACTGGCCGCTGACCCGCCGGGAGCTGGGCTACTGGATCCTGCACGGCACCGTCACCGGCCTCGGCGTCACCCCGCGCGAGGTGCAGCGCGACGACCGTCCGCGCGGTGGCACCACCACCCGGCATGTGTGGGTGGCCGGCCGGCTGATCACCTTCGACATGTTCTTCCGCGGCAGCTCGCGGCTGCAGATGTTGCCCCGGTGGCGGGAGCTCGCGCGAGCCTTGGTTGGCGGCGGGGTGCTGCGCATCGCCCAGGCCGACGGCACCGTGCGGGAGATCGCCGTAGAGCTGGAGCCCGGCTCCTACGACGTGCACCCCGAGCGGATCGGCCGCCACGAGCAGCCCACGGTGCAGTTCTGGTGCCCGGACGGGTACTTCCGCGACGTCGACCCGGCCACGGTCGAACGCGACCAGCGGCCCACCCGCAAGTTCCTGGCCCCGTTCATGTCGGTGTCCTCCTCGCGCATCCCTGGGCGGGAGACCGTCCGCAACGACGGTGACGCGCCGGCCTGGCCGGACCTGGTCGTCCGGGGCCCCGCATCCGGCTTCACGGCGACGAACCACACGACCGGGCAGACGTGGACCCTCGACCCGGACTGGGACGGTGACGGGCCGCTGAGGGCCGGTGAGGAGGTCGTCATCACCTCCGACCCGCCGACGGTGACCGGGCCGGGCGGGCAGGTGTGGTGGGGCGCGATCACCGGTGACCTGTGGCCACTCGTCGAGGGCGACAACGACGTCGAGCTCGTGCTCTCCGGCGCCGGAACGGGGGCCGGGTTCGTCATGACCTACCGCCGGCTCCGAGAGACGGTGTGAGCGGTGACCCCTGCATGGCTGGACACCGAGGTCACTATCACCGACCGCAACTGCGTGCCCGTCTCCAACCCGATCCGGTGGACCGAGGTCGACGCGGAGGTCCGCTTCAACGAGATCGTCGCCGGGTCCTTCGTCGCGCCGGCGTACCCGGAGCTGACCGAGGCCCTGGCACCCGGCAACCGGGTCGTCGTGCGCGACCAGGGCCGCTACTTCAAGTCCGGGCCGATCGAGGGCCTGGACTTCAAGCGCACCGCTAAGGGCGAGGACGCCGGAGGCAAGTGGGTCGTCGACTTCGGCGACGACGCCGCCCACATCGCCAACCGCATCACCTACCCCGACCCGACGGCCACCGCGACCGCGCAGACCGCCGACTCCCACTGGTCGGGGACCGGCCCCGCCGGCACCCTCATGCTCACCCTGATCGACGCCAACGCCGGACCCAGAGCGCTGACGGCGCGGCGGGTACCGCAGTTGGTCATCGGCGCCGGCGCGGGCCTCGGCGCGACACTCACCTACACCAGCCGGTGGATCGACCTCTACGACGAGCTGCGAGCCCTGGCGCTACTCGGCGGCGCCGGCGTGCCCGGCGGCCGGCTCGGCGTGCGCACCCGCCAGGTCGGCCGGGACATCGTCGCCGAGGTGTACGCGCCCCGCGACCGCACCCACCTCGCCCGCTTCTCCTTCGGGCTGGGCAACCTGCGCTCAGTGCACGTCGCCAACCAGGCACCCACCTGCACCGTGGCGATCGTCGCCGGCGCCGGGCAGGGCACCGACCGCAACATCGTCGAGCGCGTTGACGCGGCCGCCGTGGCCACTTGGTGGCGCTCGGAGGAGTTCGTCGACCAGCGCCAGGCCGAGGCCGGCGACACCGCCAAGCTCGAGCAGTCAGGCGACGAGGCCCTCGACGCCGGCCGCGAGCAGCTCACCGTCACCACCGACACCGTCGACACCCCGCAGGTCGTCTACGGCGACGCCTACGACGTCGGCGACCTCGCGTTGGTCATTCCCGGCGGTGCCGCCCCGATCACCGACGTCGTGCGGGCGGTGCGGCTGCAGGTCACCCCCCGCGAGGGCCGGCAGCGCATCGCGCTGATCGGCACCCAGGCCGCGATCACCGACCCGGCCTGGGTCGCCGGCAACCGCACCCTCGCCCGCCGTATCGCCAGCATGGAGAGGATCTGACGCGCGTGGAGATCTCCTACCCGTACGAGGACTACCCCACCGTCGGGGCCGGGGCGGTCACCGAGGCCGAGTACGCCGAAGGGATCGGTTGGGCGAGCCCGTCCGGGCTGATCGGCTCCACCAGCGACCCCAGCCCGCTGCTGCTGTCCGGCGGGGTGCTGTACCTGCGCGCCGGCACGGCGGCCCGGCTGATCGGCATGGCCTACCTCAACAAGGACACCGACCTGGCCATCGGCGGCATCGGGTCCAACGGTGGTGCTGCGACCCGGCCCGACCGGGTCGTGCTGCGGCTGAACTGGTCGACGATGCTGGTCCGCGCCGCGGTGCTCACCGGCGTTCCCGGCGGCACCCTGCCCGGCCTCACCCAGCAGCGCGGCAGCGGCTCCTACGAGATCTCCGTCGGGCAGGTCAACATCCCCGCCGGCGGCAGCCTCACCAACGCCACCCTCACCCGGCAGCGCTGGTACATCGGCCCCGACGGGCAGCTGCTGTGCTGGTCCGACAGCCGCCCCCCGCACTCACCGGGGCGGCGGATCTGGGAGGCGGACACCGGCCGGTGGCAGCTGTCCACCGGCGTCGACCCGTGGCGCGTGCTGCACGACGACTCCGGCTGGCTCAACTGCACCGTCGCGTCCGGCTGGTCGGTGCAGCCCAGCGGCCGGGTGAAGGCCCGCCGCCGCAACGGGCAGATCCACGTGCGGCTGGACCTGTTCCGCACCGGCGGCCGCATCACCAGCGGCGCCGTCAAGGTCGCCGACCTGCCGTCGGGCATGGCCCCGTCGGAGACCGAGATCCTCCCCGGCTCGATCAACGAGGTGGGCGGCACCACCCGGTTCCTGTTCAACCCGGACCGGTCGATCCTCATCGAACGGTTCACCCCGATCGACACCGGCAACGCGATCTCGGTCGCGCACTCCTTCCCGCTCGGCTGAAAGGCGGTCAATCGCTGTGACG
Organism: Micromonospora sp. NPDC047707; assembly: GCF_040704235.1. Classification (NCBI taxonomy): domain Bacteria; kingdom Bacillati; phylum Actinomycetota; class Actinomycetes; order Micromonosporales; family Micromonosporaceae; genus Micromonospora; species Micromonospora sp. NPDC047707. The sequence continues at coordinate 84,711 of NZ_JBEYSU010000011.1, forward strand.
GTGTATTGGTACGGCGGCGACATCGCGTCGTATGTGGTCACGGTCGGCGCCGCCAACGCCGCGGTGTTCGCCCCGGGCGCGGTCATCCAGGCGTGGAACGCCCAGACCGGCGGCGTCCGGATCACCGACCTCGCCGACGCCAACGGCAACCCGATCACCGAAGTCGTCGCCTCCGACGGCACCAACGGGTACCCGCTCGGCGGTCTGCCCCGCTTCAAGGGGCCCCTGAAGGCGATGTGGGTCGGCCAGGACGGGCAGCCGCGGGTGCTCGCCATCACCACCGACCTGCCGGACATCACCGACCAACTCGCGGTCAGCGTGCAGGACGCCGTCACCGCGGCCGAGGCCGCCGCCGCCTCGGCCGCCGAACTCGCCGAATCGTCGAGCATCGACGGGCATGAGGCCGCGCCCGACCCGCACCCGACCTACCACAACGACGCCCGCGGCGACGCCCGCTACGTGCGGCGCCGGCCGCCCCACTACGACCCGGCCGCCGACGCCGGCCTCCCGGACCCGATCGAGGTCGTCGAGTTCCTCAGCACGCCGGACTCCACGGAGCCAGACCTGCGTCAGGTGTACGTCACCCACAACACCGTCCGCCGGCTCGTGCGCTGGGACAACGAACGCGGCTACTACCGCGCCGAGTCCGTGTCCGGCTCCTACTACGACAACCTGATCGTGGCGATCATGAACGCCAACAGCACCGGCCGCGCGGTGATGGTCGAGCAGCGCGGCCTGGACAACATCCGCCGCGCCGTCGGCGGCATCGACAAGGACGGCCGGGTGGTCCTGACCGACCAGACGTGGGCGGCGATGGCGAACATCGACCCCGGCGCCACCGGCAAGTACACCGAGAAGGTGGGCGCGTCGATCGACCCGCTGGCCGCCCGGTTCGACGCCAACGACGTCGTCCGGCTGCGCGGCCGCATCGCCTGCTCGGCGAGCACCGTCAACGGCGAAACGATGTGCACCCTGGCCGCCGGCTACGCCCCGACCAAGGACCGGATGCTGATCGCGGCCGTCTCCAACGGCGCCGCGTCGACCATCGAGATCCTCACCACCGGGGCGGTCGTGGTCCGCCGGGCGAACACCGGCGCGCCGTTCGACATCAGCCTGGACGACCTGACCTACCACCGCTGACCCCCGCCCCCGCTGGAACCTCCCACGCCCCCGGCCCGCCGGCTTGGGGGCGCTCAACCCTGCCCACGCCCGAGGAGGAGCTGCCCCATGTCCGAGGACCCCGAGCCGACCGTCGTCATCACCCCCGGCGTCGACGAGGACCCCCTGCAGGTGAGCGGAGAGGCCGTCGACGAGCGCGATGTCCTCGGCGACGCCGCGGCCCTCGCCGACCCGGCCGCCCATCAAGAGGTGAGCTGAGATGGCCCGCTGGATGCTGGTCGCCTGGGCGCGGCAGCTGCGCACCGAGCTCGCCGCGATCGCCCCGGCCCGGGACACCGCCTCGGACGGATCGATCGGCGACACCGCGCACCAGCAGTCCGTGTCCGGCCACAACCCCGACGACACCCCCGGCGTGCGGGCCGAACGCAACGACGGTGACCGCGTGCCGGAGGTCCGCGCGATCGACATCGACAAAGACTTCCGGGTCCCCGGGCTGACCGCGCAGATGCTCGTCGCCTATCTGGTCGGACGCTGCCGCGCCGGCCTCGAACGGCGGCTCATCTACATCATCTGGAACCGCACCATCTGGTCCGCCGCCTCCGGCTGGGTGGCCCGCCGCTACACCGGCAGCAACCCGCACACCGAGCACATCCACCTGTCCGGGCACCCGGACGGCGACAACGATGCGCGCCCGTTCGGGCTGGCGTCACTCATCAAGGAGGAGTTCGTCATGGCGACGAAGGACGACGTCAAGCAGGCACTACGTGAGGTGCTGACCGAGAACACCCCCTACCAGGCGAGCGGGCCCCGTGCGCGGCTGACCGCCGCCGGGTGGGCCAACCTGTCGATGCGGGACCTGCTCGAGTACATCTTCGAAGCCACCCAGCTCGGCCGCGACGGCAAGCCCGTCGCCGGCGCCGGGCGGCTGCTCGCCGACCAGCTCACCGCGCTCGGCGTCCGCCTCGACGACGTCGACGAGGCGGTGGTGGCGGCACTCGGTGGCCGCCCGGCGGCCGACGTCGCCCGCGCCCTGGTCGCCGCCGGCCAGAACCCGGCCGAGCTGGCGGCCGCGCTGACCGCGCTCGCCCGGGCCTGAGTGTGGAGCCCGGCGTCGTCGTCGCGCTGGTCGGCGCAGCGGGAGCGGTCGGCGCCGGCCTCACCGGCACGGTGGTGGCGCACGTGCTCGGCCGGCAGACCCGCGCCGCCCAGCAGCGGCTGGCCGAGGCGCAGGCCAAACAGGCCGAGGCCGCGGCCGAGCAGCTGCAGGCGGAGGAAGACCGCATCCGCCAGAGCATCTATCAGGACCTGACGCGTGACCTGCGGACCGAGCTCCAGCAGGTCAAGGCCGCGCTGCACGACGCCCGGCAGTCCCTGGCGGCGACGTCGGCCGAGGCCGAGCGGCTACGCCAGCGCGTCGTCGAGCTCGAGTCGCGTATCGCGCAGCTCGGCGGCGAGGTGCGCTCGGTACAGGCCGAGCGGGATCAGCTGCGCATCCAGCTGGCCGGCAAGGAAGCCACCATCACCGCGCTGACCGGACAGATCGGCGACCTCAAGGCCCAATTGGCCGCCCTGCAACCCGGCACCACCTCGGCCAAACACTGACCGCCGGCTACGCCGCCGGCGGGTGGTCGTAGCGGATGCCCATCGCCTCGAGGCGGGCCTGGGTGTCCGCCGCGTGCTCGGTGGCCACCGACATGTCGGCGCCGGCGGCGGCCAGCAGCGCGATGGTCGGCCCGCCGAGGCCGTGCGGGCTGGCGGCCACGGTGCCGGCCGCGATGCCCAGCAGCCACGGGTCCGTCGACACCGCGCACACCGCGGCCAGGGCGTCACCGCGGGGCGCGTCCCGGTCCATCCCCGTGCCGTAGCGGCCGGCGATGCCAAGTAGCTCGGCCAACACCAGCCGCTCCGCCACCGGCAGGGACGGCACATGCACCACGCCCACGACCGTACCCGAGGAGGTACCTCCTGATGTCCGACCGTCTCGCCGCCTACGTGCGGACCTGCTGGCCGCTGCTGATCGGCCACCTCACCGCCCTGGCCGTCGCCTACGTCGCCGCCCGGTGGGGAATCACCATCGACTCGCTGATCGTCTACGAGATCCTCGCCGTGGTCCTGACCGGTGTGGTGTACGCGGCCGGCCGGTGGCTCGAGGACCGCACCGGCGACAGCGTGTTCGCCGTGGCCGCCCGGGCGCTCGCCCGGTGGCTGCTGTCCCTCGGCCTGGACACCGGCCAGCCGATCTACGGCCTACCGCCCGCGCACAACGAGATCACCGCCCAGCACTACCCCGACGGGGAGATCCGCGAGATCCGGTCCGTGACGACCTACCTGCCCCGCGACGAGCAGGTCCTGCGCGAAATCCGGGCAGCGGCCAGACGCGAGCGCGGCCGGCCCTGACTCCGCCCCTGCCGCGACGGTCCCCGTCGTCTCCTCGATGGAGGCGGCGGGGCGCTGTCTTCGTGAGTAACTCGCGAACCCCTCGATAAAACCCTTACGTGTCCGCAAGTGTTTGTGCTAGAATGGAGTCACAACGAAGGGAGGTGAGAGATGGAAATCGGAGAGGCGATGCAGCTGATCGCCGAGGAAGCCGAGCGCCAGGGCTTCCTCGTTCGGCAGACCCGTAGCAGCATGTGGCACTTCCGCAAGGGCAACGACAACTGGCTCGTGGCCCCCAAGGACGCCGGTGACGTGCTGGAGGTCCTGCGGCTGCTGATCAGCGCCGGCCTCGACTGGTCCTTCAAGGACTAGCCGGGGCGCCGGGGCCGGCACCCGCCGGCCCCGGCCACCTCCGACCCATCCCCGCCGCCCCGGACGCCGAGAGGAGATCAAACAGGTGAAGTGGCACGCAGAGGCAGAACTGGTCGGGCAGGTCACCCAGGAGCAGCTCATCACGGTGGCCCAGCTGGCCAGCGTCACCCGCTACAACGAGGAAGCGCGCATCCTCACCGTTCAGCGCACCGTCGACGCCGACGACTACGCCGCGGCCCTGGACGCCGCGCGGGCGTGGGTCGGCGAGGTCGCCGCGGTCACGGGTGAGCCGCGGCTGGTGACCGTCGAGTCGGAAGAGTCCCGGGTGCGGGGTCTGGACCTGCTCGGAAGCGCCGAGGTTGCGGCCCGACTCGGGGTGTCGACGGCCCGCGTGCGCCAGCTGGAGCAGCGGCCCGACTTCCCCGAGCCGGTGCTGACCCTCGCCGGCGGACGGATCTACCGGGCCTCGGACATCGACGCCTTCGACCGGGAGTGGTCCCGCATCCCCGGCCGGCCCCGCAAGGCGGCGCCACCGGAGGCGTAACCTTGCCGGTCGAGGCCCCGCAGCTACTGGCGTTCTGCGGGGCCTCGCCACACCCACGCACACGTTCCCCCGGGTGATCGACGGCATTCCTCGGCATCAACCGATGTCCGACGCTATCGAGTAGCGATCGTGCCACCTGAGCGCGGCGCTCCTCCGACTGGTGAGCTGCTCCCACCGTCCCCGGTAGGCCCAGAGGCCGAGGCTCGGCAGCCGATCCCGCACGAACAGGTAGATGCGGAGGTAGTCCTCTGGGCCGAACAGCGCTATCGCTGGCGACAAGCCGGTCTGTCCTGCGTACGCGAGGGCCTGACGCACCGCGGTTCGCCACTGATGGGCCGGCTCGACCTCGTACACCGTGGTGGGCGTGGCGACGTCCGCTCGACCGACTGGCAGCACCACCTCGCACACGCCTCCGATCTGGCGGGCCAGGGCGGCTATGTAGGGCCCTTCCCCCGATGCCGGCATGCTCTGTGGCCAGCGACCGTACAGCACTCGCCCGTCGGGCAGGCGCAACGGATTACGGGGAACGCTCATGCTCGCCAACCTAGTCCTGACGCGAGGGGCCCCGTCGTCTCCTCGACGCGGAGGCGGCAGGGCCATTCGTCGACTGGTGGCGGTCGACCACGTGCTCACCGAGCCGATCAACGCCCCGAGACCGCTCGGCCTGCAGCGCCGCCTCCTGCTGCGGGCTACGCCTGCGCGCGGCGGCGATCATCGCAGTGATGGCGTCCCACCAGAACCGCGCCCTCACGGCACGCCCCCTCACCTGATCGGCACCTGACGAACGTCGATTGTTGCTCCGCCGGTCAAACATTCCCGCCCATTGCGGCCGGTGCCTTCGGCCGCCGGCCGCAGGGCCGCGGCGGCCGGGTTCACCACGACGACGCCGGCGCGCTGCACGTACACCTCGCGCCGCGCCGTTGCGGTGCCGCGCTGGTCGATGACGTATCCGGTCAGCCACACCCACCCGTGGTAGGTGGGCTGCGGGTCGACGCGGACGATCCGCAGCCGCAGCGCGCGGCTGCCGGCGAACTGGACGGAGGCGCGGGCGTTGAGCTCGACGACGACGCCAGCCCGCAGCGCGGTCATCGGGCTGGCCCAATGCGGCGCAGCTCGTGCCGTAGCGCGTCGGGCTGGTCGGCGTAGGCGGCGATGTCCAGCGCGCCGAGGTACGCGGCTAGAGCGGCGTCATCGCCGCCGTGGTACTCGGCCATGCGCACCAGCGCCGGCGGGCAGGGCCATGGCGTGTCCGTGTCCGGGCAGGTATCACACGTCCACTCCGGCCGGCGTGGCATGTGCTCGCCGCCGAGCCGGACGGGCAGCTGGTCGACGGCGCGCACGGCGTGCGCGGTCAGCGGCCCGGTCATCGCGATCGGGCATGCTCGCTGGGTGCCGGGCTGCCGGCGGGTCGCCGCTTGCCGTCCTGGGCGGTCCATGGGTCGATCAGCCGGTCCACCTCAGTGGCCGGTCCCGACCAGTGCCTGCCCGAGCGCCGGTGGACTTCCAATTCTTCGACGGCGGCGGGGCTGAGTGCCCCGGCTCGGGCAGGATAGGTGGTGGCGGGGCCGGTCGCGTCGATGTGCGCGGCGGGTCGGCTGAAGAGCCGACTCCAGTGCCTGTGCATGTACGCCTCCAGGCATGGGTTGAGGGACCGATGCGGGGCCACGGGGAACCCGCATCGGCCGTGACGGAGCCTGCCAGGGACCGCCACTCTCGCAACCTATGATGCGCACGCAGCATAGGTCAAGCCTATGATGGGACCTGATGCGTACAGATCTTGACCGAGAGCGCCCGTCGTGGTCGGATGACGGCACCTGCCAGGGGAGATCCGCCATGACGTACAAGCACGCCTATCAGCGCATCGTTGACGACATCGTTGCTCGCATCACGTCCGGAGAGCTGTCGCCCGGAGACAAGTTGCCCTCGTCGCGAGAACTGCAGGAGCAGTACAAGACCTCTCATATGACGGTGCGGACCGCTGTCACGATCTTGCGCGACCGGGGCCTGGTCGAGTCCGTGTCCGGCGTCGGTGTCTTCGTGGCCCACCCGGAAGGGTAGACCGGTCGACCGGTGGACCTGTCCACCGGACCACCCTTCAGGCCCGGCCTACCGTCCGCCGTGTGATCGACCCTCACTCCGGCGTGCCGGCGTGGCGGCAGCTCGCCGACGCGCTGCGGGCCCGGATCGACTCGGGCGAGTGGCCGCCCGGGGCCCTGCTGCCGCCCCAACCGCGGCTGCGACACGAATACGCGGTCGGCAAGGCGACAGTGAAGGCCGCCGTCGCCGCACTGCGGTCAGAGGGTCTGGTCGACCTGGAGCACGGAATCGGCATCCGTGTCCGCGAATCTATTGAGCGCCAAGAACTCACCGGCGAGCCGGGATCGGTCGTGTCGGTACGCATGCCCACCCCCATCGAACGGGCGACATTCGGACTCGCGGACGGCGTTCCCGTGCTAGTGGTCACGAGATCCGACGGCCTTCAGGAGGCGTATCCGGGCGACGAGTACGTGCTCCGGATCGTTTGAGCGGGTACCTCTACATCACACCTCTGACATCCGCATGCCTGAACAGGGCCGATAGGCAGCAAAACGCGGAAAAGGCGAGTGCTGGCGGCATCAGCGAGATCAGCCAGCCGGTCTGCTGCGGTACGTAGCGGGGCACAGAGCGCCAGCGACCAGACGATCGGCCAAAAAACAAGACTGGCCCACCCCAGGGTCGAACGGTCGGTGATCGATAAGGTGCCATCGGCCTCCAGGCACTTACGCTCAGTTGCCCATAGCATGCGGGAATGAGCAGCCGCCAGCGGATCACGCTGGGTTACCCATATCCCCCGTACGGCGGACTTTCGCCGATGGGTCGAACTGTTGTTCCATCTGGCCTTCCCTAAAGGTTCCGTTAAGAATGCGGAGGCCATCTGTGTCTCAGGAGCAGTCGTCATCGACCGCCGGGCGCTCCATCACCGGCTGGCAGGTTGTGTACCTGCTGGTCGCTGCCGTGGCGCTAACCGCAACGGGGGTGATGTGGGCGTCTGGTTACCAGCACACCATCGCCACCGCCCTGCTGGTCGTAGCCGTGGCGATCGGCATCCTCGGCTGGCGAGCAGAGGTGTCGGATGAGGCTCGGAGGAGCGAGCTGCGGGAGCTGCGCGGCGAACTGCGCCACTACGCCGAGGTGGTCGAGATGATGGCCGCCGACATGGAGGCGGCGGCCGCGCGAAACGAGCGAGCAATTGAGCGGGCACACAAGCAGGGTGCCGCCGAGGCCAACCTACAGGCGCAGGCCGAACGGCAGCGGCTGGTCGAGCAGCACCAGGCGGAGTTGGCGCTGCGGCGAATCCATATGCGGCTGCTGCACGGCGGGGCAGACAACTGACGCCGCATGATAGCTGTTATTCAATCCTCACGATCGTGACGTAGGTGTCGAACATCGTCCCTCCAGGGGAGATCGGGCTTGCCATCAGCGAGTCGACTCGGCGTCGAGCCTGGCCGCCGCGGACGTACACCGCGATCCGGGAGCACCGATCTGTGGACAGCGAGGCCGCCTGTGGACAACAACCTGATCAAGGCCCCGGTGTGCTAAGGCCGGTGTCGAGTCACGCGGGCCGGCCGCGGGGGTCGATCACGTTCCGGACCGGAAGCCGTTGGGTATGGCTTTGATCAACGGCACTGCACCCCGAACGAAAGGTCAGCGATCATGACGACGACCACCACCGGCACCCGGCGGAGCCAGCGATGAGCGCCGTGACCAATCCGGCCACCGTCGCGGAGTGCCTGCGCGTCGGAGCGGGCTTCTCGCAGAGCGACCGGGCCTGGATCGCGGAACAGTTCGCCACCCTCGACGCCCGGCTGGCCGGCTTCCACGCCGACGCCACCGAACTGGAGGTGTCGGTCAAGGACCGCGCGGCCAAGGGCCAGAAGGTCACCCTGGAGTGCTGGATCGCCGGCCGGCAGAAGATCGTCACCACCTCCACCGAGGAGGACCTGCACGCCGCGCTGAACGACGTGCGCGACGACCTGCGGCGCCGGCTGAACGACGCGAAGACCCGCCAGGAGCCCCGGCACAACAAGCACCTGCGCGACACCGGGCCGCAACCGGACGACCAGCAGGTCGGCGACACCGAGCCGGCCCGCGCCGACGCCGAGACGGCCTGAGGCGTACGCCCTCCTCCGCCCGCCACGCGGAGGAGGGCTACCGCCGGGTAGCTTGCGGGCGTACCGTCGCTGTCGTGGAACCGGACGTGCTGGGGCCGCCGTACGAGCGGCACACGATCGACCTGGGCACCGACGACGAGGGCCCGGTGGTGGCCACCCTGGTCCGCCGCCGCGCCGACCGGCCCACCCGGCGGGCCGTGCTCTACGTCCACGGCTTCGTCGACTACTTCTTCCAGACCCACCTGGCCGACTTCTTCGTCGAGCGGGGCTGGGACTTCTACGCGCTGGACCTGCGGAAGTACGGGCGCAGCCTGCTCCCGCACCAGACGCCGAACTTCTGCCTCGACCTCGACGAGTACCTTCCCGAGCTGGACGCGGCCGCCGAGATCATCCGCGAGGACGACGGGCACGACATCGTGCTCGGCATGGGCCACTCCACCGGCGGCCTGATCATCTCGCTCTGGGCGCACGCCCGACGCGACGCCGGCCTGCTCGACGGGCTCTTCCTCAACAGCCCCTTCTTCGACCTCAACCTTCCGTGGGTGCTGCGGCGACCCGGCGCGGCCGCCGTCGCGCGCCTGGCCGGCAGCGCGCCCAAGCGCGTCATCCGCGCCGGCCTCGGCACGGTGTACGGCGAGAGCCTCCACGCCGACCACCGCGGCGAGTGGAGGTACGACCTGGCCTGGAAACCGCTCGCCGGGTTCCCGGTGCGGGCCGGTTGGCTGGCCGCGATCCGCCGGGGCCAGCAGCGGCTCCGGGCCGGTCTCGACATCCCGGTGCCGGTGCTGGTCGCCGCGTCCACGCGGAGCTTCAAAGGGCTCAAGTGGCAGGACGGGGCCTCCCTCGCCGACGCCGTGCTGGACGTGGAGCACATGGTCCGCTGGGCGCCCCGGCTGGGCCGGCACGTCACCCTGGCCCGCTTCGACGGCGGCCTGCACGACCTCACGCTCTCCGGCCCCGCCGTACGCGAGAAGGTCCTCGCCGAGGTGGGGCGCTGGGCCGACGCCTTCCTCGGCGCCGGGCCGACGGTCACGGCGGAGGAGCGCGCGGCGGCGGCGGAGGGCGCACCACCGGCGCCCCGCCGGCCGGAGGCGGAGGCCGCCGTACCGCAGGGCTGAGCCGGGTTCAGCCGGCGAGGTCGGCGACGGCCGCCCGGATGGTGTCGAACGTGGCCAGCGGGTGGCCGCTCCCGTCGGCGGGGAGCACCAGGCCGAGGCAGCTCAGCTCGACCTCGCCGGCGCTGCCGGCGAGCACCGCGAAGACGGGCGCGCCCACGTACCCGTCGGGCAGGTCGGCGGTGAGCCGGACGGTGTCGCCCTCCCGCGCGTACCGTTCGATGGCCACCTCCAGCGGCCGCGCGCCGCCCTCGCCGACGCCCAGCGCAAGGACGATGGCGGAGCCCGGCTCCGCGCCGATACCGGCGATCGCGTCGCTGTCGGCGGCGATCACCTCCGGCACCTGTTGGGTACGCCACCGCCAGCCCGCGCCCTCCGCCAGCTCGTGCAGCCCGGCGGTCGGCATGACCGCCGCACCGGCGCCCGGCCGGCTCCACCGCTTGACGAAGTCCGGCACGGTGAGCGCGTCCCCGGCGACGTCCGCCGTCTCGGTCAGGCTGGGTCGCAACCCGACCTCGCCGGTCGCGGACCGCGTGAGCGCGTCCGCCGTCAGCAGGTACTCCCCGCCGTCGGCCGTCGCGAAGAAGAACGCCGTCCCGAGGCCGTCGCCCGAGCGGACCGGCAGGACCGCACGCCCGACGAGCTGGCACAACTCGTAGGCGACGTCACTCTCGGTGTCCGGATCAAGCAGCACGACGCCGAGCGTACGACGGGGCGACGCCGCGGCGGGCGGCCGGGACAATCCGGGTGACCTGCGGCGCTGGCCCGTGGCAGGCTGGGCCGTCGACGTGGCTGGCGCCACCCGTTCCCCCGCTGACCGGGGGCGCGGCGGTACCCTTCTCGCGCGAGATCCACGACACGCGCCCGTAGCTCAGCGGATAGAGCAGGGGACTTCTAATCCCAAGGCCGCAGGTTCGAATCCTGCCGGGCGCGCTCTTTCAGAGCAGCTTTGACCTCCCTGGCGGTGCGGCTCAGGGCGGGCAGGGTTCCCGTCGCAATGCCGCATCCGGCTCGTCGGCGGCATCCCATGCCGGGTTGAGTGCCAACGGCAGGGCTGGCGCCTGCCATGCCCCGGCAACCCGCTGGAGGGCCGAGTATTCCCAACGGAGCAGGTTGCTCGGCGGCTTGCCGGTGAGGTGGTCGGCCAGGTGGCGCAGTCCGGCTGGCCGGTCGATCAGGTGGCCGTGGAAGCCGGGCATCTGGATCACGGGTATCTGGGCGTTGAGTTCCGCCGGGACCGTGATGGCGTCGACGATTGGCAGTAGCGCGATCATCCGCACGCCCGGCACCGGGCAGAGCAGGTGGTTGCGGTAGAACGGCGCGTGGTCCAGCAGGGAGCGGATGAACGGAGAGTCGGGAGTGTCCGGTGCCTCGCTGGTGGCTTCCATCAGCTTGAACATGCCGCGCAGCAGCCAACCGGTGGCGATGCCCCAGCCCGAATCAGCCTGCGGCGGCGGATAGTAGGAACGCCCGGCCAGCAGGATCGGGCTGTCCAGGACCACCGTGTCGACTGCGGGGTGCGGGTAGCGTTCCAGGTAGTAGCGGACGACGAGGGCGCCTTCGCTCTGTCCGACCAGCGAGACCGGCTTACCGCTACGCGAGTGAAGCTGATCCACCTGCATGGCGAGCAGTTGAGCACTGGTGGACAGCGACTGGTGGGTGTCGACCGGTGAGTAGAACACCGGCTTCCCGTGGTGGTCGGTGCCCCGGTACGAGAAGCGCACGATGGGAGGTTGGGATTCCGACGGGTCGCCGTGGTGGGCCGAGTTGTAGCCGCCGAGGAAGATCACCGGGTGGCCGATGTCCCCGAACTGTGGCAGGGCGTCGATGGGTTGCAGCGACTGGCCGGCGCCGCGAGCCCCGAGGTCCTCGACGTACTCGACCAACAGCAAGCTGCTCACCACCAGGGCGACGACCACCGGCGTTACGGGCACCCGGGACCACCGCACCCGTTGCTGGAGCACCGTGGCGCGCACCTTTCGCTGCCACAGCAGGCCGTTGACCGATCCGGCCAGGGCGGCTGCCGGTACCGTCAACCAGTCCGGGACGGACCAGACGAGCGCGGCGCCCGCGGTGAGGGTCACGAAGTTGAGCAGCGACCAGCCGACCGTGGCGGCCGACGGCAGGCCGCGCCACCAGTCCGGCACGATCCCGCCCCGCTGTAGCAGCGGGGCCAGGATCATCACCGGCACCAGCACGAGGAACTGGAAGTAGGCCAGCGAGACGTCCGAGGCGACCACGGCAAGCGCGGTCCACGGCGAGAGAATCACGACGACGACGGCCGCGAAGGTCAGGTTGCGCCTGGCCAGCCGGCGAAACGACGGGCGCGGCCGCTCGGCCGGCCAGGCGAGCGCGACCAGTACGGCCGAGAACAGTCCGCGGAACACGATGGCGCCCAGCAGCAGTCCGGCGAACATGGCCCAGGAGTTGTGATAGACCAGCACCCAGCGCAGGTCGAAGAACGCCCCGTACGGCGTGATCGCACTGGCCTGGGGCGCCAGGCCGAACGCCGAGGTGAAGTTGACGGCGTACAACACGGCCGCCACGGCCGCCGCCGGCGCGGCGGTCAGGACGAGTAGCCACAGCAGACGTACTCGCTCAGGGCGCACCGTTCCTCCCTTCCGTCGGCCGGGCGGAGGGCACGAGACCGGTTGGGATCAACTTACCGTTTTGTGACTATCCACGGACCAAATAGACGAGCCCGGGTCAGGCTGCGGCACAGCACGTCGGGTCACCCCTGGGCGGCGCTCACCGAATGGGCGCAACCAGCCGTAATGGTCGAAGCGGGACAGTAGGGTTTCCCGGGGCGGTGTGCCGTCGAAAGAGGGAGAGCGGAATGCGTGTCACGCGGGCAGCGGTCGTCGTGGTCGCGGCACTCTCCTTCGCCACCGGCGCCTGCGGTGGAGGCGACAGCGGCCCCGGTGTCATCGAAAAGGCCGCGGAGACCGGGACGCTCGCCATCGGCGTGATTCCCGACCAGCCGGGCCTCAGCCTGAAGACCGATGGCACCTACGAGGGCTTCGACGTCGAGATCGGGAAGATCGTCGCCAGGGGACTCGGCGTCGACCCAGCCAACATCCAGTGGAAGGACATCAGCCTGCCGGACCGCGAACAGGCTATCAAGGAGGGTGTGGTCGACTTTGTCGTGGCCGCCTACACGATCAACGCGGCGCGCAAGAAGGAGATCATATTCGCCGGTCCGTACTACGTCGCCGGCCAGGACCTGTTGGTCAGGGCCGACTCGACCATCAGCGGGCCGGAGGATCTCGAGGGCAAGGTCGTCTGCTCGAACGCCGGCTCGACGTCGGCCAGGCGGATCCGGTCGCAGTACCCGAACACCCGCTTGCAGCAGTACGACCAGGACGTCAGGTGCCTGGCGGACCTCGAGTCGGGCGCGGTCGACGCCGTGAGCACCGACGATGTCGTTCTCCTCGGCTACTCCATGCGGCCGGAGAACGTGGGCAAGTTCAAGCTGGTGGGCAAGACCTTCTCCGAGGAGCCCTACGGCATCGGGTTGGAGAAGGAGGACAGAGCCGGCTGCGAGAGGATCAACGAGATTCTGAAGGCCGCCGCGCGGGACGGGTCGTACGAGGCGGCCTGGGAGGCCACGTTGGGTAGGGGTGGCAGGCCGGCACCGACGCTGGAGGTCAGCAGGATGACCCACTGCAGGGCGTAAGTGACACCAAGGCCGCCGGCGGCAACCGCCGCGATCCGGCCCACTCTTCATCGGCTACGGCGTTATCCACCTCAGCGCACCACCAGCCGAGTCGTAACCGGGCGGGGCAGCCCCGGCAGCAGATCAGGACAAGGGAAAGCCCCGGCGGGACACGTCCCCGCCGGGGCTTCGCCTGCCGCTCGCAGGCGGCTCGATCGGGTCAGGAAACCTTGTCGACCTTGCAGGTGATCTTGCCGGACACCTGCTGGCTCAGTACGACCATGCCCTCCTCGACGGCCTTCTGCCCAGGCCGCACGTCCGAGACGATGGTCGTGGTGTTACCCACCCGGGTGCCCTTGCTGTCGAGCACGAACACGTCGATGAAGTAGGTGTTCTGCTCGTCGCTGGAGTTGTTGACCTCGACATCGAACTTCACGTTCGCCAGGAGCGCGTTGCCCGCCGCCTCTGCCTCGCACGAGGTCAGCTTGACGTGCCCGACCTTCGCCTCCTGGTTCTTGCTGACGTCGCTGGCCGCCTTGCCGACCAGTGCGGTGCACGCGACGAACCCGCCCCCGCAGAGCAGGACGGACAGACCGGCGATGATCAGGAAGACCTTCAAGCCCGTCGACATCCCCTTCTTCGGCGGGGGCGCGGGGGCGAACCCGGGCTGGGGGGTCGGGGCGCCCTGCGGAGGGGCCGGGGTCTCGTTCGACATGTGGTTGTGCCTCTCGGTTCGAAATGGTGGTAGTGCCTCCGGGAGCCTCCCCAGGCCGGAGGTTCTGCATCTCACCCACCAGTTGGCGACGCCGGCCCACGAATCGGCCCACGGCGGTCCGTGAAGAGGTGGCGGCGATGGCCAGCGGTACGGCTGGGGTGGTTCTCGCTCAACCCGCCGACGTCGGCTCGTCGCTGGCCGGCGGCAGGCGATACAGCGAAGCCGGGAACGTGCGCTCAACAGCCGGGACATGCCGGACGGTCATGGTGTTCGTCTCCAGGTCACGGTGACGCTCCCCCGTAGAGCGAACCGGCCAGAGCCTGTCACAGTCGACACGCAGGTTGATCAACCAGCTTGGCAGTTGCCGAGAGACGATCAGTGATCTTGGGCGACGAACGGACGATGTGCAGCGCCACACCGACCGGGCGCTCCGTCAGCCTCGGCAGTACCGCTCGTGCCCGCGGGACCGACCGGACACCGAGAAGTCGGCGAACTCGCCTGCCTCCGCTCGGAGAAGCAGGTCACGCCGCGCCGTTCCGCACTTCACGACGGGGCGGATCGGGTTAACCGGGCGTCGTGCGCCCGACCAGCCCGACGCCTCTGCGTTGCCGCCATGCTCCGGCGTCAGGACGCGGCGGCGAAGTCCACGTCGGCGGTCTTGACCGTGCCGCCCGTGCGGCCCGGCGCCGACTGGTACGTCCAGTACAGGTTGGTGTGGGCGATGACCTGCGCCGGCGGCGGCGCACCCCACGCCGACTGGTCCTCCGTCGTGTGGGCGTCGCTGACGAGGGTCGCGTCGTAGCCCCGGACGAGCGCGCCGTGCAGCGTCGAGCGGATGCACGCGTCGGTCTGCGCGCCCGTGACGACGAGCCGCCCGACGCCCAGCCCGGACAGCACCGCCTCGAGGGTGGTGGCCTCGAAGGAGTCGCCGTAGTTCTTCTCGACGAGCGGCTCGCTGTCGACCCGCTTCAACTCCGGGACGATCCGCCAGTCGTCGCTGCCCCGGGTGAGCCCTTCGTCGGAGTGCTGGACCCAGACGACGGGAACCTGCTCCCGCCGCGCCTTCTCGACGAGGCCGGCGATGTTGGCGACGACGGCGTCGCGCTCGTGTGCCCCTTCGACGACGCCGTTCTGCACGTCGATGACCAGGAGTGCGGTGTTGGGACGGTTGTCCAAGGTGGTCATGGTCTCTCCCCCGGATTGGCTGCCTGCCCCGCAGACACTAGCCCCACCCACCGACAGGAATCAGTGCGGCGGATCCTCGCCGACCAGCCCGTCGACCGACTCCCGGATGAGGTCGGCGTGCCCGACGTGGCGCGCGTACTCCTCGATCAGGTCGACGAGGATCCGCCGGAGGCTGGGGGTGTCGCCCTCGGGGCTGGTCCACCGCGCCAACCCGTCCAGGCCGCCCTCGGCCAGCGCCTCCTCGATCATGAGCCGGGAGGTGGCGACGGTGTCCCGCCAGAGCGCCAGGAGCTGCGCGGCCGAGTCGTCGGCGGCGGATCGCCACTCCCAGTCCGGCTCGGCGTCCCAGTCCACCGTGTTCCACGGCGGCCCCGGGTTCCGGCCCCGCAACCGGAGTCGCCGGCGGGCGGGGGCCCCTGCGGCACGGCCACGGGCCGACCCTAGCGGCGCCACCGCCGCTTCGCCGCCCCGGAAGGAACGCCGTCCCGTCGGCGAAGCTTTCGCGCAGCGTTCAGTCGGGCGCAGGCCGGTGCTCGGCGATCCACCGCTCCACGTCCCGCTTGCGCCAGACCTTGCCCATACGGAGAACGGCGATCGGATCGGGAAAGCCACCCGACGGCGAGGCTCGCCCTTCGGGCAAGCCACGACGGCGATCCGGTGGGGTTGGCGGTGTACATGGCCGGCTGCCTGTTCGACGCCGCGGGAGACCTGTACCGACTTGACCCGGATGGAATGCCCGGGGCGGACTCCCGGTATGTGCGGTTCGTGGGATGGACCAGGCGAGGACTGGTTGACTGAGCCCGGCCAGCAGCCCTCGTCAGAAATCGGCATGACGCGGACGCCGGTGCGCCGGCAACATCGACGGATGAGTCAGCCGCACCCGCTGGAGCCTGACGTCGTCCGCTACTACACCGAGGTGTTCGTCGAGGCCGACCGGCTGGAGCGCAGTCCGCACGGCCGCCTCGAGGCGACGCGTACCCGGGACCTGCTGTCCCGGCTGCTGCCGCCGGCACCGGCCATGGTGCTCGACGTGGGCGGCGGTCCCGGCGCCCACGCCGGATGGCTCGCGGCGGCCGGACACCGCGTCCACGTAGTCGACCTGGTGCCGGCGCATGCGGCGGCGGCGCGGCGCGCGTACCCGGAGGTGACCGCGACGGTCGGTGACGCCCGGCGGCTGCCGGTGGCCGGCGCCGTCGCGGACGTGACCTTGCTGCTCGGGCCGCTCTACCACCTCACGGACCAGGCCGACCGGGTGGCGGCGCTGCGCGAGGCGGCGCGGGTGACCCGCCCCGGCGGTGTGGTGGCGGCGGCGACGATCAGCCGGCACGCCCCCTTCATGGATCTGATCCGGCAGGGCCGGGTGGACGACCGCACCCGGCCGGCCCTGCTAGCCGCCTACGAGACCGGCGTGAACGACCCGGTGAGCGGCTTCACCACCGCCTACTTCCACCGCCCCGACGAAATCGTCGACGAGTTCCGCGCCGCCGGGCTGCCAGCGCCGCGACGGTACGGGATCGAGGGCCCGCTCTGGCCGCTGCTGCCGGTGACCGGCGGGCCGGATGAGGACGGGCCGCTCTTCGCGGAGGTGCTGCGGTGTGCGGCGCTGACCGAGTGCGACCCGGAGGTGCTCGGTGCCAGCTCACACCTGCTCACCGTTGCCCGGCTCCCCCAATCCCGCCCGGCATGATGGCCGGATGGCACATCTGGGACTGGTCGCGCTGGTGGTGCGCGAGTACGACGAGGCGATCGCCTTCTACACCGAGCGTGTCGGCTTCGAACTGGTCGAGGACACGCCCCGGCCGGACGGCTCCCGGTGGGTGGTGGTGCGGCCGCGCGGCGCACGAGAGACCGCAATCCTCCTCGCCCGCGCGTCAACGCCCGAGCAGCGGACGCGCGTCGGGAACCAGACCGGCGGACGGGTGGGGCTGTTCCTGTACACCGAGGACTTCGCCGCCGACCACGCCCGGATGAGCGCCTCCGGCGTGCGGTTCCTCGAGGAGCCACGGCACGAGGCGTACGGATCGGTCGCCGTCTTCGAGGACCTGTACGGCAACCGGTGGGACCTGATCCAGCCGCGAGGGAACTGACCGGCCGGCGACACCACGCATACGGTGGGTGATCGCGGAGCCTCGGGCATGCTATTCTCCGGCGTCGATTTCTGCCGACCGGACCCGTATCGGTCGTTTCGGAAGGACGTCTCGCCCGATGCCGGCCGTTCCCGCCGCGACCGCGCCACCCGGCACCGCACAAGCCGCCGCGACCGCGCTGCCCGGCACCCAAGCCGGCATCATCGCGGCACCCGGCACTCTGGACACGCCGGCCGGCGGCGCCCTCACCCTTATCTTCGCCACGATTCCGGCCCTGCTCCGGCTCAGCTGCGGCGTGGTGGGCGCGGTCGTGGCGCTGTGGGTGCGTACGCCGCCGGTCGAGCCGACGCTGCTGCTGCCGGCCGTCGCCACACTGACCGCCTGGTCGGTCTGGTACGCGGTCCGCGGGCTCCGGCACGGGGTCACCGCCCCGCTGGTGGTCGGTGACGTCGCCCTGACCACGGTCGCCTGCCTGGCCATCCCCGTGCTGGTGGCACCGGAGGTGCTGCCCGGCGAGGGGAGCTGGATCGCGGTCCTCGCGAGCACCACGATCATCAACGCCCAGGTGACCGCCCCGGCCCGCTGGTCGGTCCCGGCGGGGCTGCTGGTGACCGCCGCGTACGCGATCGGCGCGCACACCGCGGGTGATCCCGTCGAGGCGGGCGCCCACGCGGCGACGCTGCTGGCGCAGACCGGCTGCACGGTGGTGATGGCCGTCGTCATGCGCCGCCGGATCGGCCGCGCGGACCGGGCGTTCGTGGACCATCAGCGGCTGACGCGGGAGAGCCGGGTCGCCCGGGCCACCCGGGAGGCCGAGCGGCAGCAGAACCGCGACCTGCACGACACCGTCCTGGCCACACTCACGATGGTCGGCCTCGGCGCGGTGTCCGGGTCGTCGGCGGCGCTGCGCGACCGGTGCGCCGGCGACCTGCGGACCCTCGACGCCCTCGCCGACGGCCGTGCGGCGGAGGGTGACGGCCGGTTGGACGAGCGGCTGCGGCAGGTGCGGGCCCGGCTCGCGGAGCTGCCGGTCACAGTGGAGCTGGCCGCGTGCGAGGTGCCGACGGCCGTCGCCGAGGCCCTCGCGGAGAGCACCTACGCGGCACTGTCCAACGTGGTCCGGCATGCGCCGGGTGCGACGGCCACGCTGCGCCTGGCCCGGGCCGGCCGCGCCGTCGTGGTCGAGGTGGTCGACGACGGTCCCGGCTTCGATCCGGCGACGGTCCCGGCTCACCGGTACGGGTTGCGCGAGTCGGTCCACGGCCGGATGGCCGCTGTCGGCGGGCGGGCCGAGGTCCGCTCCTGCCCCGGGGCGGGCACGCGGATCCGGCTGGAGTGGACCGTCTCCGGGCTGACGGCACCACCGGTCACGGCGGTGCCCCTACCGCGTACTACCAGGGAGAGCCGGACCGGCGCGGACGCGGCGGCCGCGGTGGCCCGCGCCTCCGACCGCGGCGCGCGGATCGTCGTGGTGGTGATCGCGCTGGCGTGGCACACGGCGATCGGTCTGCCGGCGGTGCTGTCGGCCCGCGCGGACCTGGCGGCACCGGCGGCGGTGCTCGGCGGTTGGCTGCTGGTCGCGGGTCTGGGCGGTATCGCGGGGACGCGCCTGCTGCGCGGCGCCCCGTTGCCGGCCTGGCCGCTGGCGGCGATGCTGCTGGCCGTCGACGCGGTCGTCTTCGCCGCGGCGGACGAGCGGCAGCTCTTCACCGCCGCGAACTGGGTGTGGGGCACCATCGCCTGGTTCTTCGTGCTGGTCCTGTGGGGGCGCCGGCTGGTCGGGCTGCTGCTCCTGCTCACCGCGCACTCGACGATCGCGCTGGTGGCCGTCCTCGGGTACGGCGCGACCGCCCCCGCCGACCTGGCCCGCTGCGCGATGTACGTGTACGGCACGTCCTCGCTGCCGGTCGCCGTGTTCGCCGGTGGCGCGGCGATCGCCGCGCTGGCCCGGCAGCGGGCCGCGACGGCGGCCGCGGCGTACGCCCTGGTGGCCGAACGCGAGGCGGCCGAGCTGGCCCGGCGGGAGCGGCGCGAACGGCTCGCCCTGGCCGGCGCCGCCGCCCGGAAGGTCCTCGCCGAGCTGGCCGACGGCCGGGCCGACCCGGCGGATGCGGACGTGCAACGCCAGTGCGTGCTGGCGGCGGCGCGGCTGCGCCGGCTCATCGCCGAGTCCGACGACGTGCCCGACCCGCTGTTGCACGAGCTGCGGGCGGCGGCCGACCTGGCCGAGCGGAACGGCCTCCCGATCGATCTGGTGACCATCGGCACGCCGCCGCCGCTGCCGGTGGAGATCCGCCGCCGGCTGGCCGACCCGCCGACCGCGACCCTGGCCGGGGCCCGGGACTGGGCCCGGTTGACCGTCGTGGCCGGGCCGGACGAGGTGGCGGTCAGCCTCGTCACCCCGGACGGCGAGCACGCCGACCATCCCTCCGACGACAGGTCACCGGGCGGCGGTGTTCCGGCGCCGGACGGCGGTGGCGGCCGAGTGGAGCACCTCGACGAACGGGACGGGGAGATCAGATGGACGCAGACCCGGTGGCGGCGGTGAACGCGCACCGGCCGGTCGGGGTGGCGATCGTCGACGACCATCCGGTGGTCATCGACGGCGTACGGGCGTGGCTCGCCCCCGAGCCGGGCCTGGAGGTGGTCGCCACCGGGGACGACCCGGACGAGGTGCTGCGCGAGGCCCCGCACGCCGACGTCGTCCTGCTGGACCTGCGGCTGCACGGCCGGATGGCGCTGGACAAGCTGGCCGAGCTGAGTGCGGCGGGCCGGCGGGTGGTCGTCTACTCCGAACACTCCGACCCGGCGACGATGCTGGCGGCGCTCGACGCCGGAGCGGTCGCGTTCCTCGCCAAGCACGAGGGGCGGGAGCACTGCGTGGCGACGGTGCTGGCCGCCGCGAGCGACCGGCCGTACGTGTCGCCGGCGCTGGCCGGCGCGATGGTCGGCGACCCCCGGCCGGACCGGCCGGTGCTGTCCGACAAGGAGCGGGAGGCGTTGCTGCTGTGGTTCCAGTCGATGTCGAAGGCGTCGGTGGCCCGCCGGATGCGCATCAGTGAACACACGGTCAAGCAGTACGTGGACCGGGCGCGGATCAAGTACACCCGGGCGGGGCGGCCGGCCGCCACGAAGGCGGCTCTGCTCGCCCGCGCGATCGAGGACGGCCTCGTCCGGCCGGAAGAGATCGGCACCTATCGGTCGCAGGCGTGGTACGACCGGCCGACCCCCTAACGGGCGTCATGACAGTGGTGCCGGGGGTCGGCGAGGCTGCACGGTGAACCAGGGGTGATCCGGCCGCCCCATCGCCGTCTGCACGAGAGGTCGTGACGATGCACGATGACGCGTCCCCCTTCTTCATCGCCCCGCACCGGTTCGACGCGCCGGACGACACCGGGCCGGTGCTGGACCGGCGACACGAGCTGGTCCCCGATCCGGGCGAGCGGGTGCTCGGCCGGCACCGGTTGCCCGCGGCGGGCTACCTGCTGGGCCCGACCGAGGCCTGGCGGCGCTGGACGCTGCCGGGGACGGTCGCGGTGACGGTCACCGACCGGCGGCTCGCGTACGTCGGGACGGCCTCGCAGCTGTCGGTCGTGGGCGTCGGCGCGGGCGAGCCCCGCCACCGGCGCGGGGTGCGGGTGCCGGGCCTGGTCAGCGGGCAGGTCCGCTGGCAGTGGCCGTCCCGGCTGGAGGTGGTGCCACCCGGTCCCGGGCGGCCGGGGCAGGTGCTGGTCGTCTGCGACGCGCTGCGGACGATCCACCAGCCGGCGCTCGCCCTCGCCGCCCCGGAGGGGGTCGTCGACCTGGCCCGGCAGATCCGCCGGGCGGTGGCCGCGTTCCGGCTGGCCCACCCCGAGCTGGTGGACCTGTCGCCGCCGGAACGTGACGTGTTGGCGCTGCGCGCCAACGCCGGCCCGCTCACCGTCGAGGGGCGGGTCACCCTGCCCGGGTCGCTGCCGGTGGAGTTCCGTTCGCGGGACGACTACTACCGGCGGGAGGGGTCCGAGGGGGTGTGGCCCGGGACCGCAGCCGGCGCAGCATCCGGGCATCGGTGAACCCGACCGCGCGGGCCGCCGACTCGACGGTCGTCCCGTGCCCGATCAGGTGTTCCGCGCGCTCGACCCGCAGGAGCTGCTGGTAGCCGAGCGGGGTCAGGCCGGTGGTCTGCCGGAACAGCCGGGTGAGGGTCCGCTCGGCCACCCCCACCTCGGCGCAGAGGTCGGCGAGGGGCAGCGGCCGGTCGTACCGGGCGTCGATCAGGTCCTGCGCCCGGTGCACCGCGTCGGAGAGGTGCGACCGGTGCCGCATCATCGCGCTGGCCTGCTGTTCGTGGCCGTTGCGGCGGGCGTACACGACCAGGACGCGGGCGATCCGGGCGGCCGCGGCGGGCCCGTGCCGGGTGGCCATCAGGTGCAGCGCCACGTCGATGCCGCTGGCGATGCCGGCCGAGGTGACCACCCGGTCGTCCACCACGTACAGCACGTCGCGGACCACGCGCGCCGCCGGGTGGCGGCGGGCCAGGTCGTCCTGCACCTCGTGGTGGGTGGTGCAGCGCCGGCCGTCGAGCAGCCCGGCACGACCCAGGGCGTACGCCCCGGCGCACACGCTGGCCACGGTGCCGCCGGCCGCGTGGTGGGCGGCCAGCCGCCGCAGGTCCTCCGGGCCGACCGGCCCCTCCGGGCCGTGCGCGCGGGGCCGCCATCCGGGTACGACCACCAGGTCGTCGCGGGTCAGCTCGGGCCACTCGCGCCCGGCCACCAGCGGTACGCCCTGCACGGTCGGCACCACCTCACGGTCGGCGACGTAGTGCAGGTGGTAGTCGTACCCGAGGTCGGCGGCGGTGGAGAAGACCTGGGCCGGCCCGGCGAGGTCCAGCAGGTGCAGCTGCGGGACGAGCAGGAAGACGACCCGGGCCATGCGGTCAGCCTCGCACGCCGACGGGTTCGGGCCGCGACGCGCCCGTGCCGGTCGCCGCCGCGGCGGCGTCGGCGGCCCGGTCCGGGACCGTGCCGGTGACCTCGTCGACGGTACGGACGGCGGCGAAGCGGCCGGCGAGGGCGTACTCGGTACGCACGGTGATCTCCTCGACCGACAGGGTGCGCGGGTCGGCGAGGATCTCGGCGAGGGTGGCGGTCGCCGGCAGGTCCCGGTGCGGCGTCGGGAAGGTGACGGTCGCGTCGGTCACGAACGTCATCTCGTACCCGAGGTCGCAGCCGACCCGGGCGGTGGTCTCCACGCACTGCTCGGTGCGGATGCCGCAGACGGTGATCTCGCGGGCGCCGGCGAGGGTCAGCAGTTGCTGGAGGTTGGTCGTGGTGAACGCGTTGTGCGACGTCTTGACCAGCGTGGGCTCCCCGGGGACGGGAGTGAGACCGTCGATCAGCCGCACGTGGCCGTTGGCCGGGTCGAAGACGCCGCCGCTGCCGGGCTCGGCGTGCAGGACCCAGACCACCAGGTCGCCGCGGCGCCGGGCGGCGGTGACCAGCCGGTCGACCTGGCCGACGATGTCCGGCTGCGAGGCGTACGCCCAGATGTCGCGCTGCCGGAAGGACTCCTGGACGTCGATGACGACGAGTGCTGCTCTGTTCATGACCTGACTCTGCCGTCCGGCAGCCCACCGGCACGAGACACCATCCCGCCCGACACCGGACCGATCCGGCCACGAGCGCCACCACCCCGTGCCGCGTGTCCCCAGCCGCCCCCCGGGTCGCGGGGAGGGTCAGGCGCGGTCGAGAGCGGCGGCTTCCGCCGGGGTCGGGGCGGTGCCGCCGAGGTGGGCGGGGAGCCACCAGGTGTCGTCCGGGCCCGACGGGCGGTCCGGGTACTCGCGCTGCACCCGGTCGACCAGGGCGGCCAGCCGGGTCCTGAGGTCGTCGGCCATCGTGGTGGCGTCCGGGTAGCCGGCCGGGTCCATCGGCTCCCCCACCAGGATGGTGATCGGCGTGTGCCGCCTGGTCAGCGTGCGCGGGCGGCCCTTCGTCCAGAGTCGCTGGGTGCCCCACAGCGCCACCGGCAGCACCGGCACGCCGGCGTCGCGGGCCATCCGGGTGGCCCCGCTCTTGAGGTCCTTGACCGTGAACGAGCGGCTGATCGTGGCCTCCGGGAAGACGCCGACCACCTCACCGCGCTTCAGCGCGCCGACCGCCTCGGCGAACGAGCCGGCGCCGGCCCGCCGGTCCACCGGGATGTGCCGCATGCCACGCATCAGCGGGCCGGAGACCTTGTGCGTGAAGACGGACTTCTTCGCCATGAACCGGACCAGGCGCTTCGACTGGCGCGCGCCCAGCCCGCAGAAGATGAAGTCCAGGTAACTGACGTGGTTGCTGGCCAGCACCGCCCCGCCGGTACGCGGGACGTGGTGGGCGCCCTCCACCGTGATCTTCAGGTCGAGGACCCGGAACATCGTCTTGGCGGCGGCGATCACGGGCGGGTACACGAGCTCCGGCATCCGGCGACTTTACCCCGAGTAAATTACGCCACCGTAGGGCGGAGCGCCGGGGAGTCCCGGCTGCGGGGAGGGCCCCGTCCCGAGGGTCGACGTCGGGGAAGGAGCCCTCCCGCACCGCTCAGTCCGAGAGCTGGTGCAGGTCGAGGCGACCGCGGGCGAACGCGTCCACCCGGCCCCACCGGCCCGGGATGTCCAGCACCTCGATCCGGCCCATGCCGACCGGCAGGCGCGGCTCGACGGCGAGGTGGCCCTCGTGCGGCTCCAGGCCGAGCATCGTCCGCAGGAGCAGCAGCGGCGCCCCGGTGGACCAGGCCTGCGGGCTGCACGCCGTGGGGTACTCGACCGGGAACTTCGTGAGCTCCCGCGGGTAGCCGCCGAAGGCCTCCGGCAGCCGGCCGTCGAAGTACCGGGCCGCGTCGAGGATGCCGTTGGCGATGGTCGCCGCCTCGTCGGCGAAGCCGTAGTTACGCAGGCCCCACGCGATGAAGGAGTTCTCGAACGGCCAGATCGTGCCGTTGTGGTAGCCGATCGGGTTGTAGCGGACCTCACCCTCGGCGAGTGTCCGCACGCCCCAGCCGGAGAAGAGCCGCGGCCCGACCAGGTGCTGGGCGATCTTCCCGGCGCGGTCGGCGTCGACGATGCCGCTCCACAGCAGGTGGCCGACATTGGAGCTGAGCACGTCGCACTGCCGGCCGTCCGGGTCCAGGGCGAGCGCGTAGTACTCGCCGTCCTCCACCCACCATTCCCGGTTGAACCGCTCCTTCAGCGCGGCCGCCTCCCGCTCCAGCCGGTCGGCGAACTCCGGGTCGCCCCAGAACTCGCGCGCCAGCCGGGCGGCCCGCACCTTCGCGTCGTACGCGTACCCCTGCACCTCGCAGGTCGCTCGCGGGAACGGGGGCAGCTTGCCGTCACGGTAGGAGATGGAGTCCCAGGAGTCCTTCCAGCACTGGTTCTCCAGGCCCGTGTCGGTGTTGCGCCGCTCGTACCAGATGTAGCCGTTGCCGACCAGGTCGGCGTAGTTGTCGATCCACTTCAGCGCCGCCCGGCACTCGGCCTGCAGTTCCACGACCAGCGCGGCGTCGCCGCTCCACTTCTCGTACTCGTCGAGCAGCACGATGAACAGCGGCGTCGCGTCCACCGAGCCGTAGTACGGCGAGTGCGGCTGTTCCTCGAAGGCCGCGGTCTCGCCGTACCGCATCTCGTGCAGGATCCGGCCCGGGTCCTCGTCCCGGAAGTCGTCGAACCGGGTGCCCTGGAGGGCGGCGAGGATGCGGAGCGTCGTCTTGGACAGCTCCGGCGTGAACGGCAGCACCTGGAGGCAGGTCAGGATGCTGTCCCGCCCGAACATCGTCATGAACCACGGCAGACCGGCCGCCGGCAGCGTCGCCCCGCCCAGCGACAGCGGTGAGAAGCGCAGCGCCGCCAGGTCCACGAGACAGCGCCGGTACGTCGCGGCCAGGTCCTCGTGCTCGGTGTTGACCTTCGGCGCGTTCGCGATCCACTCCTCCAGATCCTGCTGGAGGGCGAGCCGCTCCGTGCCGTGGGCGCGCACACCCATCCGCAGGTCCCGGCCCCCCGGGCCGACCGCGTGCGTCTGCACGTCGACCTGGGCCGTCCACTGCTCGTTGGGTTCGAGATGGACGGTGTACCCGAAGCCGCCCTTGTCGTACCGGGCCGGCAACGACGACGAGATCACCGTCTCCCGTTTGAAGCTGCCGCGCCGGTAGCCCAGCCGCAGCCGGTCCGGCTCGACCTCGGTGTAGATCTCGCCCTTCTTGTTGAGGATCTCGTCCTTGACCTGGAACAGGTCGGCGAAGTCGGACGCCGCGTCCATCCGGATCTCCAGGTCGACCGGCTTCTCGTCGTGGTTGAGGATGGTGACCGTCTCCCGGAAGCTGCCGCCCACCGCCCGTTCCCGGACGATCGACAGCTTGGCGTCGATGTAGTGCGTCGCCAACCCCGGCACCAGGAAGAACCGCGCCTCGTAGTACTGCAGGTCGTCGTACGAGAGCGGGTTGAGCCGCTCCCCGTTGACGGTCAGCACCCAGGTCGACAGGAACCGGGTGTCCAGGGAGAAGAGTCCCGTCGGCTCGGTCGGCGTGGCCTCGATGTCACCGGTGTCCTCGGAGACGACGAAGGTGTTTCCGTCCAGGATCCGGACGTGGTTGCTCTTCGACATCAGACCACCTCCCGGTGGAAGGCCCGGCGGGGGCCTCGGGAGTCGGGATCACCGGGGAAGAGGCGCTCGACCTGAACGATCAGCCGCGGGTCGCCGGCGACCGTCACGTCCCCGCGCAGGATCGCCGCGATCCCGTGCTCGCGCCCCGAGGCGAGGTCCTCGAACAGCGCCGGACTCGTCCCCACCACCGTGTCCGCGTCCCGGTCCTCCTGGGTCACCCGCAGGTTTCCCCGGTCGATCCTGACCATCCAGTGGTGCGTGTGCGCTCCCTCGTGCAGATCGAAACGCAGGGTCCCCGAGGTCTTCGCCAGCAGGGGTTCGTACCCCCTCCGGTCGAGATCCTCGAAGAACCGCGTGGTCGCGTCCGCCATCGGGTCCTCTCCTCCCCGTCGGTCGTGTCCCTCACCGACCGGCGCGACGGCTCCCGCCCGGTCGGTGACTCGACGTCCGGACACGGGTCCCCGTCCGCGGCCCGGTCAACCTCGCCCGGATCGGGTGAGCCGGCGGGCGGAACCGCCCGACGGCGGCGGTAACCTGCCGACGACGGAGGGGATGCGATGACCGAGGTCGACCGCCGGCGGGTCCTGGGCTACCGGGCTGCCGCCCAGGAGCTGCACCGGCCGGGCGGCCGGGCGGCCGACCTGGCGGTGGCGGGGCTGGGCGTGCAGGACACGCCGTACGGGTCGGCGCGGCTCGCGCTCGCCGCCCGTGGAGTGCCACCGGAGGACGACCGGCTGGAGCTGGTCTGGTCGATGCGTGGCGCGCCGCACCTGCACCGCCGCCCGGATCTGCCCGCGCTCGCCACCGCCCTCTGGCCGCTGTCCGTCAGTGACCGGGTGCCGCCCGAGCTGACGTACGACTGCGGGCCGTGCGCCGCGCGGCACATCTCCGGGTCGCTCTTCCAGCAGGCGGGCCCCTTCCTCGCGGCCCGCGACCGCGGGGTGCTCGTGCCGGAGAAGGCCCACCAGGCGCAGGTGTGGCGGATCATCGGCAACCCGGGTGCGGTGCTGGTGGACGGTGACGTGGCCGGGACGTGGCGGGCCAGGCAGGCGGGCCGGAAGACGCTGGAGATCACGGTGACCCCGTTCGCCGGCCGGCTGTCCGCCCGGGTGCGGGGTCAGCTCGACGCCGAGGCCGCCCTCGTCGCCGGGGCACGCGGCGCCGCCGAGGCCCGCGTCGCGGTGGCAGCGACGTGACGCCCGGGCCCCCGGAGCGGCGGCACGAGCCGACCGGCCGGGCCGCGGGATGCCCGGACCCACCCTGACCGGCGGCACGGCGGCTCCCGGACGGAGTGTCGCCGGCCCCCGCGGTACGGGAGCCGGCGCGTCCGCGGCGGACGTCAGTTGTTGGGGTCGTCGGCGCTGATGTCGGCGAGCACGGACTGCGGTTCGCGCTCCACCGCCAGGTCGCCCATCGACACCAGGCCGACCAGCCGCCCGTCGTCGACCACCGGCAGGCGGCGCACGGCGTACGTCCGCATCAGGTCCGCGGCGGCCACGGCGTCGTCGTACTGGCTGACCGTGATGACGTCCTTGGTGGTGATCTGGTTC
Source organism: Micromonospora sp. NPDC047707 (assembly GCF_040704235.1). Lineage (NCBI taxonomy): Bacteria > Bacillati > Actinomycetota > Actinomycetes > Micromonosporales > Micromonosporaceae > Micromonospora > Micromonospora sp. NPDC047707. The sequence continues at coordinate 112,207 of NZ_JBEYSU010000011.1, forward strand.
AGCTTCGTCGAGGCAGGGCTCATGTTCTCCGCCACGGCCCGGACGGTGATGTCGCGGTCCGTCACGATGCCGACCACGTTGTCGCCGTCGGTCACCACGACGTCCCCGATCGCGCTGTCCCGCATCTCCTGGGCCGCCGCGACCAGCGTGTCGTTGCCGTCCATGGTCACCAACCGGGTCGTCATGAACTCTCCGACCGTTGTCATGGTGCTCCCCTCTCGGTGTCGGCACCGCGGTCTACCCGCGCCCGGACGGCAGGTAACGCGGCGCGGAAGGGGCGGTCAGCCGCGCGGAGGCACGCCGTAGACGCGTTCGACGTGCAGGCGCAGCACCAGCCGCCGCTCCGCCACCATCGCCCGGCGGTAGTCGTCCCAGTCGGGGTGTTCGCCGCCGATCGCCCGGTAGAGCGCGACCAGTTCCCCGACCGTCGGGTCGTCCGGGCGCTCCGCCACCGGGGTCAGCTCGGCGCGCGCCTCGACCACCGCGTACGCCCAGCCGTCCTCGCTGCTGACGTGGAAGCTGGCGCGGGGGTCCCGGCGCAGGTTGGCCGTCTTGGCCCGGCCGTCGGTGACCGACACCCGGACGACGCCGGCCGCGCGGTCGTACGCGTAGACCACGTTGGACAGCTGAGGCCGCCCGTCCCGCTTGAGTGTCGCCAGCACGCCCAGCCGGCCGGCGGCGACGAGATCGGTCAGTGCCGCCTGGCTCCGGTCGTCGGACACGGCACCCTCCCTCGTCGAGTCACCACCCATCCAAGCACGCCGAGCGGATCGCCGGCGTCCTCCGGCGGTGGGAGGATGCGGTGGTGCCGCGGGAACTGGTGCCGCCCGGCGGGGCGCTCGCCCCGTACCTCGCCGGGCTCGGCTGGTGGGCGACCGACCTGCCGGCGGGTCGGGAGCGGCGGCTGCCCACCGGCGGGATGCAACTGGTGGTCAACCTCGCCGCCGACGAGGTCCGCTGGTACGACGCCGACGGCCGGGAACACCGGCGCGGCGGCGCTGTCGTCTGCGCGGCCACTCCCGGTCCGGTCACCATCGACACCGCCGACCAACGGATGGTGATCTGCGTGCCGTTCCGGGCCGGCGGCGCGTACCCGTGCTCGGCGTGCCCGCGACGGCGCTCGACGAACCGGTCGTGGAGCTGGCGGCGCTCTGGGGCCGCACGGCCGTGACCCTGCGCGAACGGCTGCTGCGGCACCTGCCGGACGCACCGGTGGACTGGTCCGCGGTGGCCGCCGGGGGCGGGTGGTACGACCAGGCGCACCTGATCCACGACTTCCGCGAGTTCACCGGTGGCACCCCGGGCGCCTACCAGCCCCGGTCAGCGACGGAACCGAACCATCTCCCGGTGGTGGGGTGACGATTCTTCCAATCCGGGTGCGGACCGCGCGGTGAGGATGGGCGGCATGACCACGTTCCGAGGCGTCTCGCCGTACCTCTACTACACCGATGCCGCCGCCGCGCTCGACTGGCTGGCGCGGGTCTTCGGCTTTGTCGAGCAGGTCCGTCACCTCGACCCGGACGGTGTCGTCCGTGAGGCGGAGATGACCGTCGGCGACGTGCCGATCCACCTCTGCGGGCTCGACCCCGACCACTGGCAGCGGCAGGGTCTGCCGGGCCCCACCGGCCAGCTGACGATCGTGTACGTCGACGACGTCGACGCCCACCACACCCACGCCGTCGCCGCCGGGGCCGTCGCCGACCCACCCGAGACGAAGGACTACTCCGCGCGGACCTACCTGGTCCGCGACCCGGGCGGCAACAGTTGGTGCTTCTGGCAGCCGCTCGACCGCCCGGTACGGCTACGCGACGGCTGGAGCGAGATGCGCCCCGAGCCCGTCCCCTAGCGCCGCTCGGCGGCGACCAGTTCGGCGAGCTGCACCGCGTTGAGCGCCGCTCCCTTGCGCAGGTTGTCGTTGGAGCAGAACAGGGCGAGCCCGTGTTCCACGGTCTCGTCGGCCCGGATCCGCCCCACGTACGTCGGGTCCTGGCCGGCGGCCTGGAGCGGCGTGGGCACGTCGGAGAGTGCCACGCCGGGCGCGCCGTCGAGCAGGTCGCGGGCGCGCTGCGCAGTGATCGGGCGGGCGAACCGGGCGTTGATCTGGAGCGAGTGACCGGTGAAGACGGGCACCCGGACGCAGGTGCCGGAGACCTTCAGCCCGGGAATCTCGAGGATCTTGCGGCTTTCGTTGCGCAGCTTCTGCTCCTCGTCGGTCTCGTCGGAGCCGTCGTCGACGATCGAGCCGGCGAGCGGGAGCACGTTGAACGCGATGGGCCGGGCGAACGAGCGCGGCGCCGGGAACTCCACGGCGGCACCGTCGAAGGCGAGGCCGCTGGCCTGCTCGGCGACCTTGCGGACCTGCTCGTCCAGCTCGGCGACACCGGACAGGCCGGCGCCGGAGACGGCCTGGTACGTCGACACGACGAGCCCGACGAGCTCCGCCTCGGCGTGCAGCGGACGCAGCACCGGCATGGCCGCCATCGTGGTGCAGTTCGGGTTGGCGATGATGCCCTTGGGGCGGGCCGCCGCGGCGTGCGGGTTGACCTCGGCGACGACCAGCGGCACCTCCGGGTCCATCCGGAACGCGGACGAGTTGTCGATGACGACCGCGCCGGTCGCGGCGACCCGGGGGGCGAGTTCCCTGGCGGTGCCCTTGCCGGCCGAGAAGAGGACGATGTCCAGCCCGGAGTAGTCGGCGGTGGCCGCGTCCTCCACGGTCACCTCTTCGCCCCGCCAGGGCAGGGTGCGCCCCGCCGACCGCACCGAGGCGAACAGCCGCACCTGCTCCGCCGGGAACTTCCGCTCCGCCAGCACCTGCCGCATCACGCCACCGACCTGGCCGGTGGCCCCCACAATGCCGATCCTCATGACCGCGAGGCTACCCAGCGGGACGAGCCGACCGGGAACGCTTTCCCACCGCCCGGGCCACCGTCACACCGCCCGCCAGGGGCCCGGGCCTGGTCAGGGCGGCGCCGCCGACCCGCAACCCCACCGCCGATCGGCCGTTCCGACCGGAAGATCCCGGGCACCGGGCCCACCTGACCGCAGCATCGCCGACCGGCCCCGGGGCCCACGCCACCCCACCAGAACCGCTCCCGTTCCCGGGGACGCGACCGACATCACACCGGCCGCCGCTGGAGCGACCGCCACCCACCGCCGGGGGCGACCGCCACCCGCCGCGCCGCCGGAGTGGCCGCACTTTCACGGAGAGAGTGGCCTCGGGGCGCGGAATGAGCACTCTTTCCGGGAAAGTGCGCGGATCTTGGGGGCGCGTGCGCAGCCGCGGCGTGGCGCTGCGTCCCCTCACGGGGTCGTGGTGACGATCTCCCCCAGGTCGGTCGCCAGTAGGTCGTCGCGGATGAGGGCCGCGTCGCCCTCGATCACCAGCGTCAGCGACCCGGGGTGAAGGTGGGTGGCGGCGGCGGCCGAGACCCGGTCGACGTCGGCGGCCAGCAGCTCCTCGCGCAGGCGGGCGTGGTAGTCGTCGGGCAGGTCGTGGACGACCAGGGTGGCCAGCGCCCCGGCGATCGCGCGCGGGGTCTGCAACTCGACCGAGAGCTGCCCGGCCCGCCAGGAGCGCGCGACCGCGAGCTCCTCCTCGGTCACCCCGGTCTCCTGGGTCCGGGTGATCTCGCCGACCGCCTCGACCAGGGCGGGTGCGGTCACCGCCGTCTGCACCCCGGAGGCGACCGCGAACCGCCCGAACCGGCGGGACGCGGCGAAGTCCCCCCGGATGCCGTACGTGTAGCCGCGCACCTCGCGGATCAGGTGGTTCAGCCGGGAGGTGAACGCGCCGCCGAGCACGGTGCCGGCGAGGGTCGTCGGCACGTGGTCGGGGTGGGCGCGGTGCGGTGACGGGTGGCCGAGCCGCAGCGTCGACTGCACCGAGCCCGGCCGGTCGACGAGGACGATCCGGCGCCCGTCGCGCGGGGTCACCGGGATCGGTCCGCCCCGGTCCACCAACCCGCCGCCGGTGCCGGCGAAGGCGGCCGCTCCGAGGACGTCCAGGTCGAGCCGGTCCAGGTCGCCGGCGACGACCAGGGTGCCCGGCCGGATGAACCACTCGGAGTGGAAGACCCGTACGTCCTCGACGTCCAGCGCCGCGACCGAGTCCGGGTCACCGTAGAGGGGGCGACCCCAGCGGTTCCCGGCACCGAACAGGTCGGCCCGCAGCGCCGCGTCCGCCCGCGGGCCCGGGTTCGCCCAGTCCATGCGCAGCGCGGTGGCCTCGTCGTCGCGGACCCGCCGGACGTCGTCCGGGTCCAGCCGTGGGGTCCGCACCGCCTCGGCGAACAGCTCCACCGCGGCGGGCAGCCGGTCCACCGGCACCTGCACGCTCACCTGGAACGAGTCCCAGTCCAGCCCGGTCACCAGCTCGGTGCCGAGCGCCTCGATGGCCAGGGCGTACGCGGTCGCGTCGCGCTGGGCCGTCCCCTCCTCCAGGGCCTTGGCGAGCACCCCGCCGAGCCCCTCCTTGCCGCCCGGTTCGCGCCCGGCGCCGGCGTCGAGCAGCAGCAGCGCGACGGCGAGGGTCTGCCCCGGCAGGTGCGCGGCGACCACCTGCCCACCGGCCACGGTGCGCCGGACCACCTGCGGGAACCGGTACGGGCGGGCGGCTCCCGCGCCGGGACGGGTGGTGATCAGCGTCATGAGGTCTCCTCGGACACGTAGGTCAGGGTCACCCGGTCGGGACCGGCGAGCACGTCGGCGGCGACCTCCGCGATCTGCTCGCCGGTCACCGCCAGCCAGGCAGGCAGCCGCTCCGCGGCCTTCCTCGGGTCGCCGAACTGGGTGGCGTACCGACCGAGCACGTCCGCCCGGCCCTCCACGCTGGACATCTGCCGCCACCAGGCCGTGCTGAGCAGCGCCTTGGCGCGGTCCAGCTCGGCGGCGGTGACCGGCACGGAGGCCAGCTCGTCGACCACCTCGGCGAGCCCGGCGGTCAACCGCTCGGCGGTCACGCCGGGCCGGGCGGTGGCGGTGGCGATCAGCGGAGCCGGGGCGTGGGCCAGGTCCACCCCGTACGCCCCGACCAGGTCCGGCTGCGCGATCCGCTCACCCTCGGCGAGCCGCTGGTAGAGGCGGCTGCCCCGGCCGCTGCCGAGGACGGTGGCGAGCACGGTCACGACGTCGTACCCGGGGCTGCCGAAGGGGTGGGTGCGGTGCGCGACGTACACGCGGGGCGCGGGCACGTCGGTGACGACGCTCTCCACCGCCGGCACGCCGGTGGCCGGGACGTGCCGGCCGTCCGGCGCGGACGGGATCTCCGGCCGGGGCGGGATCGCGCCGAAGTACTTCTCGGCGAGGGCGTACACCTCGGCGGCGGAGGCGTCGCCGACCACGGTGAGCACCGCGTTGTTCGGGGCGTAGTAGGTCGCGTGGAACGCCTGGAACGTGGCGAGGTCGGCGGCGTTCAGGTCGGCCATCGAGCCGATCGTCGCGTGGTGGTACGGGTGCCCGGGCGGGTACAGCAGCGGCAGGAGTCGCAGCCACGCGTCGCCGTACGGGACGTTCTCGTAGCGCTGCCGCCGCTCGTTCTTCACCACGTCCCGCTGGTTGTCCAGCGTCTCCTGGGTGAGCGCCGGGATCAGCCCGCCCATCCGGTCGGCCTCCAGCCAGAGCGCCAGTTCCAGGTGCTCGGCGGGGACGGTCTCGAAGTAGTTGGTGCGGTCCGGGTTGGTGGTGGCGTTGAGCGACCCGCCGCAGCCCTGCACCAGCTTCATGTGCTCGGTCTTGGCGACGTTGACCGAGCCCTCGAACATCAGGTGCTCGAAGAGGTGGGCGAAGCCGGTCTGCCCCTCCGGCTCGTGGCGGGAGCCGACGTCGTACCAGAGGTTCACGGCCACGGCGGGGGCGGTGCGGTCCTCGCTCACCACCACGCGGAGGCCGTTGTCCAGTCGCGTCGTCTCGATGGGCCAGGGGTAACCGCTGTCGGGCATGGCACGACGCTATCCGATCTCGCGGGCGGAAACGCGACACGCCGGTGCGGGGGGCTCGGCCCGGTGTCGCCGGATCGGCCGTCTCGCCGGGGACGGCGGGCGGCGCGGTGGGCGGCGCGGTGGGCGGCAGGTATCGACGGCCGGCCGTCGGGTACCGGAGGGGCATGTCGCCTGCCGCCGCCCTGGACCGGGCCGCCCTCGTCGTGGACGGGCTCACCACCGCCCTGACCCGGCTGCGCCGGGCGCGGTTGCTGCATCCGCGGGGCCGCTCGTTCACCGGCGAGGTGACGGTCTGGGGGTTGCCGGGGCCGCCGACCGGGGTGCCGCTGTTCGACCGGCCCGGTCGGTACCCGGCGGTGGTGCGGCTCTCCAAGGGGGTGCCGACCCCGGACGGCTGGCCGGACGTGCTGGGGCTGGCGGTCCGCGTGCGGCACGGCGCCGACCGACCCTTCGACCTGCTGGTCAGCTCGGCCGGGGCGGCGCCGGTGCTGCGTCACGTCCCACTGCCCCGACGCCGGGTCGCCGGGACCTACACGACGGTCATGCCCTACCGGGCGGGTCGGCGGCGGCTGTTCCTGGCGGCGCTGGCCGATCCGGAGTCGGTGGACCTCGGTCGTGACCTGGCCGAGGTGACCGCCGCGGCCCGCTCGGACGCGCCCCGCCTGGTGCTCGCGGTGGCGTCCGCGGTCGGGCCGTGGCGGCCGTTCGGCCAGGTGAGCATCGGCACCCAGCTCGGTGCCCGGGAGGACGCCGCCCTCGCGTTCGATCCGATCGGGAACCTGCCGCCCGGGCTCCGGGCGGTCGGGCCGCTCGCCTGGCTGCGCCAGGTCACCTACCGCGCGTCCCGGCGGACGCGGGGGGCGGCGCCGACATCGGGGCGGGTCAGTCCGGGGGCTCGCTCGGGGTGACCGTCTGGTCGGAGGTGCGCTGCTCCAGCACGGTGTCGGGGGCGGCGTTCCGGTCGGCCTCGCGGATGTCCGACTCGGCGAGGATGGCGTCCGCCTGCGCCTCCGGGTTGTCGCTGCCGACGCTCGCCTCCTCCGGCAGCAGGTGCGCGCGGGACTCGATCCGCTCCTGGTCGCTTCGCTCGTCACTCATGCCGGCCCTCATACCCCCCGCCCACCCCCTGCACGCGTGAAAGGAAGGGCCCCTTGTTAACGCCTGGCGCAGCAAAAGGGACCCTTCCTAACAGCTCAGGAGCGGAACGGCCCGCGCACCTCGTACGTGATGCCGCCGGACGACGAGCCGGACGTGCCCCGCTGCGACGAGAAGTAGAACCGGGTGCCGTCGGGCGAGAACGCCGGGCCGCAGATCTCCGACGAGGACTGGCCGGTGATCCGCAGGAACGGGGCCACCACCTCGCTGGGCGTGATGATGTTGATCTCCATGTTGCCGCCGTCCTCGGCGACGAAGAGGTCACCGGAGCGGGAGCCGGTGATGTTGTCCACGCCGGTCAGCGGCGCGGTCCCGGAGACGAGCGAGTCGTCGTACGCGAGGTCGATGCGCTGGTTGACCGCGTCGTACGCCCAGACCCGGTTGTCGCCCTTGGTGGTGAACCAGCAGGTCCCGTCGGCGTACCAGCAGCCCTCGCCGCCGTTGAACTTCTTCGCCCCGGAGACCTGGTTGCGCGTGTACGTCGGTGAGCCGTCCGGGTCGGGTACCCGGGCCCAGGTCACCGGCCCGCTGGTGGCGGTGCCGGCCACCAGCACCTCCAGGGTGCCGCTGGAGAGGTTGCCCCAGGTGGTCGGGCGGAACCGGTAGAAGCAGCCGCTGCTCTCGTCCTCGGTCAGGTAGATCACCTGACGGACCGGGTCGCAGGCGGCGGCCTCGTGCTTGAACTGGCCCATCGCGGCTCGCCGCACCGCGGCCGTGCCGCCCTGCGGGTACGTCTCGTACACGTAGCCGCGGCTGACCTCCTCGCAGGAGAGCCAGGTCCCCCACGGCGTCGCACCGCCCGCGCAGTTCTGCCGGGTGTTGGACAGGATCCGGTACGCCGAGGCGATGCTGCCGTCGGAGTTGAACCGCACCGCCGACGCACCACCCCCCGGGTTGATCTCGGAGTTGGAGACGTAGATCCAGCCGGTGCCGGCGGCGAAGCAGGCACCGCCGTCGGGCGCGTCGTGCCAGGTGTACGACGTGCCGGTGACGGCCTGCCGGGACCGGGCGATGATCCGGCTGGTGAAGCCCGCGGGCAGTTGGATGCCGCGGGCGTCGGCCGGCTGGAGCGGGCCGTAGGGGCTGGCGCCGGGCTGGGCCGGGGCGGCCATCGCGGCGCCGGCCCAGAGACTGCCGGAGAAGGCGGCGGCGCCGCCGGCGACGCCGGCGCGCAGGAGAGTACGACGGTCCATCGGGAACCTCCGTGGGAGCAGCGAGCGGTGGCGCTGAAGTTACCGCCCACTCCATCGACGGAGGTGAACGTGAGGCGAGGCTTTCCGGACGTCCGGGTGAGCCCTCGCCGTCGGATCGGGTACGCTGGCCGACGTGACGCGGTCGTATCGATGGTTTAGGCAGCCGGCTCGCCAGCCGGTGACCTCATCGTGATCTGACGTCACCGCACACGAGCCGGCCGGGCAGGAGCTTGAGGTTCCTGCCCTTTCGCGTACGAGCAGCCGGCTCGTCCCGGGCACCGGCCCCGGCACGGTCGGCGGAAGGATGCCCACCGTGACGACCCCGGAGACGGACCGGGTCAGCGATCAGCGGATCGACCGCGTGGTGCCGCTGACCACCCCGGCACTGTTGCACCACCACCTGCCCCTGGACGACGAGCTCGCCTCGGCCGTGCTCACCGGCCGACGCGCGGTCGGCCGGGTGCTGGACCGCGCCGACGACCGCCTGCTGGTGGTGGTCGGCCCGTGCTCGGTGCACGACCCGGCCGCCGCCCTCGAGTACGCTCACCGGCTCCGCGAGGCCGCCGAGCGGCTCGCCGACGACCTGCTCGTGGTGATGCGGGTGTACTTCGAGAAGCCGCGGTCGACGGTCGGCTGGAAGGGCCTCATCAACGACCCGGGGCTGGACGGTTCCGGCGACGTGAACACCGGCCTGAGGAAGGCCCGCGCGCTGCTGCTCGACGTGCTGCGGCTGGGGCTCCCGGTGGGCTGCGAGTTCCTCGACCCGATCACCCCGCAGTACATCGCCGACACGGTGGCGTGGGGTGCGATCGGCGCGCGTACGGTCGAGAGCCAGGTGCACCGGCAGCTCGCCTCCGGCCTGTCCATGCCGATCGGCATGAAGAACCGCCCGGACGGCAGCATCTCCACCGCGGTCGACGCCATCCGGGCGGCCGGCGTGCCGCACGTGTTCCCCGGCATCGACGTCTCGGGCACCCCGGCGATCATGCACACCCGGGGCAACGCGGACGGTCACCTGGTGCTGCGCGGCGGCGGCGGCCGGCCGAACTACGACGCCGGGTCGGTGGCGGGCGCGCTGGAGCTGCTGCGCGCGGCCGGGCTGCCCGAGCGCCTGGTCATCGACGCCAGCCACGCCAACAGCGGCAAGGACCACCGCAACCAGCCGCTGGTCGCCGCCGACGTGGCCGCCCAGCTCGCGGCCGGGCAGCGCGGCATCGTCGGCGTGATGCTGGAGAGCTTCCTGCTTTCGGGCCGCCAGGACCTGGACCCGACCCGCGAGCTGACCTACGGCCAGTCGATCACCGACGCCTGCATCGGCTGGGACACCACGTCGGAGGTCCTGCGGGACCTGGCGGTGGCGGTCCGGTCCCGCCGCCGCACCCCCGCCCCAACCGCGGCCTGACCCCCCGCCGCCCCGCGCCGCGCCGCGCCTTGTTGATCAAGAGGTTCCGGTCACGACACGCCGGACCTCAGCACGAAACCCTCTTGATCGACAAAGGCCGGCGCGGCGGGCGGAGGCGTTTGGGGGGAACGGCGGCGGGTAGGTGGGCGGCGTGACCGATAACCCACCTGTGACCCAGGCCCCGGGGACCGAGTCGGCCGTCCGGCGCCTCGACGACCTGCTCGAGGACCTCTACCGCGGTCAGGAGCGGATCAGCCAGAGCGACATCCACCGGCGGGCCGTCGCCGCCGAGTTGCCGGCGGAGCTGCTCACCCGGATCTCCGCGCTGCCTCAGGGTGAGTACTCGGTCGATGAGGCGGCCGACCTCCTCGGCGGCTCGGTCACCTGACGCCACGGCCCGCTCCCCGTCGGCGGGACCGTACGGACCCCCACCCCCAGCTCGGCGCGAAGGAGAGCGACATGTCGCACCACGAGGACCAGCACGAGAAGCTGGCGGCGCTCGGCCAACCGCCGGGCGGCCGGGACACGCTGCCGGAGCCGGACTTCGCCAACGAGCACGACCGCACGGCGGTCGACCGGGACATCATCACCGGCGACGAGGACGAAGAGGAGCACGAGGAGGAGTCGCCGCGCGGCTGGTCCGGCGAGGAGAGCTGACCGATACACGTGAAAGGGGGGCCGGCGCGCCGACGCCGGGCCCCTTCCACGTACTCAGTCCTCGTCGTCGCCCTCGGCGGCCTGCTGGGCGACCGCGTACGCCATCTGGAGGAAGTCGGACGCCGCCACGGCGGTGAGCGCGGTGGCGACGAGGCGGGTCAGCCGGGGCGCCAGCACCAGCCCGCCGGTGAGCCCGGTCGCCACCCACACGGCGAGGCAGAACGGGCAGCTCAGCAGCTCCCCGACCGCGTGCCGGGTGCCGCTGCCCGAGTCGCGGACCTCCTCCATCACCTCGCCGCTGCCGATCGGCCGCTCGTACCGCGTGAACGGCGCCCGCAACGGGCTCGTCACCGCGTCCTTCGACAGCAGCCGGCTGAGCTTGTGCGTCGCGATGGACAGCAGCACCACGTCGGCGGGCGCCGGACGCTCCGGCACCGGCCGGCCGGTGCCCTTCACCACCGCCGCGATCGTCGCGGCCACCCCGGCGTAGGTGCCCATGGCCACGAGGTAGCCACCGAGCGGTCGGTGCTCGTGCGGCGCGTACGCCCGGCGTAGCCGCGCCACCTTCTCGTTCAGGTCGGTCACCCGGTCTCCCTCGGTACTGGTTTCCCGCACCGGCTCAGCCGGCCTGGAGGTTGTCCGCCACCTCGCGGGCGAGGCTCTCCAGGGCCTCGTCGGCGAGCCGGTCGGCGGTGTCGTCACCGGTCACGTCGAGCCGGGTCCGGGCGCCACCGGCATCGGCCGGATCGACCCGGAGCTCGGCGGTCCACTCCCCGGCGGCCCGCCAGCGGGCCGTCAGCTCCTCCTCGCTGACGTGCTCGGCCGGCGTCCCGTCGCCGCGCAGCGGCTCGGGCAGCCACGCCGACGCCCGGTCCGGGTCGGTGGCCGTGTTGAACACCACCTCCGGCGGCGCCGACATGCCCCGCTCGGCGGACGCCATCAGGCGTCCCTCAGCCGGCTCGGGTCGACTTCCCGCCCCGGGTGCCGGGCCAGGTACTCGGTCTCCAGCTCGGCCGTGCGCCGCAGGTGGTTCGCGAGCGCCGAGTCGGTGGCGTGGCGCAGGGTGTCGAGCCGGGTGCGGTGCAGGCTGTGCATCTCGCGGATCAGGTCGTCGTCGCCGAGTTCGGCGGGGTCGATGCCGACCAGCTCACCGTCGGTGTCCACGTCGCCGCTGGCCATGTCGTGCACATGGTCCCCGTCCCACTCGGGCATCCGCTGCTCCGGGCTCGGAAATTCGTCCTGTCGTACGGATCCGGTCATCGTCGCCCCCCTGGTCTGGTTTGGGCTGGCGTCTAGACGGTTGCCCACACCGGGTGCCACCAAACCCGCCCCGACTACGACACCGCGTCGGAGACCGTCTCCGGCCCCGGTACCCTCGATGCCATGAAGCGGCTCTGGACCCCGGCGTGGATCGCGCGCCACGTGGCCATGGTCGTGCTGGTCGGGGCCTTCCTCGCCCTGGGCTGGTGGCAGCTCAGCCGCGCGGCCGGCGGCAACGCGATCAGCTGGGGCTACGCCGTGGAGTGGCCGGTCTTCGCCGGCTTCGTGGTCTTCGTGTGGTGGCGGGAGGTCCGGCACGCGTTGCGTGACCCGACCGGGCCGTCCGAGGAGCCGGCGGCCGCCGACCCGCGGCCGGCCGGGGAGTCCCCGGCCGCCGTGACGCGTCCACCGGTACGCCGACCCGTGCGGGTCCCCCGCACCACGGTTCCCGTGCCCGGGGGCGAGGACGCCGACCTCGCCGCCTACAACCGCTACCTGCGATGGTTGAACGACAACCCGGGCGCCCGGCCCGGCGACTACCCCGGTTGAGGCCGGGTCGGAAGGACGGACGACGGTGGGCGCAGCCCTGACCCGGTACCGAGTGATCGCCTGGATCGTCGGCGTGGCGCTGATCCTGCTGGTGGTGATCGGCATGCCGCTGAAGTACGGCTTCGACAACCCGGTCGTGGTGGAGACGGTGGGCCAGGCCCACGGCTTCCTCTACATGGTCTACCTGGTGGCCACGTTCGACCTGGCCCGGCGGGCGGGCTGGCCGCTGAAGCGCATGATCCTCGTGATGCTGGCCGGTACCGTGCCGTTCGTCTCGTTCTTCGCGGAGCGACGGGTGAGCACCTGGGTGACCGAGCGCGTCGAGTCGACCCCTGAGCCGGTCGCCGGCGCGCCCACTTCCTGACTCGGGTCAGCGCACCGGCCGCCACGGGTCGGCGGAGGCGAGCGGGTCCTCCCAGCCGCCGTACCGGTTCATCTCCACGGCCCGGCGCAGCGCGCGGGTCACCTGTCCGAACTGCCGCTCGTCGTCGCTGGAGAAGAGCAGTTCGTCGGTGCCACGGCGCCGGCCCCACAGCTCGTACGCGGGCGGCCGCCAGCGGTCGCCCACGATCGCCAGCAGCACCGGCAGCAGGAACACCGCCCCCAGGATCAGGTACGCCCCGGCGGTGAGCCGGTGCAGGCCGCCGGTGAAGCCCACGAGCAGCCCGACGCCGGTGACCATTCCGCCGGTGACGACGACGGCCCGGACGGCGACGCGGTCGTGCGGCCCGCGGGTGGTGTGCAGGTGGGTGAGTTCGGCCACCGGCCAGCTGCTGCGGCCGACGGTGAACCGGTCGACGGTGACGACGATCCCGGGCCGGGCGTAGAGCAGCGTGGAGCGCGGCCGGGCGGCGCCGGTGGGTGACTGCTTCGGTCGGGTGCTGGTGTTCGGGTCCACGGCTGTCCTCCCGCGGCTCGGGGGCCGGGTCGGGGTGACACCCGCCGTATGCGGTATTGCCCGTCGACGGGACTCCCGGCTCCGGGGCCCATTGTGTGGCCCCTCCGCCAGCAGCCGGATCGGATTTGCCGAGGCTGGCGTCGTCTCGGATGGTGGCCGCCGCCGGATACGAGCCGGCAAGTCCGTCTTATCCGGCATAGCGCGCCAGGCACCGACAGCATCCGCCGAGAACGACGAAGGTGACACATCCGGCTCACCGGACAAGCCGCTCGCAGCCGTCCCGTGCGCCAAGCACGTACCGTGACGACACTCATGTTCACTTGCTGCTGTTTCGCAACATTCGCCCCTGCTTCCACTGCGGACGACTCCTGCCCCGGGTTAGGTTGTCCGGGTTGGCCTGTCGACCGCCGTCCATCCGGACGGCACGGGCCGGCGCCACCGGGGCCTCAGCACACCCTGGTGGCGGTGGGAGAGGAGCTCACGCTCTTGTCGTCCATCCGGAACACGCTGCGCGCCCTCGCGGTCGCGGTGGTGTCGGCCGCGCTGGTCGCACCGGCCGTGCCCGCCCGGGCCGAACCGACCCCCGCCGAGTTGACCCGGCGGATCGAGAAGGCCTCCGCGGACCTGGAACGCGTCGTGGAGGCGTACAACGCCGTCAACGAGCAGATCAAGGCGAACGAGAAGACGGTGGCCCGATTACAGGACCGGATCGGGCCCCTGCAGGAGCAGGCCGAGCGGAGCCGCGCCGACGTCAGCGAGCTCGCCGTTACCGCGTACAAGACCGGCAACCTCGACACCGCGGCGGCGCTGCTGCGGCCGGGCGACGCCTCGTCGCTGGTGGACCGGTTGGCGACCGTCGGGCACCTCACCCGCGAGCGGCAGCAACGGATCGCCGCGTTCACCGAAGATCAGCGCCGCCTGATCGAGGAGAAGACCCACCTGGACGTGACGCTGGAACGGCAGGCGGCACAGGCACGGGAGCTGACCAACGCCCGCAAGCGGATCGAGCGCGACCTGGCGTCGCTGTACGAGCTGCGCCGGCAGGCGTACGGACGGGCCACCGAGGCTCCGGCGGCACGCCGGGACAGCGCCCAGCAGGCGCCGGCGATCGCCGGGTCCGCCGGTGTCGCGGTCCGCTACGCGTACGGTGCCCTGGGCAAGCCCTACCGGTGGGGCGCGGACGGCCCCGACGGGTACGACTGCTCGGGGCTGACCTCGGCGGCCTGGCGCGCGGCCGGGAAGTCGTTGCCGCACAACACCCGGATGCAGTGGGGTGCGGTGGCCCACATCGGTCGCGGCGACCTGCGCCCCGGCGACCTGGTCTTCTACAGCGGCCTGGGGCACGTCGCCCTGTACGTCGGCGGCGGTCAGATCATCGACGCGCCCAGTGCCGGCCGAAACGTGCTCAAGCGGGACATGAACATCATGTCGATCGTGGGCTACGGCCGGGTCCGCTGATCCCGTCCCGGTACGACGAACGGCCGGCGTCCCCCTATCGGACGCCGGCCGTTCCCCGTCATTCCTATCAGTTCACCTGGTCAGAAGCCTGTCGGCCCAGCTAGGCGGCCTGGAGCCGCCCGGCCTCAGGCGGCCTGGAGCCCCTCGGCCCGCGCCAGCTCGCGCAGCCGGCCGAGAGCCTGGATCTCCAGCTGCCGGATCCGCTCCCGGGAGAGCGAGAACCGCGAGGCCACCTCGGTGAGCGAGTGCTCCCGGCCGTCCTCGAGGCCGTACCGCGCCCGCATGATGCCGGCCGAACGGTCGTCGAGGTGGTTGAGCAGACCCTCGATGCGCTGCCGCTCCAGCCCGGTGAGGACGATCTCCTCCGGCGACGGCGCGTCGCTGTCGGCCACCAGGTCACCGAGGTTGGTGTCGCCGTCGTCGCCGACCGGCGTGTCCAGCGACACGGTGTCCTGCGACCAGCGCACCAGCTCGTTGACCCGCTCGACGGTGACGCCGAGCGCCGCCGCGATCTGCTCCGGCTCCGGGTCGCTGCCCAGCTCGCGGGTGAGCTGCCGGGCCACGTTGCGCATCCGGTTGACGTCCTCCACGAGGTGCACCGGCAGGCGTACGGTGCGCTCCTGCTGGGCGATCGCCCGGCTGATGGCCTGACGGATCCACCAGGTCGCGTAGGTGGAGAACTTGAAGCCGCGCTCGTAGTCGAACTTCTCGACGGCCCGGACCAGGCCGGTGTTGCCCTCCTGGATCAGGTCCAGCATGGGCATCCCGGAGCGGACGTACCGCCGGGCGATCGACACGACCAGCCGCAGGTTGGCCCGGATGAACAGGTCCTTGGCCCGATCACCCTCGGCGACCACCCGCTCGAGCTCCTCCCGCTCGACACCGGCCGGGACGCGGTCCTCGTCGAGCAGGTGCTCGGCGTACAGACCGGCCTCGATCGCCTTGGAGAGGTCGACCTCCATGGCGGCGTCCAGCAGCGGCGTCCGGGAGATCTCGTGAAGGTAGACGCCGACCAGGTCGCGCTCCTCGGCGACCTCGTCGGTACGCATGCCGATGTTCTTGTCCACGTTGCCCACGGTCCCCTCGCTCGCGCCGGTTGCCCGGTTCCTTGCCATCCCCACGTCCGTCAGCTCCCTCCCCGTAACTTCCGCTGTGCCCATCGGTGCTGACACCTACACAACAGATGAGACGCGTCGGGGATTCCATGTCGTGAGTCGAAAGTGTCACGAATGCCTGATAATCAGCTGGGAGCACGGTCCATGTTTGCTGTCAGCGCCCATGTGGCGGCTCTCCGGCGGGTACCACGTACGGGCTGATGGATCGACGGTTCACCGTCCCCCTGCGGTCCATGGCAGCACTGCCCGGCCCAGGGGCACAGCGACCCGGGTCACCACCGAGCTGCGATCCTGGTCACTGCCAGATACGCGTCGGTGGACCGGTCGGTTCATCCACACCCGTGGTAAATACCCCACGCCCCGATGAACAATCCGGGGGGCGGATCTATGCCCGGCGCCGCGCGGGCCGGCGTGGGCTCAGGACGCGAGCAGCGCGAGAGCGTCGCGGACGTGGTGCTCCGAGCGGGCGAGAGCGGCCCGTGCGGCGCTGACGCCGGCCCCGGACACGAGCGAGACCAGGGCGGTCTTCAGGTCACCGTCGGCCTCGTGCAGCGCCCGCCGGGAGATCTCCTCGCTGCACCCGGTGGCCTCCATCAGGATCGAGATCATCCGGCCCCGCAGCTTGGCGTTGGTGGCCACCATGTCGATCATGAGGTTCGAGTAGACCCGGCCCAGACGGACCATCACCGCCGTGGAGAAGGTGTTCAACACCAGCTTCTGCGCTGTGCCCGCCTTCATCCGGGTCGACCCGGTGACGACCTCGGGTCCGGTGTCCACCCCGATGAACACGTCGACCGACCGGGCGGCCTCGGCCTCCGGGTTCGCGCAGAGCAGCACCGTCGCGGCCCCCTTGGCCCGCGCCGCGGCCAGCGCACCCAGCACGTACGGGGTGCGCCCGCTCGCGGCGAGCCCGACCACGACGTCACCGGCGTCGACACATTCGGCCACCTCGGCCGCACCGCCCCGGTCGTCGTCCTCGGCGTTCTCCACGGCGCGCCACATCGCCTCCGTCCCGCCGGCGAGGTGCGCGCAGAACCAGTGCCGCGGCGAGTTGAAGGTCGGTGCGAGTTCGGCCACGTCGAGGACGCCGAGGCGGCCCGAGGTGCCGGCGCCGAAGTAGTGCACCCGGTGGCCGGCACGCAGCGCGACCACCGCCAGGTCCACGGTGGCGGCGATCTGGTCGAGGACCCCGGCGACCGCGGCCGGTACCCGCCGGTCGGCCTCGTTGATCACCGTGACGACGTCCCGGGTCGTCATCAGGTCCAGGTCGACACTGCGCGGGTTGCGTCGCTCGGTGGGCGCGCCGACCCGGATCGCCGGGGGTGCCGTATCGGCCACCTCGTCCGGCTCCACCGCGGTCATGCCCGCCTCCGGGCCGAGCCGACCCGGTGCGACTGGACCGCGTCGGCGGTCACCTCCAGCGCCTTGCGGGCCCGGGCCCGGTTGCGCGCCGCCACGCCGACGAACAGGCAGTCGACGACGGTGAGCTGTGCGAGCCGGCTGGCCATGGCACCCGAGCGGTACGTGGTCTCCCGCGCGGCGGTGGTCAGGACGAAGTCGGCGACATCGGTGATCGGCGAGCGGGGGAAGTTGGTCAGGGCCACCGTGGCCGCGCCGCGGGCACGGGCCTGTTCCAGCACCTCGATCACGTCCGACGTGGTGCCGGTGTGCGAGATGCCGACGGCGATGTCGCCCCGCCCGAGCAGCGCCGCCGACGTGAGGGCCGTGTGCACGTCCGGGAAGTAGAAGGCGGTCCGGCCGATGCGGTGCAGCTTCTGCTGGAAGTCGGAGGCGACGAAGCCGCTGGCGCCGGCGCCGTAGACGTCGATGCGGCCGGCGGCGGCGATCGCCTCGACGACCTGCTCGCAGACCGCGGGGTCCAGTTGCTCCGCCGTCTCCTCGACGGCACGGGCGTCGTTGAAGGCGATGGTGGCGATGATCTGCGCCAGGTCGGCTCCGGGCGGGATGTCACCGCCGACGACGCGGGCGTCCGGCGGCTCGACCCGGCGGGCGGCCTCGGCGGCGAGGCGGATCCGTAGCTGCGGGTAGCCGTCCATGCCGACCGAGCGGCAGAACCGGATGACGGTCGCCTCCGAGGTCTCGGCGGCGGTGGCGAGGTCGGTGATCGTCCGGCGTGCGGCGTCGGCCGGGTCGGCCACGACCAGCCGGGCGACCCGCTGTTCCGCGGGGGACAGCGACGGCAGGAGCCCGCTGATGTGGACGATCAGTCCACCGGGCTCGTGACTCGCAGAAATCTTCGGACTCTTCGCCACGGATGAAACTTACTTTCATGAGGCGTGAGCGTCAACCACCACCGCCCGTGTCGGGCGAAGTACCGCCGATCACGGGACGTCGCTCGTGGCCCAGCCTGCCACCCGCCCGGTGCCGGCGCCTCCGCCGGGCGGCCGGCCGGGGCTGCCGGACCGGCCGTGCGACCAGGCCCGGAGGACACCTCCTCCGGCCTGCTCAGTGCCGGCGGGCCCCCCGGAGGCGTCGACCGGCGGGCCCCCGGACGGGTCGACCGGCGGGCCCCCGGACGCGTCGATACGACGGTACCGCCGAGGCCCGGCACCCGGGACCCCGGGCGCGGCACTAGCGTGTGGCACATGGCGGATCGGAGTGTGCTGATCACCGGAGGCACCGGCGGGCTCGGCGGAGCGGTCACCGCCGCCTTCGTCGAGGCGGGCTGGCGGGTGGTCGTACCGTCGCGGGCGAGCGCGCCGGAGCCGGCCCCGGCGGCCGGCGACGTGGTCCGGCTGACGGCGGACCTGGCCGACCCGGCGGACGTCCGGCACGCGGTCGAGGTCGCGGCCGGCGGCGCGGCCGCGCCGCTGCGCGCCGTGGTCAACCTCGTCGGCGGTTACGCGGCCGGTGGCCGGGTGCACGAGACCCCGGTGACGGAACTGGAGCGCATGCTCACCCTCAACCTGCGACCGACCTGGCTGGTCACCGGCGCCGCCCTGCCGCACCTGACGGCCGCCGGCGGCGGCGCCGTGGTCTGCGTCTCGTCCCGCGCGGCGGTCGCCCCGTTCCGCGGAGCGGCGGCGTACGCCACCGCGAAGGCGGCCGTGCTCGCGTTCGCCAACGCGGTGGCGGTGGAGTACCGGGCGGACGGGGTGCGGTGCAACACCGTCCTGCCGAGCGTGATCGACACCCCGGCCAACCGGGCCGCCCAGCCGGACGCCGACCACTCCCGCTGGGTCACGCCGGCCGAGATCGCCCCCGTCGTCCGGTTCCTCGCCTCCCCCGAGTCGGCACCGAGCAGCGGCGCGAGCGTGCCGGTGTACGGCGGCGCCTGAGCCGCCGTCAGGCCCGCAGCGGCACCGGCTCACCGTCGGCGGCGCGGGGCGGCACGGGATCCGCCGGGGCGACCGGCTTCGCCCGGCCGGCGGCGGCCAGCCAGGCGTCCAGGTGCCCCCGGATCTGCCGGGCCACCTCGTCGGCGGGGCGACCCGCGTCCACCAGGACGAACGTCGGGTACTCCGGCAGCGTCCGGTACGCGCGGTCGGCCGCCCTCAGGTAGGCCATGCTCTCGTGGTCGGTGCCGCGCCGCTCGATCCGCCGGTACGCCTCGGCCGGGTCCACCGACAGCAGGAACGTCACCTGGGGTCGGGGGAACATCCGGTAGCCGAGCCGGGCCAGCCGTTCCCAGCGCTGCCCGCCGTGCGCCCGGATGCTCGCGTACTGGCAGACGGCGTACCGGTCCATCACCGCGATCCGGCCGGTCAGCAGGCGACTGAGCAGCGCGGTGACGATGGCGAGCCAGCGCAGCACGGACTCCGCGGCCAGCAGGCCGGTCCGTCCGAGCAGGCGCTGGGCGTCCGCCCGCCCGAGCCGCTGCGCCACCCGGCCGAGGAACCGGCGGCCGCCGGCGTTGCGGTGGTAGGTGGCGGGGTGACCCGCCGCGGTGAGCGCCTCGGCGAGCCGGTGCGCCTGGGTCGTCTTGCCCGAGCCGTCGATGCCGATCAGGGCGACGGCACGCAATCGGGCCCTACCGCGCCGCGCCACCTTCGATCTGGCCACCCTGCCCAGGTTATCCGACCCACGCTCGCCGCTCCGGCGATATGTCGCGTTTGGGAATGGTTGCTAGCTACCCGCGCGCCTGCCAGGTGTGGCCGACGGCCATGCCGGGTACCCGACTTCGAAGCCTTCCCCCTGACCACCACGACGGGAGATCCAGATGGCCGAGCGCGGGGACGAGACCCTGTTGCACACCTTGAAGAAGGTCGCCGCCGTGCTCAAGCAGGAAGACATCCCCTTCGCCCTCGGCGGCAGCTTCGCCGTGTACGCCCACGGCGGCCACTCGAGTGAGCACGACGTCGACTTCCTCATCCGCGAGGTGGACGTCGACCGCGCCCTGGAGTCCCTCGTGGCGGCCGGGTTCACCGCCGAGCGCCCGCCGGAGGACTGGCTGGTCAAGGTCTTCGACGACGGCCGCATGGTGGATCTCATCCACCGCCCCATCGAGACCCCGGTGACCGACGAGACGTTCGGCGACACCGTGGTCCGCCCGGTCGACGCGATCCACATGCCGGTGCTCTCGGCGACCCAGTTGATGGTGCACAAGCTGCTCAGCTTCTCCCAGCACTACTGCGACTTCGCCCGCGGCCTGCCGCTGGCCCGGTCCCTGCGGGAGCAGATCGACTGGGAACGGGTACGGAAGGAGACACAGCACTCGCCGTACGCCGAGGCGTTCCTGGTGCTGCTGGACCGGCTGGAGGTGGTGCCGTACGCCGGCACCCCGGAGGGAGAGGGGACACCGTGACCGAGCATCGCGACGTCGCCACGGGACCACCCGACGAGTACGTGGAGGCGGAGATCCACCGGTTGCTCACCGAGGACCCCGCCGTCGCCGAGCAGGGGATCACCGTGGCCCGCAAGGAACGCGGTCTCGTGCTGTCCGGCGAGGTGGAGAGCCCGCACCGCCGCGAGGAGATCCTGCGCCGGGTGGCCGAGCGCTTCCCGGACGTGCCGATCACCAGCGACATCGGGGTGATCCGCGCGCAGGCGCCCACGCAGATCGAGCAACTGCCCTGAGGGAGGCACGATGGTGATCCGGATCGCCGCCGTGGGAGACGTGCATCTGGACGAGGACGTGGTCGGCCGCTTCCGGCCGGCCCTGGAGGAACTGTCCGACTGCGCCGACGCGCTGCTGCTCGCCGGGGACCTGACCCGGCACGGCACCGAGGCCGAAGCGCGGTGCGTGGCACAGGAGTTCGGTGGGCTGGGCGTGCCGGTGGTGACCGTGCTCGGCAACCACGACCACCAGTGCGACCAGGTGCCGCAGGTGGTCAAGGTGCTGGAGGACGCCGGGATCACCGTGCTGGAGGGCACCGGCGTGGTCCTGGAGTGCGCGGGCGGGCGGCTCGGCATCGCCGGGGTGAAGGGGTTCGGCGGTGGGTTCGCCGGACGCTGCGCGAGCGACTTCGGGGAACCGGAGATGAAGGCGTTCGTCCGGACCACGACGGACAGCGCCGACGCCCTCGGTGCCGCCCTGCGCTCCCTCGACTGCGACGTGCTGGTGGCCCTCACCCACTACTCACCGGTTCCGGACACGCTGGCCGGCGAACCGCTGGAGATCTACCCGTTCCTCGGCTGCTACCAGTTGGGGCAGGCGATCGACTCGGCAGACACCGCACTGGCCATGCACGGGCACGCGCACCACGGGACCGAGCGGGGAACGACGCCCGGCGGCGTACGGGTCCGCAACGTGGCGCACCCCGTCATCAAGCAGGCGTACAGCGTGTTCCACCTGGGTGACCATCTCGATCAGGGCGAGGTTTCCCGGATCGCTGCCTCGGGTACTCGATGACCATGGAGCTGATTCTCTGGATTCTCGCAGTCGTGCTTGTGGTCGCCGGTATCCTCGCGCTGTTCCGGCGGCAGATTCTCTGGGGCGTCGTCCTCATCATCGTCGGGCTGCTGGTCGGGCCGGGTGGTGTCAGCATCTTCAGCTGAGCCGGCGTCGGCCGCCGCGCGCGCCGGCCGACGCCGCCGACCGAGGGACCCGCCGGGGTCGTCGCGACCGGAAGCTCCGTCCTCCCGACAGGAGCTGGCCGGTCGCGGCGACCCCGGCGCCGTCGGTTCGGGTTTCGACCCTCTCCAGGACGGAAACATCTCGATGATGGAGATTTCTCGGAGCGACCGGCGCGCAGACGGCGCCCGGCAGTGGTGGGTTCTGCTCGGCTTCGGCGCGGCCGTGTTCGTCGCCGCCGCGATCGGCGGTCTGGGCGTCCGCGGCACCGCCGCCGAGTACGCGAACCTCGACCAACCCTCCTGGGCCCCGCCGTCCGGGCTGTTCGGGCCGGTCTGGACGGTGCTCTACGCGATGATCGCCCTGGCCGGCTGGCTGGTCTGGCGCCGGGCCGGCTTCGGGCCGGCGCTCTGGGCCTGGACCGCCCAACTCCTGCTCAACGCGATCTGGACCCCGCTGTTCTTCGGCGCGGGCCGGTACGGGCTGGCGTTCGCCGACCTCGTCCTGCTGTGGCTGACGATCGGCGTGACGGTCGCCCTCTTCTGGCCGGTCTCCCGGGCCGCCACGGCGCTGATGCTCCCGTACTGGGCCTGGGTGACCTTCGCCGGAGCCCTCAACCTCGCCATCTGGCAACTCAACAGCTGACGCCCGAAACCCCACCTCACTGCCGCCCGCGGTCGCCCGCCGACTGCGGGCGGCGGCACGTCCGGCGACGCTCCGCCCCTGCACAATGGCCAAATCGTTACCGATCCGATCAACCTTTCACCGTTGCGCCACAACCCTGTAACGGATTGACTGACGGCCTCGAACTCCTCTGTCCGAGGCCGGCGGTGATCCCCCGGCCCGGGCGGCGCTTGACGAGAAAGGAAGGGCCCCATGCCATTTCGTGCCACGAAGTCGCGCCTCGCGGCTGCGTCGGCCGGCGTTCTCGGCCTCACGCTCACTCTCACCGCCTGCGGTGGCGGCTCCGACAACGACACCTCGGCGGACGCCCCGTCCGTCGACTGCGCGCAGTTCAGCCAGTACGGCGACCTGAAGGGCAAGACCGTCACCGTCTACGCCGGCATCGTCACCCCCGAGGACAAGGCGTACGTCGACTCGTACAAGCCGTTCGAGGAGTGCACCGGGGCCACGATCAAGTACGAGGGCGACAAGTCCTTCGAGACGCAGATCCTCGTCCGGGCCAAGGCCGGCAACCCGCCGGACATCGCGATCGTCCCGCAGCCCGGTCTGCTGGCGCAGCTGGTCGAGACCGGCCGGGTCAAGGCGGCACCGCCGGAGGTGGGCGCCAACGTCGACAAGTTCTGGGGCGCCGACTGGAAGTCGTACGGCACCGTGAACGGCACCTTCTACGCCGCGCCGTCCGGCGCGAGCATCAAGTCGCTGGTCTGGTACTCCCCCAAGGAGTTCAAGGACAACGGCTACCAGGTGCCGAAGACCCTGAACGAGTTGGTTCAGCTCTCCGACAAGATCGCCGCGACCGGCAAGAAGCCGTGGTGCGCCGGCATCTCCAGCGGTGAGGCCACCGGTTGGCCGATCACCGACTGGATGGAGGACATGATGCTCCGGCTCAACGGGCCGGAGACCTACGACAAGTGGGTCAAGCACGAGATCCCGTTCAACGGCCCCGAGTCGACCGCCGCGCTCGACGAGGTGGGCAAGTTCCTGAAGAACGACAAGTACGTCAACGGCGGTCTCGGCGACGTCAAGAGCATCGCGACGACGACGTTCCAGGACGCCGGGCAGCCGATCCTCGAGGGCACCTGCTCGCTGCACCGGCAGGCCAGCTTCTACGCGGCCAACTTCCCGGAGAACACGAAGGTCGCCGAGGACGGGGACGTCTTCGCCTTCTACCTGCCGGGCAAGGACGCCAACTCCAAGCCGCTGCTCGGTGGTGGCGAGTTCAACGTCGCCTTCGCCGACCGGCCTGAGGTCAAGGCGTTCCAGACGTACCTGTCCACCGACACCTGGGCGAACGTGAAGGCGCAGGTCTCGCAGGGCTGGGTGAGCGCCAACAAGGGCCTGGACGTCGCCAAGGTGAGCAACCCGATCGACAAGCTCGCCGCCGAACTCCTCCAGGACCCGAACTCGGTGTTCCGCTTCGACGGCTCGGACCAGATGCCGGGCGCGAT
Source organism: Micromonospora sp. NPDC047707 (assembly GCF_040704235.1). Lineage (NCBI taxonomy): Bacteria > Bacillati > Actinomycetota > Actinomycetes > Micromonosporales > Micromonosporaceae > Micromonospora > Micromonospora sp. NPDC047707. Next base: position 135,939 of record NZ_JBEYSU010000011.1, read on the forward strand.
CGGCTCGAACGCGTTCTGGAAGCAGTCCACGAGCTGGATCACCGGGCAGAGCACCAAGCAGACCGTCGACAACATCGAAGCCGCCTGGCCGAAGTGAGCTGACGGTCTCGGGGCCGGCCGGAGCGGACGCTCCGGCCGGCCCCGCACCGTCGGAGGGAGGTGAGTTCCAGGTGACCACCGCTGAGAAATTCCTCGAGATGGGCATCGCGATCGGGCTCTTCGTGGCGATCGTGGGCGTCATCCTCTTCGTCGCCGGCCGGATCGGTGGCGGGCGCGGCGACCGCTGGGTCGCGTACCTCTATCTCGCGCCCGTCGTGCTCATGCTCGCCGTCGGGCTGATCTACCCGGCTGGCCGCACCATCTGGCAGTCCTTCTTCGACGCCGCCGGCACCTCGTTCGTGGGGATCGACAACTACCACACGATCTTCACGTCCCCCGATCAGCTCACGGTGCTGCGCAACACCGTGCTCTGGGTGGTGGTGACGCCGTTCGTGGCCACCGCCGTCGGCCTGCTCTACGCCGTCCTGGTGGACAAGGCGCGGCTGGAGGCGTTCGCCAAGGCGCTGATCTTCCTGCCGATGTCGATCTCGTTCGTCGGCGCGTCGATCATCTGGAAGTTCGTCTACGAGTACCGGCCGGACCAGCCGGGCGTACGGCAGATCGGCCTGCTCAACCAGCTGATCGTGTGGGCCGGCGGCACGCCGCAGCAGTGGCTGGTGGAGTCGCCGTGGAACACGCTGTTCCTCATCGCGGTGATGATCTGGATCCAGGCCGGCTTCGCGATGACGGTCCTGTCCGCCGCGATCAAGGCGATCCCGGACGACGTGGTCGAGGCGGCCCGACTGGACGGCGTCAGCCCGGTGGGCATGTTCCGCTACGTGACGCTGCCCAGCATCCGCCCCGCCGTGGTGGTCGTCCTCACCACGATCGGCATCGGCACCCTGAAGGTCTTCGACATCGTGCGGACGATGACCGGCGGCCAGTTCAACACGAGCGTCGTGGCGAACGAGTTCTACAGCCAGAGCTTCCGCAGCGGCAACGAGGGGCTGGGCGCGGCCCTGGCGGTGCTGCTCTTCGTGCTGGTCATCCCGATCGTCGTCTACAACGTCCGGCAACTGCGCGCAGCGGAGGCGTCATGACCGCGACCAGCACCCCACTGTCCACCACGCCGCCGGTCCAGCCGACCCGGACCAGCACCGCCCGCGCCCGCAAGCGGCTCACCTCGCCGTGGGCGTCCCTCGCCGCGGTGGTCATCGCCGTGCTCTGGACACTGCCCACCTTCGGCCTGGGCATCTCCTCGCTGCGGCCGGAGCGGGAGATCAAGACCACCGGCTGGTGGACGTTCTTCACCGAACCGACGATCACGCTCGACAACTACCGGGACGTGCTGGCGGCCGAGGGCTCGGAAGGGCTGGGCGCCTTCTTCGTCAACTCGTTCATCATCACGATCCCGTCGGTGATCATCCCGATCTGCCTCGCCGCGCTGGCCGCGTACGCCTTCGCCTGGATCCACTTCCCGGGTCGCAACATCCTGTTCGTGGCGGTGTTCGCGCTCCAGATCGTGCCGATCCAGGTCACGCTGATCCCGCTGCTCACGCTCTACGTGGACGCGGGCCTGGTCGGGTCGTTCTGGACCATCTGGCTCTCGCACTCGATCTTCGCGCTCCCGCTGGCGATCTTCCTGCTGCACAACTTCATGCGGGAGATCCCGGCCGGGTTGCTGGAGGCGGCCCGGGTGGACGGGGCCGGCCACGTCCAGATCTTCTTCCGGGTGCTGCTTCCGCTGCTGACTCCGGCGCTGGCCGCGTTCGGCATCTTCCAGTTCCTGTGGGTCTGGAACGACCTGCTGGTGGCCCTCACCTTCGCCGGTGGCGGCGACGAGGTGGCCCCGATCACCGTGGCGCTGGCCAACCTCAGCGGCACCCGGGGCACCGCCTGGCACCTGCTGTCCGCGGGCGCTTTCGTCTCCATCATCGTGCCGGTGGTGGTCTTCCTGCTGCTCCAGCGCTACTTCGTGCGCGGCCTGCTGGCCGGCGGCCTGAAGGGCTGAGCCCGGCGCACCGCGCCCGGCAGCCGCTCGGCGGCGGGCGTGCACCGACGGCGCGGCGGCGGCGTGCACCGACGGCGCGACGGCGGCGTGCACCGACGGCGCGACGGTGATCCGCGGCATACCGGTCCGCTGTCCACCCGGCGGCACGTCGCCGGGGGCCGGACAATGGAACGCGCAGATGGTCCGTCCGTCCCGGGGATCCGGGGCGGGCGGGCCGCGGACCGCACCGGACCGGCACGAGACACGGGAGTAGACCTGAACACGCACCCGACGCACCCGGACCCGACCGAGGCGCCCGTCACCGGCTGGTGGACCGAGGCCGTCATCTACCAGATCTACCCGCGCTCCTTCGCCGACGCGAACGGCGACGGGATCGGTGACCTGCCCGGCATCACCGCCCGGCTCGACCACCTGGTGGAGCTCGGCGTGGACGCCGTGTGGCTCTCCCCCTTCTACCCGTCACCCCAGGCGGACGCCGGGTACGACGTCGCCGACTACCGGGGCGTCGACCCGCTGTTCGGCACGCTCGCCGACGCGGACAAACTGATCACCGAGGCGCGCTCGCGGGGCCTCCGGGTCATCGTCGACCTCGTCCCGAACCACACCTCGTCGGCGCACCGGTGGTTCACCGCCGCCCTCGCCGCCGGCCCCGGCAGTCCCGAACGCGACCGGTACGTCTTCCGGGACGGCAAGGGCGCCGACGGCGACCAGCCGCCCAACGACTGGCAGAGCGTCTTCGGTGGGCCGGCCTGGACCCGGGTCACCGGGGCCGACGGCCGCCCCGGTCAGTGGTACCTGCACCTGTTCGACCCGGGTCAGCCCGACCTGAACTGGGACAACCCGGAGGTGCGGGCGGAGTTCCTCGACGTGCTGCGGTTCTGGTTGGACCGGGGCGTCGACGGGTTCCGGGTGGACGTGGCGCACGGTCTGATCAAGCAGGCCGACCTGGCCGACTGGCAGGAGCCGCAGGAGATACTCTCCGGCCGGGAGGTCGACAAGCCACGACCGCCGATGTGGGACCAGGACGGCGTACACGAGATCTACCGGAACTGGCGGGCGCTGCTCGACAGCTATCCCGGCGAGCGGATCCTGGTCGCGGAGGCCTGGGTCGAGCCCGCCGAGCGGCTGGCCCGGTACGTGCGCCCGGACGAGATGCACCAGGCGTTCAACTTCGAGTACCTGCTCGCCTCGTGGACCGCGCCGGCCCAGTACGCCGTCATCACCCGCTCGCTGGAGGCCACCGACGGGGTCGGCGCACCGACGACCTGGGTGCTGTCCAACCACGACGTGGTCCGGCACGCCTCCCGGCTCGGCCTGCCGGTCGGCACCCCCCGACCGCACGGGATCGGCATCGGCGACGAGCAGCCGGACGCCGCCCTCGGCCTGCGCCGGGCGCGGGCGGCCAGCCTGCTGATGCTGGCCCTGCCCGGCTCGGCGTACCTCTACCAGGGCGAGGAACTGGGCCTGCCCGAGCACACCACGATGCCGGACGAGGCCCGGCAGGACCCGACGTGGGAGCGCAGCGGCCACACCCTGCGCGGCCGGGACGGCTGCCGGGTGCCGATCCCGTGGGAGGCCGACGCGCCGTCGTACGGCTTCGGACCGACGGACGCGAGCTGGCTGCCCCAGCCGCCGGTGTGGGCGGAGTTCGCGCTGGACCGGCAGCGCGGGGTGCCCGGTTCGACGTACGAGCTGTACCGCACGGCGCTGCGCCTGCGCCGCGAGCACGGGCTGGGCCGGGGCACGCTGGCGTGGCTCGCCACCGGGGACGAGGTGCTGAGTTTCCGCAACGACGGGCTGACCGTGCTGACGAACTTCGGCGGGGTCCCGGTGCCGGCGCCGGCTGGCGAGGTGGTCGCCGCGAGCGCCCCGCTCACCGACGACGGCCGGGTGCCCACCGACGTCACGGTGTGGGTGCGCTCCGCCTGACAGTGTTGAGAGGGGCCCCTTGTACAACGCCAGGCGTTAACAGGGGGCCCTTCCTTACAGCCGCTCGGCGCGGGTGTGCAGGAGGTCGCGCACCTCGGCGATGTCGCGCGGTGAGGTCCGCGCCGCCAGCCAGTACATGATCCCCGTGGGCACGAAGAAGAGCTGGAAGGCCGCGAGCCCGACCGCGTAGTTCAGCGGCGGTGGGAACGCGACCCGAAGGCCGTGGAAGGCCACCCCGACCAGTCCGTTGCCGGCCGCCCGCCCGACGCCGTTGACCAGGTTGCCCAGGCTGTAGACGGTCCCCCGGTGCTCGGGCGGGTTGACGTCGGCGATCAGCGCGAACCAGTTGGGCGAGTTGGCGGAGGTCAGCGCGAGCGCCAGCAGCGCCGTGAGCAGGCTGAGCCCGACCGTCGGTTCGGTCAGCACGCTGGCCAGGACCGCACGGACCACGGCGCCGGCGCCGGCGCCGTCGGGCACGTCGATGCGGATCGGCACGAAGAAGAGCACCAGGTAGAACGGGAGCGCCGCGAGGATGCCGACCGCCGCGACCAGTGCCCGGCCGGAGGGCGTACGCCGTTGCAGCGCGTCCCCGACCAGCCCGCCGACGATGGAGAAGACGCCGCCGAGCTGGAACAGGGTGGCGAAGACGCTGCCCACCACGACCGCGGTGGCGGTCGAGTAGCCCTGGGCCTCGGCCCGCTCGGTGAAGAGCACGGGCAACCACACCAGCGACCCGAACGCGGCCTGCGCGGTGAGCCCCTGCAGGATCAGCCAGCGGTTCGTCCGCCGGCCCACGATCCGCGGCAGGTCGGCCCGGCTGATCCGGTAGTCGTACTCGGCGCCGCCGGCGAGCACCTCGGCGAGTTCCGGTTCGCTCTGCCCGCGCCGGATGTCGTACGTGAACAGGTACGCCGCGGTGGCGGCGAGGCCGACCACGGTGAGCACCACGAAGGGCCGGCGCCAGTCCGCCGCGCCGAGCAACCCGCCGACCAGCGTGCCGGCGAGCGTACCGACGCCCTGGGACAGCCCCCAGAAGCTCATCACCAGGCCCCGCCGGCGGGGCGAGATGAGGTCGGTGACCACGGAGAACCCGACCGACCCGACCGCGCCGAGCCCGACCGCCCCGATCAGCTGGGCGGCCAGGAACGCGGGGTACGTCCCGGCGACCGCGCTGCCACCGGTGCCCACCGCCCAGATCAGGGTGCCCAGCATGAGCAGCGGCTTGCGGTTGGCACGGTCCCCGACGTACGCCCAGCCGACCGCCGCCACCGCGCTGACCAGGAAGCTGACGGCGGTGACCAGACCGAGCAGGCGCTGCGGCACCTCGAACGCCTCGGCGATCGAGCCGTACAGCGGGGGGACCAGGCCGATCGCCACGTTGTCCAGCGAGGCGAGCAGCACGAACACCACCACGCTGTAGATCCGGTGCGCCGCGCCGCCGCCCCAGGCGCGTACCGCGCCGTCCCTGGCCACCGTCATGCCCGGCAGCCAACCAGGGCGAGATCACGGCCCGGTCACCGGGGTCGGCCCAGGGCCGGTGTCGCGGTCCCTCGGTCGGGGACGTCGACACCGGCCGGGTGGGTCCGGTCAGTCCCGGCGGTCCAGGACGTGCTCGCGGGCCTGGGCGTACCGTTCGCGGATGGCGGGGACGGGATCGGCCTCGTACGTCTCCGCGTCGCCGGACGTCCACAGCGGTGGCTGCGCACCGCCCAGGGCGACCCAGGCGGCCTGGCGGGCGGCGCCGTCGGCGACGTACTCGCCGGGCGGCGGGACGACCACCGGAACACCGAAGACCTGCGGGGCGATCCGCCGTACCGCCGCCGAGCGGGACCCGCCGCCGACCAGGATCACCCGGCGCACGGTGGCGCCCTGCGCGACCAGCGCGTCCAGGCCGTCGGCGAGGGCGCAGAGCATCCCCTCGACCGCCGCCCGGGCCAGGTGCGCCGGCGTCGACGTGCGCAGGGTGAGGCCGTGCACCGAGCCGGTGGCATCCGGCCGGTTCGGGGTCCGCTCCCCCTCCAGGTACGGCACCAGGACCAGCCCGTCCGCCCCGGGCGGCGCGGCGAGCGCCAGCTCGGCCAGTTCGTCGAGGCCGACCCGGAGCAGCGCGGCAGCGGCGTCGAGCACCCGCGCGGCGTTGAGCGTGCAGACCAGCGGCAGGAAGCGGCCGGTGACGTCGGCGAAGCCCGCGACGATGCCACTCGGGTCGGCCGCCGGGGTGTCCGCGACGCTGAAGACCGTGCCGGAGGTGCCGATCGAGACGACCACGTCGCCGGGGCCGGCGCCGGCCCCGAAGGCCGCGGCGGCGTTGTCGCCGGCCCCGGGACCGAGCAGCACCGTCCCACCCGCCGTCCCCGCGAGGCGCGCCGGGGCGGGCTCCGGGGTCATGCCCGCGAGCACGGCGCGGTCGAGGTGACCGGCGGTCTCGGCCGGGCCGAGTACCCGGGGCACCGTCACGACCCGGCCGAGCGCGCGTTCCAGCAGGTCCGGGCGGTACGCGCCGGTCGCCGGGGACCAGTAGCCGGTGCCGCTGGCGTCGCTGCGGTCGGTGCGCAGCGCGTCGAGGCCGGGGGCGCCGGCCAGCCGCCAGGTCAGCCAGTCGTGCGGCAGGCAGACCGCCGCCACCCGGGCGGCGTTCGCCGGCTCGTGCCGGGCCAGCCAGCGCAGCTTGGTGACCGTGAAGCTGGCCACGGGCACCGCGCCGACCGCGTCGGCCCAGAAGCGGCGGCCCTCCTCCCCGCCCCCGGCCTCGGCGACCAGGCCGGCGGCGGCACCCGCCGACCGGGTGTCGTTCCAGAGCAGCGCCGGGCGGACCACCTCGCCGGTCTCGTCGAGGCAGACCATCCCGTGCTGCTGTCCGGCCACCGAGATCGCCGCCACGTCGGCGAGCCCGCCGGCCGCCGTCACCGCCTCCCCGAGCGCCGACCACCACGCGGCGGGGTCGACCTCCGTGCCGTCCGGGTGCGGCGCCCGGCCCTCGCGGACCAGGGCGCCGGTCTCCGCGTCCCGGACGACCACCTTGCACGACTGGGTCGACGAGTCGACCCCGGCTACGAGCGGCATCAGCGGGCGCCGAGCAGGTGCTCGACGGCGAGCTGGTTGAGCCGGACGAAGCCGAAGCCGCGGGCGGCGGCCGCGTCGACGTCGTACTCCTCGAAGGCGGACCGGTCGGCGAGCAGGTCGGTGTAGCTCTCGCCGTCGGCCAGCGTCGGCGTGGCCAGGTCGCCCACCCGGCTGGCGGCGAGGGCCTCGGCCACCTCCGGGTCCGCCCGGAAGGCGGCGGCCCGCTCCTTGAGGAGGAGGTACGTGCGCATGTTCGCCTCGGCCGAGGCCCACACGCCGGTCATGTCCTCGGTGCGGGAGGGCTTGTAGTCGAAGTGGCGGGGACCGTCGTACGCCGGGCCACCGTTCGGGCCACCGTGCTCCAGGAGGTCGACCAGGGCGAACGCGTTGAGCAGGTCGCCGTGGCCGAAGACCAGGTCCTGGTCGTACTTGATGCCACGCTGGCCGTTGAGGTCGATGTGGAACAGCTTGCCCTGCCAGAGGGCCTGCGCGATGCCGTGGGCGAAGTTCAGCCCGGCCATCTGCTCGTGGCCCACCTCCGGGTTGAGGCCGACCCGCTCCGGGTGCGCCAGGGTGGAGATGAAGGCGAGGGCGTGGCCGACGGTGGGCAGCAGGATGTCGCCGCGCGGCTCGTTCGGCTTGGGTTCGAGGGCGAAGCGCAGGTCGTAGCCGCGGTCGACGACGTACTGGCAGAGCAGGTCGACGGCCTCCCGGTACCGGTCCAGGGCGGCGCGCACGTCCTTGGCCAGGTCGTACTCGGCGCCCTCCCGGCCGCCCCACATGACGAAGGTGCGGGCGCCCAGCTCGGCGGCGAGGTCGACGTTGCGGAGCACCTTGCGCAGCGCGTACCGCCGCACGTCGCGGTCGTTGCTGGTGAAGCCGCCGTCCTTGAACACGGGGTGGGTGAAGAGGTTGGTGGTGACCATCGGCACCACCAGCCCCGTCTCGTCCAGCGCCTTGCGGAAGCGGGTCAGGTGGGCGTCCCGGGTGGCCGCGTCCGCGCCGAAGGGCACCAGGTCGTCGTCGTGGAACGTGATGCCGTACGCGCCGAGCTCGGCGAGCCGGTGCACGGCCTCGACGGCGTCCAGCTCGGGACGGGTGGCGTCGCCGAACGGGTCGCGGGCCTGCCAGCCCACCGTCCAGAGGCCGAAGGAGAACTTGTCGGCAGGGGTGGGACGGGGTGCCATGACAGACCTCCGGGGTGTCGTCCACTATTTGTTCAGTGGTTGAATTATTTGACCGGCATATGGCACTGTCAAGGGGTGAGCCGCACCGCCGCCGTACCCGCCGGGGCCGCCCGGCAGGGCAGCCTGCGCGAGCTCAACCTCGCGCTCGTGCTCGGCCGCATCGCCGACGCCGACCGCCCGCCGTCCCGGGCCGACCTCGCCGCCCACACCGGGTTGACCCGCGCCACGGTCTCGGCGGTCGTCGAGGACCTGCTGATCGGCCGGCTGGTGACGGAGGTGGAGCCGGCGCCGCGCGCCGGCGCCGGGCGGCCCGCGCGCGGGCTGGTCCTCGCCGGCGACGGCCCAGCCGGGCTGGGCCTGGAGGTGAACGTCGACTACCTCGCCGTCTGCGTGGTCGACCTCGCCGGCCGGGTGCGGCACCACACCGTCGAACGGGCCGACCTGCGTCCGGTCCCGCCCGCCGAGGCGCTCGACCGGCTCGTCGCCCTGGCGGCGACCGCCCGCGCCGACGCGGCCGACCAGGGCCTCACGCCGGCCGGCGCCGCGCTCGCGGTGCCCGGGCTCGTGGACGACGCCGGCCTGGTCCGCCTCGCGCCAAACCTGGGCTGGCGGGACGTGCCGGTGGCCACGCTGCTGGCCCGGCACCCGGCGCTGACCGAGCACGTCGACGGCGTACCGCCGCTGGTGGTCGACAACGAGGCCAACCTCGCGGCCCTGGGCGAGCTGCACGCCGCCCCGTCCGGGGCGGCGAGCTTCCTGCACATCTCCGGCGAGGTGGGCATCGGCGCCGGCATCGTCCTGGACGGGACGCTGTTCCGGGGAACGCGCGGCTGGAGTGGCGAGATCGGCCACGTCCCGGTCCGTCCGGACGGGCGGCCGTGCCGCTGCGGGGGGCGCGGCTGCCTGGAACGGTACGCGGGCCAGGAGGCCGTCCTCGCCGCGGCCGGCCTGGCCGGGGCCGACCTGCCGGCCGACACCGCGGCGTACCACCTGGCCGAGCTGGCGCGGGCCGGCGACCCGGCGGCCCTGGCCGCGCTGCACGACGCCGGGACCGCGCTCGGCGTGGCGGTGGCCGGCGTGGTGAACCTGCTCGACCTGGACACCGTGGTCCTCGGGGGCGGATACGCCCCGCTCGAGCCGTGGCTGCGCCCACCGGTGCTGGCCGAGATCTCCCGCCGGGTGCTCACCGCCGCGTGGTCGCCGGTGACCGTACGACCCGCGACGCTCGGCACCCAGGCGGCGGCCGTCGGCGCGGCCGGTTCGGTGGTCCGCCGCATCCTGGCCCGGCCGGGCGGCTGGCTGGCGCACCGGTCCTGACCGCACGGGCCGGCGCCGGGCCCCGGGCCCGGGCCACGGCCGGGCCGGCGCGGTTGACGCCCACCGGCCCGGACTCCGGCGCGGGCGTCCCGCCGCCCGCCTCGGTACCCTTGTCGCCGAGCAACGACGTCCAGCCGAGGAGTGCACGACCAGCATGCGGACAGGTCGACGGACCCGGGCGCCCGGCGCCGCCCGGTGACCGGGCCCCCGCACGGGGGCGTCACCGGGCCGGTCGGCACCCGTGGGCAGACCACCCGCCACGACGCCCCGCCCTCCCCCGGGACACCCCAGCCGGCCGGTTCCCAGCTGGCGCGGGAACTGCTGGACGGGCTCGCCGACGCCGTGGTGACGACCGACGGCACCGGTGTCGTGACGTTCGTCAACGCGAGGACGGCCGAGCTGCTGCCGGAGATCGTCCCCGGCACCGACCTGTCCGCCAGCGCCCTGCCCGCCCTCGCGGCGGCGGAGACGTTCGACGCCGAGCACCGCGGCCGGCGGCTGAGGGGAGTACGGCGCTGCCTCACCGGCGGCCGGTACGCCTGGTACGTCCGGGACGTCAGCGAGGAGTACGCGCGGACCACCGCCCTGCTGGCGGAGCGGTCGCGGACGGCGTTCCTCACCCGGGCCGGCAGCCGTCTCGGCATGTCGCTGCACCGGGACCACGCGTTGCGCACGGCGGTCACGCTCGCCGTTCCCTACCTCGCCGACCTGGCGCTGGTCGTGCACCGGCCGCCGACACCGACGGAACACCTGCCGCACTGGCTGCGGTACGCCGACGGCGACCCCGCCCCGGTCGCCGGCGTCGCCCCGTGGGCGGTGACGAGCGCCCTGCCCGGCCTCCCGGAGGCCTTCGCCGGTGACACCAGCGACCCGGGCCCGTGGCCCGACGCCGACCTGACCGACCTGCTCCCGGCCGGGTTCGGCCGGCCCGGCGCGGTGCTGGTCAGCCCGGTGCTCGCCGCCGGGCGACCCGCGGGGGCGCTGGTGCTGGTCCGCCGGGCCACCACGTTCGACCCGCGCGACGTGGAGGTGGCCCGGGAGTTCGCCGCCCGGGCCGGCGCCGCCCTCGCCACCGCCGACCTGTACGGGGAACAGGCCCACCTGGCACGCGTCCTGCAGGCCAGCCTGCTACCGCCCGAGCTGCCCGCCGTGCCGGGCATCGCCCTCGCCGGCGGCTACCGCGCCGCCGGGGACACCCTGCGGATCGGCGGCGACTTCTACCAGGTCTTCCCCACCGCCCGGGGCGCCCTGTTCGCCCTCGGCGACGTGTGCGGCAAGGGTGTCGGCGCCGCCGTCCTCACCGGCCGGGTCCGCCAGTCCCTCCAGACCCTGCGCCTGGTCGAGCAGCGCCCGGCGGAGCTCGTCCGGCTGCTCGACCGGGCGCTGCTCGACACCCCGGACGCGGCCCGCCACAGCCAGTTCACCACGGTGCTGCTCGGGACGCTGGACCGCGAGCCGGACGGCGGGGTACGGGCCACGATCGCCGGCGGCGGACACCCCTCCCCGCTGCTGGTGCGGCCGGACGGCACCGTCGAGCCGGTCCCGGTCGGCGGGATGCCGGTGGGTGCGCTCACCGGCGCCCGCTTCGGTCGGGCCACCGTCCGGCTGGCCCCCGGCGAACTGCTCCTCGCCTACAGCGACGGGGTGATCGAGGCGCGCGGCGGGCCCCGCGACGTCGAGATGTTCGGCGAGGGCCGGCTGCGCCGCGCGCTCGCCTCCGCCGTGGGCCTGCCTCCGGCGGCGCTGGTCGATCGCCTGCTTCAACTTGTCGACGAGTGGCTGGGCGGCCAGAGCCAGGACGACGACATCACGATGCTCGCCATGTCCGCTTCGCCCGGCTGACCGGGGCACCGGCCACGATCCGCGCGTGCGCGGGGCGTACGGCCGCCGGGACGGTGTCGGCCACCCGGCGACGGTCGGCGCCGCCGGGGCCGCTCAGGCCGTCCGGGCCGCCGGCGGCTCGTCCGCCGTCCACTCCGCCGGTGGCGGCTCGACGTCCGCGAGCGGCCAGGGACCGGGCGGTTCGGCGTACGGGATCGACTCGTCCTGCCGGCGCGCCGCCTCGTCGAACTCGCGCAGGCCCCGCAGCAGGGCGTCGCGGCCCTCCGGGCTCATCCCGGCGAGGATCTCGGTCAACCGACGCCGCCGGTGCTCGCGCAGCTCGGTGAGGAGACGGCGGGACTCCACCGTCAGGTGCAGCGAGATCTCCCGCCGGTCGAGGCGGCCCGGCTCCCGTTCCAGCATCCCGGCCGCCACCAGCCGGTCGCACAGCCGGCTGGCCGAGGAGAGCAGCATGCCGAGACGGTTCGCCAACCTGCGCAGGTTGATCCCGTCGTGCTGCTCCACCACCATGACCACCCGGAGCTGCGCCCCGGAGACCCGGCTGGTCGTGCTCTCCCGCGCCGTCTCCCAGACGGTCAGCAGGGCTTTCGCCGCGGCGTCGACCTCGGCAGCCATACTCGTCTGTGGTCCCGGCGGACCCTGTACTTCGACCATGGTGGGCCCGAGCGTACTCCGCCTCGGGCGGAAAGCGGACCTGCGATCAAGGAGCGGTGATGAGCGAACCGGTCGACCGGGCACGAAGGGCGCTCATCCAGGCACCCGCCGACCTCCTGTTGAACAGCGTCGCCGAGGTCATGGGCCGGGCGTACGGCATCGAGCAGGTGGAGCTGCTCCAGGTCGACTACCGGCTGTCGGTGCTGCTCCCGCTGACCGGCGGCGAACCGGTCAGCGGTCCGGGGCACCCGGCGTGGCGCTGCTTCGACCACCAGGTCCCTCTCGTCGCCGACGGCTACGCGTACCTGCCGGTCTCCATGCGGGGTGAGCGCCGCGGGGTGCTGCGGGTGGGCCCGGCGCCGGACGACGGGGCGGTCCTCGCCGAGCTGGCGGAGATCGCCACGGCGCTGTCGCACGAGATCTCCGCCGTGACCGACGGCACGGACGTGTACCGGGTCGCCCGGCGCAGCCGGCGGCTCACCCTCGCCGCCGAGATGCAGTGGGAACTCCTGCCGGGCCGCAGCCGCGTCCGCTCCACGTTCAGCCTGGCCGGGCAGTTGGAGCCGGCGTACGCGGTGCGCGGCGACAGCTTCGACTGGTCCGACGACGGCGACCGGGTGTGGCTCGCCACGATCAACGGGTCGGGCACGGGGGTCGCGGCGTCGCTGCTGACCTCGCTGGCCACGTTCGCCCTGCGCAACGCGCGGCGGGCCGGCCTGTCCCTGGCCGACCAGGCGGCCCTCGCGGACCAGGCCGTGTACGAGGTGCACCGGGGCGAGCGGCACCTGGCCGTGCTCCTGATGGAACTCGACCTGCACTCCGGGGTGATGACGGTGGTCGACGCCGGGTCGCCCCGCCTGGTGCTGCTGCGCGACGGCGAGGTCCACGAGCAGCCGCTGGAGAAGCAGTTCCCGCTGGGCATGTTCGAGGACACCGACTACCGGGAGCAGCACTTCGCGCTGCGCCACGGCGACCGGCTCTTCGTGGTCAGCGACGGCGTGATCGAGGCGGCCTCCCAGGCCACCCGGTACGGCGACGTCGCGCTGGACCGCTTCCTGCGGCGCACCGGGCCGATGCAGCCGCTGGACGCGGTCCGCTCACTGATCGGCGACCTGCGCGCGTTCGTCGCCGGCGACCTGGTGGACGACGCGGTGGTGGTGTGCCTGGACTGGACCGGGCCCCGGAGCTGACCCGGTCAGTACGCGCCGCGGCTGTTGATCACCGCGCCGAAGGTCTTCCACAGGATCGTCAGGTCGGCGGCGAGCGACCAGTTCTCCACGTAGTAGAGGTCGAGCCGGATCCCGTCCTCCCAGCTCAGGTCCGACCGGCCGCTGACCTGCCACAGGCCCGTCATCCCGGGCTTGACCAGCAGGCGGCGCGCCACGTCGCCGTCGTACCGGGCGACCTCCGACGGCAGCGGCGGGCGCGGGCCGACCAGGCTCATCTGCCCGAGCAGGACGTTGACGAGCTGGGGCAGCTCGTCCAGCGACCATTTGCGCAGCAGCCGGCCGATCCGGGTCACCCGCGGGTCGTCGCGCATCTTGAACATCAGGCCGTCGGTCTCGTTGCGGGTCGACAGCTCCGCCAGCAGGGCGTCCGCGTTCACCACCATGGTGCGGAACTTCCAGACGCCGAACTCCCGGCCTCCCTGCCCCACCCGGGTCTGCCGGAACATGACCGGCCCCCGGCTGTCCAGCCGGATGGCGACCGCGATGACCGCCAGCAGCGGCAGCAGCACCGCCAGCGCGAGGAACGCCGCGGACCGGTCGACGAGGCCCTTGACGAGCTTGCGGGCGCCCCGGAACTCGGGCGCCTCGACGTGGATCAGCGGCAGGCCCGCGACCGGCCGGGTGTGGATGCGCGGGCCGGCGACGTCGGTCAGCGCCGGGGCGACCACCAGGTCGACACCGGTGCCCTCCAACTGCCAGCCGAGCCGGCGCAGGCGGGTGGCGGTCAGCTCACCGGAGGCGGTCACGGCCACGGTGTCCGCGCCGATCGCGGTGGCGGCCTCGGGGATGCCCCGGAACGAGCCGACCACCGGCACGTCGCCCAGCCGCTGCGGGACCGGGGCGAGCAGCGCGTCCGGGATGCACGCGCCGACCACCTGGTAGCCCGCGTACGGCTCGCGGCGCAGCGTGTGCACCAGTTCCAGCACGTGCGCGGTGTCGCCGACCACGAGCACCTTCCGGGACCAGCCGCTGCCCCGCGAGCGGGCCCGGTGCAGGCTCTTGCGGGCGGTGAACCGGGCCACCTCGAGCCCGAGCGTGCCGACCGCCACCGAGATGCCGAGGAACCCGCGCGAGACACCGACGTCGAAGATGTAGCCGGCGATCGCGATGCCGCCGGCGAGCCGCAGGCTGGCCGAGCTCACCCGCCGGTACTCGTCGGCGCCGTACCCGAGGACGCGGTCGTCGTAGCACCGCAGCGCCTTCAACGAGACGAGCCAGGCCAGCACCAGGCCGGGGGCCACCACGACGTACGGGATCTCGGCGCCGCGCGGCAACTCGTCGCCGAAGCGGGCCACGTAGCCCACCAGGACGGCGACGATCAGCACGGTGGTGTCCAGCACCACCAGGGCGCGGACGTAGGACCGTTCAGCGGCGCGTGCCGCGGGCCGGGACGGCGGGCCGCCCGCGGCCGACGACGACCGGGCGGGGGTCATCAGCGTCGCCGACGTCACCGGCCCCTCCCCACTTCACCGTCACCGGCCGCGAACCGGCCGGACCGGAGTCGACCCGGTCGCCGTCCGGAGCACGACGCCATCCTGCCCCGAGAATTATGGCGGCCGATTGCTTCGGACGTATTGCCGTCACTTTTCCCGGCTCGCAAGGAGCCGGAAAGGGGCCTGTCGTACGGAATTCACCGCCACGACAGGCCCCGTCGCTGAGTGGCCGGTCAGGCGCCGGTCTTCCGGAGCGCGATGGCCTTCAGGAAGATCGTGCTGATACCGGTCGGATCCTCGGTCACGAACGACCCACCACCGGTGATGTCGGTGATCGACTTCAGCTCGGCCTTGCTGACGTCCCGGCCGATGCCGATCAGCACGACCTGCACCGGGCGCTCCGGGTCCTTGATCCGCTCCAGCTCGGCGAGCAACTGCTGCTGGCTGATGCCGTTGTCGTCGTCGTTCTTGCCGTCGGTGAACAGCACGAACGAGTTGACCTGGCCCGGGTCCCAGTCGTTCTGGACCGCCTTGTACGCGGCGAGCACCGTGTCGAACAGGCCGGTGTCGCCGTTCGACGACTGCATCCGGGCCAGCGCCTGCTCCAGCGGGGCGCGCCGGGTGGTCAACGGGCCGATGTCGACCAGCTTCCGGTAGTCGCGCGGACCGTCCAGGGTGGTGGAGAACTCCCAGAGGCCGATCTCCCAGCGGTCGTCGAACAGGTTGAGGCCACGCCGGGCCGCGTCGATCGTGACCTGCTGGCGGGTGGCGCCGTTGGCGCTCGCCACCTTCTCCTTCATCGAACCGGAGACGTCGATGACGCAGAGCATGCGACCGGACGCGGTGGCCACCGACCAGCTCGTCACCGCCCGGTCCACCGCCTGCGGGTCGAGGTCGCCGGCCGCGTTGCCGCCGCCGGCCTGCTGGGCCGACGCGCCGCCGGCCTCCGGGCTCGGGGCGCCCGGCGGGGCGCTGAACCCGGCGCCCCAGTTGCCGTCCGGCGCGCGCAGCGACAGCGGCGCCAGCCGGTCACGGAAGGATGCGGTGGTGAGCCCTTCCTCGAACAGCACCCGGGCCGCCGACGCCTTGGCCGGCTCGATGCCGGGCAGTACCGCGTACGGGTAGTCCAGCGGCATCGCCGCCGGCTGGAGGTAGAGCGCCGCCAGCGGGACCGCCGGCTTCTTGCTGTTGTACGAGATCACGTCCTCCTCCGACAGCGCCGCGGCACCGAGGCTGCGGGCCACCGTGGTGGGGTCCGCGGCCGTCGGGAACTTGGCGAGGAGGTCCTGACGCAGGTTGGAGCTGCCCGTCGACAGTGCGCGCAGCGCGCCGACCGTGTCCCTCTGGGCGTCCTTGCTGGCGGCGGCCGCGGCCGTGGTCAGCGAGAGCAGGCCGGAGAGGCCGGCGGCGTCACGGGTCGGGTTGACGATGCCCGCCTTCAGCGGCTTGGAGTTGTTGACCTGGCCGACGAGCTGCGCCCAGGTCAGCTCCTTCTGCGGCCAACCGAGCCGGGAGGCGATCGGCTCCGGCATCGCCACGACCACCGGGCTACGGGCGATGGACGCCCCGTTGCCCGGGTCGAACGCCGTCGCGCCACCGGTCTTCAGTCGCAGCAGCCACGTGGAGGAATCCGGTACCCAGACGTCCGGGCTGACCGCCGTGCCCGGGGCCTGCCCCACGCCGGCGAGGATCGCGCCGTGCTTCGCGGCCACCGTGGCGGCCACCTCGACCGGGTCGGACGCGGACACGTTCACGTCGATGCAGGTGCCACCGACCGCCGCGCCCTTCTCCTCCCACTCGGTCGCGGCGGCGTCGACCGCCGGAGCGAGCTCCGTCGCCACGGCGACCGAGAGCTCGATCTTGCCGGAGCAGTCGGGCGACGCGAGCTGCTGATAGCCGAAGTACCCGCCGGCAGTGACGACGAGTACGCCGACGGCGGCTGCGGCTCCCGCGGCATGGATATTCGTGCGCATACGATGGCGGCCTGCTGACACGGAGACCATCTTGCGGATCCGATGCGGGCGCCGCCACGTCCGTTCGGACGAAAGTTACGCAGAAGCAACAGTTGATCGCAGATTTGTGACACTGTGTAGCCAGTCAGCCTCAGGCCGTTGCCCTGAACGGCGACTCAGGGTAGGACGCACGTCGGACTCGGCACCACCACGGGCTCGCCCACCGGGGCCGGCACGCCGCTCGTGGGGTGCACCAGGAAGACGCGGATCATGTCCGCCCGCTCGTCGGCGACGTACAGGTGCTCACCGGTGAGCGCGAAGTGCCGGGGCCACTCCCCGCCCGTGTCGACCTCGGCCACCGGTCGCGGCAGCGTGCCGTCGAGGGCGAAGACCGCGATCGTGCCGACCCCCCGGTTGGCGACGTAGAGGAAACGTCCGTCCGGCCCCACCGCGATCTCGGACGGCTGCACGTGGCCCGGCCGCTCGCTGGCCTCCACGCGACCCCGCTGGCGCATGCCGCCGTCGGCGGTCAGCTCGTACTCGACGACCGAGGCGTCGAGTTCCCCGACCAGCCAGCAGCGCCGCCCGTCCGGGTGGCGGGCCAGGTGCCGGGGACCCGCCCCGGCGGGCGTCCGCACCCGTGGCGCCCGGGGCATCAGCCGTCCGGTCGCCGGGTCGAGGTCGTACCGGTAGACCGAGTCGGTGCCGAGGTCGACCGCGAGCAGCGGGCCGCCGCTCCGGTCCGGATTGACCATGTGGGTGTGGGCGTGCTCCTGCCGGTCCGGATCCGGGCCGTGCCCCTCGTGCCGGACCAGGTCGCTGCGCTCGCCGGGGATGCCCTGCTGGTCGAGCGGGAACACCGTCACGCTCCCGCCGCCGTAGTTGGCCACGAAGAGGTGCCGGCCGTCCGGGGCGACCGCGAGGTGGCACGGCTCGGCACCGCCCGTGGGCCGCGTACCCAGCAGGCTCAGGTCGCCGTCGGGGGCGACCCGGAACGCGCTGACCTCACCGGTGGTCAGCTCGTTGACCGCGTACAGCACGGGCACCCGGGGGTGCCGGGCCAGGAACGACGGCGACGGCGTGACCGCGACGGTGCCGAGCGGTGTGAGCGCGCCCGAGGCGGGATCCCGCCGGGCGGCGACGATGCCGGTGCCCCGCCCGCCGCTCGCCGCGGTGTAGCCGCCGACATGGACGATCACGCCCTGACCTGTCACGGGTCCGCCCTCCGCCGATTGTTCCCCGATCAAACCAGAGGCTTCCCGATCCGCCGCCTTGTCACGCCCGAAGTCCACCCTCGATTTCCGACATGGTGGCCGGCGGCGGGGCGGCCTCAGGCCGACGGCGGAAGCGGGGGCCGCCTCAGGCGGTCGGCACCGGCTCGCCACGCTGGCGCGCCACGTGCTCGACGAGCGCGATCAGCGCCTGCTTGCCGGACTGCCGGTCCCGCGCGTCGCAGAGCAGCAGCGGCACGTCCGGGTCGAGGTCCAGCGCCTGGCGTACGGTCTGCAGGCCGAACCGGCGCGCCCCGTCGAAGCAGTTGACCCCCACCACGAACGGGATGCCGCGCTGCTCGAAGTAGTCGATCGACGGGAAGCAGTCGGCCAACCGCCGGGTGTCGGCGAGCACCACCGCGCCGAGCGCCCCGAAGGCCAACTCGTCCCAGAGGAACCAGAACCGGTCCTGCCCCGGCGTGCCGAACAGGTAGACCTGGAGGTCCTCGTTGATGGTGATCCGACCGAAGTCCATCGCCACCGTCGTGGTGGACTTCGTCTCCACGCCGGAGAGGTCGTCGGTGCCGATGCCGGCGCCGGTCAGCACCTCCTCCGTCTGGAGCGGCCGGACCTCGCTCAACGCACTCACCAGCGTGGTCTTCCCGGCGCCGAAGCCCCCGGCGATGAGGATCTTCAGCGCGACCGGGATACGCGTGCCGGTTCTCGCCAGGTCAGAGCGCACGGAGTCCACTGACCACCGCCTTGAGGATGTCGTTGTCGGGCAGGTGCGGGGCGGTCGGGGGCTGGTGCACCGTCACCAGTCCCCGGTCCACGAGGTCGCCGAGCAGCACGCGGACCACCCCGACCGCGAGGTCGAGGTCGGCCGCGAGTTCCGCCACCGGCACCGGGCGACCGGCCAGCGCCACCAGCCTCCGGTGCTCGGGGTGCAGGTCCGGGTGCGCGGCCGGGTCGGCGTCCGGCTCGGCCACCACGTACGCGACCAGGTCGAAGCCGTCGACGGCGGACCGGACGCGCCCCCCGGTCAGGGTGTAGGGGCGCACCACCGGGCCGGCGTCGTCGTCCAGCCACTCGTGGCGTCTGCCCCCCTCAGCCCGCATCGCCGGTGCCCGTCGTGGACCGGGCCGGAGCGCTCATGTTCTCCCCGACGCGGGTGACGAGCATCGCCATCTCGTACGCCACCAGCCCGATGTCGGCGTCGGCGTCGCTCACCACCGCCAGGCAGGCGCCCTGCCCGGCCGCGGTCACGAAGACGTACGCCGACTCCATCTCGACGACCGTCTGCCGGACCGGGCCACCCGCGACGTGCCGGCTCGCGCCCCGGGCCAGGCTGGAGAAGCCGGACGCCAGCGCGCAGAGGTGCTCCGCGTCCGCCCGCTCCTGCCCGGCGGACGCGCCGAGCAGCAGCCCGTCGGCGGAGAGGACCACCGCCTGGCGCGCGGACGGCACCCGCTCCACCAACTCGTCGAGCAACCAGTCGAGACCGGCACTCTGCCTCGTCGAATGCAGCATCACGCGTCCCTCTCAGTCACGGTCGGGTGTTCAGGGTCCGCCGACGCCGCGCCCCGGGGGCCGGCGGCCGCCCGTCCCCGGGCGGTGCCGGCCTGCAGGGCCGACATGACCCGCCGCGCCTCCTCCGGGGTTCGCGGGGTCGGGTCGGCCACCGGCGCCCACCAGGCGGGGCCGCCGACGGCGGGTTGCCGGAGCGTGGGACCGTCCACCGCCGGCCGGCGGACCTCGACGGTCGTCTCGCCCGGATCCGTCACGTCCGCGGCGGTGGTCGGCGCCACCCCGCCGCGCGGGGCGCCGTCGGCCGGCGGGTCGCCGCCCTCGTGCCCGGGCGGGGCCGTGGTGACCGTCGGGTCGGGCACACCGGCTTCGCCGTGGTCCGTCACGTCGCCGGCCGTCCGTTTCCGGACGGGGGCACGGAGTGGCGTGACCGGGCCGCGGTGGCGGACCCGGCGGGGCAGCCCGTCGATCTCACCGGCCACCTCCGCCCGAGCCGGGCCGCCACCGGGCTCGGCCTCGACGGGAAGGGACGTGGCCGCCTCCGGGGCACGCGGGCGCGGGGGACGCGGGAGCGTCTCCCGCCGCCCGTCCCGCCCCGGGTCCGGCGACCCTGCGGGCAGCAGCGGCGGCTCCTCGGTGACCAGGTCGTTCGGGACGAGGACCACGGCGGTCAGGCCGGCACCGTCGGACGGGCGGAGCCGGACCCGTACCCCGTGCCGGGCGGCCAGCCGGGCCACCACGAACAGGCCGAGGCGGGCCGTGCGGGTCGGGTCGAACTCGGGCGAGGACGCCAGGCGGCGGTTGGCGTCCTCCAACGCCTCGGTGGGCATGCCGAGCCCCCGGTCGGTGACCTCCACGGCGTAGCCGTTGGGCAACCGCTGGCCGGAGACCAGGACCCGGGTGTCCGGTGGGGAGAACGCCGTCGCGTTCTCCACCAGTTCGGCGAGCAGGTGGATCAGGTCGCCCACGACCCGGCCGGTCACACCCGCGGGCTGGACGCCGGCGATGTCCACCCGGTCGTACGCCTCGACCTCGGAGATCGCCCCCCGGATCAGGTCGACCATCGCGACCGGGTTGCGCCACCCGCGGCCGGGCGCCGCGCCGGCCAGGATCACCAGGTCCTCGGCGTGCCGCCGCAGGCGCGTCGCCAGGTGGTCGACCCGGAACAGCTCGGCCAGCTCGTCCGGGTTCTCCGTACGCCGTTCCATCCGGTCGAGCAGGGCGAGCTGCCGGTGCACGAGGCCCTGGCTGCGCCGCGCGATGTTGAGGAACACCTCGTTGAGGCCCCGTCGCAGGTTGACCTCGTCCTCGGCGGCCCGGATGGCGGTCCGCTGCACGGTGGTGAACGCCCGCCCCACCTGGCCGATCTCGTCCGCGCCGTACTCCAGCGACGGCGCCTCGCGGGCGACGTCCACCTCCTCGCCGCGCCGCATCCGCGCCACCACGTCGGGCAGCCGGCGTTCCGCCCGTTCCAGCACGGTGCGGACCCGGACGAGCCGGTACGCGAAGGAGCGACCGACCCGCAGCGCCACGACGAGCGAGACCACGACGGCGACCAGGCCCAGCACCCCGGCCGTCGCGAGCCGGACCAGGATGCCCACGGCGGTGGGCACCGACCGTTCGGCGAGGCCGTCGGCCTGGGTCAGCTCGAACTCGCGTAGGGACTGCTGGACGGTGGCGTAGTCGGTCCGCCAGGCGTCCGCCGCCACCTGGGGGCGGCGGCCGTCGGTGGTGACCAGCGCGTCCTGCATGGCGCGCAGCCGAGAGAACGCCGCCTGCTCGGTCAACCGCTGGTACGCCGTGTGAGCCGCCTCGGGCAGGTCCGCCACCGCGGCCTCCACCAGCAGCCGCTGGTTGCCGATGGTCTGCACGAGCCGGGTGTGCTCGTCGTCGGCGAGTCGACCGGAGACGAACGCCCCGGCCAGCAGAGCGTCGGTCTGGCCGAGCAGTTCCCGGGCACGGCCGAGCGCGGTGATCGCCAACGCCTGGCGGTTGAGTTCCGGGTCCGGCAGCGCGGCCATCCCCTCGTACGCGAAGAACGCCGACGAGATCATGCCGCTGTAGAGGCCGAGCGCGCCGGTGCGGTCCACCGCCCGCCGGTCGATGAACTCACGACCGGCGGGCAACGCCTCCAGGGCGACGACGAGATCGTCCAGGCGCTCGTCCAGCAGGTCGTCGGCGGCGTCGCGCAGCTCCTCACCGTTGATCCGGCGGAGCAGCTCGGAGACGGCCCGGTCGGTCCGGCGCCGCTGCTCCGCGAGGCCGGGCTGGGCCTGGTCGGTCGACAGGTGGATCACCGAGAGGCGGCGCTCGCGTTGCAGCTCGACCACGACGGCGTCACCGGGCCGGCCGAGGTCGTACAGGAGCGTCCGGGCGGAGAGCAGGTCCAGCGCGGGCCCGAAGGTGAGCGTGACGGCGAAGATCCAGAGCGCGAGCAGGGCGGTCACCGGCACCACGACCAGCGCGGTCAGCTTGGAGCGGATCGGCCAGTCGCGGGTGTTCACTCAAGACCTCGCCCGGAAGGTGTGGCTGCGGGGGTGCCGGCGCCGGCCGGGCAACGCCCGGCGCGGCGCACCCGGCGGTGGCGCCGGGACGCCATCGACGGACGCCTTGGGCAGGATACGTAATCAGCGCCGGTTGCACTACCGTCCGTCCATCGTGCCGCAGCGGTACGGACTCGCGGCTTTCCCCCGGCGCGCGACTGGGTGCCGTGGACGGTGCCGGCGGGTCAGCTCCGACGGCCGCCGACCGAGGAGGCGCTGGCGTCCTCTCCCTAAACGCCCGACCTGCGGAACGGCCCCCACGCGACGAACCGGTCGAACAGCTCGCGCGGGCGCGGCCCGTCGTGCGGGTTGAGGTGGTAGAGGTCGTGCATGGCCTCGTAGAGCAGACCGGCGAGATAGATGGAGAGGCTGGGCATCTTGCCCTCGAACTCGGCCTTCAGCAGGAGCCGGGCTTCGGCGCACGGCCACGGCTGACCGCACGACCGGCACGCCCACATCGGTCGCAGCGGGGTGTGCGGGGGTCTGGTTTCGGTGCGGTAGCGGGGATGCTCGGGGTGCGGCCCGAGTCGGGGCTGCGGCAGCTGAGCGAAGATCACCACCGGCCTCCGTTCGCCCGCCACCGCTGGGCGGGGGTCAGCCAGCCGGCGCGGCCGGGCCGTGGGTACGCCTGGGTGGGCTGCGTCATCCAGGCCGGCAGGTTCCGGCCCCGAACCCGTTGCGGCAGCTCCGGCGGTTCTCCGTTCCGGCACCGGAACCAGCTGATACGCACATCGACCTCCTCGACGGTGGGAAGGGGCCGCCCCGCCCGGGGGTGCGGGGCGGCCCCGGCAGGACCCGCCCCACCTCACCCCTCGGCGGAGCGGGTCCGCATGGGTGACATTCTGTTGAGGACACCGCTACCCTCGGAAGGCATCGACGCAGGTCACGGCGGGGGTCTGGGGATCACCCGCGCCGACTGGCGACGGCTGGCGATCTTGACGGCTCTCTGGAGGTCCGGTGGAAGGCGAGCAGAACGCCGATCTGATCCGCGCCCAGCTCCGCAGGCAGCGGACGCTGGTCGGCATGAACCAGGAGGAGTTCGGCAAACGCGCGAACTACTCGGCGTCGACGGTGTCCGCTGTGGAGACCGGAACCCGGCCGATCGACCTGCCGTACGCCCGGCGGGCCGACGAGATCCTGGAAACGGGCGGCCTCTTCGAGTCCCTGCTGCGCTCGGCGCAACGGGACAGCCTCCCGACGTGGTTCAAGCCCTGGCTGGAAGCCGAGCGCGAAGCCCAGCAGCTCCGGTATTTCAACCCACTGTTGATCCCGGGCCTGTTCCAGACGGAGAACTACGCCCGCGCGGTGTTCCGGCTCGTCGACACCCGCTCGGAGCAGGAGGTCGAGCAACACCTGGCCGCCCGGCTGGAGCGGCAGGAGATCCTGACCAGGGAGCACCCGCCCCAGGTCGTCGCCGTGATCGACGAGTCCGTGCTGCGCCGGGCCGACGCCATCATGGGGGAGCAGCTCGCCCACCTGCTGCGCATGGCTGAGCTGCCCTACGTCCACATCCATGTCGTCCCGGCGGGCGCCGGCCTGTACATCGGGCTGGACGGGCCGCTGGCTCTGGCGATGCTGCCGGACGGCGGCTGGGTCGGATGTCTCGACCACCAGGCCGGCAGTGCGGCGGTTGGCACCGAGGAAAAAGTGGCTACGCTTCTGGCCAGGTGGGAAGGCGTGCGCGGCGCGGCCCTTCCCGAAGCGATGTCGGTCGCCCTGGTCAAGGAAGTAGAGAGCCAGCATGGACCTCAGTAACGCCCGGTGGCGGACGTCCACGCGGAGCACCTCGGCGGGCGGCGAGTGCGTCGAGGTGGCCGACAACCTGCCCGGCGTGGTGGCCGTCCGCGACAGCAAGGACCCGGCGGGCCCCGTGCTCGCCTTCGGGCCGGCGACCTGGAAGGCGTTCGTCAGGTTCGCCAAGCAGCACTGACCGAACCGCACGGACAGGCCCCCCAAGCGCGAGGCTCGGGGGCCGCTCCATGCCAATCGGAAGATCTTGGAAGATTTCGGCCCTGGCGGGGCCGTTTCCCTCCAAGATCTCGACACGAGACGGCCGCGCCCGGCTCCGGAAACGCCCGGAGCGGGACGTTTCACCGCTCGGCGAGGAAAGTGCCCCGGATCGGGATTGGCGATCAGCAGGAAGAGGGAATACCGGGGGCGAAGGAGGAGCCATGTCGCCCACGCAGGTAATCGTCATAGTCGTCGTCGTACTGGTGATCGTGGCACTGGCCGTCGCGGGCCGGACGTACGCCCGCCGCCGGGCTTTGCGGTCCCGGTTCGGTCCCGAGTACGACCGTCTCGTCGCGGAACAGGACAGCCGCACGGCCGCCGAGCGGGAGCTGCGCGACCGGGAGCGCCGCCACGCCGAGCTGACCCTCGTCCCCCTCTCCCCCGAGAACCGGGCCCGGTACGCCGCCGCCTGGGAGGAACTCCAGGTCCGCTTCGTCGACTCCCCGGGGGAGACCGTCGGCGAGGCGGACGAACTGGTCACCCGGCTCGTCGCCGAGCGGGGCTACCCGACCGGTGACTTCTCCGACCAGATCGCCCACCTCTCCGTCGAGCACGCCCGCACGCTGACCCACTACCGCGACGCCCACGAGATCCACCTGCGCAACTCGCGTGGCGAGGCGAGCACCGAGGAGCTCCGCCAGGCCGTCGTCCACTACCGGGCGCTCTTCGCCGACCTGCTCGGCGAGGACCCGGTCGGGCAGGGCACGACCACCGACGAGCCGGACGGACACCGCCCGCACGCCGAGCAGCCGGCCGGGCACCGCCTGCCGGAGCAGCGGGACCCCGAGCGCCCAGACGTCACGAGCCGCTGAGGAGACCACCATGCGTCAGGACGAGCAGCAGGCGACCGACCACCCGGAGGCCGTACGCTCCGCACCCGTACCGGTGCCACCGCCGGATGACAGCGCCGGCAAGACCGACACGGGCGGCAAGGCCGACCCGGCGGACCGGACGGAGGTGCCCGAGGACGCCCTCGACGACCGCGGGACGTTCGACGATCCGCGGGTCGCCGGCGACCGGGACACGGGCGACGACGACCGGAACGCCGGCGACCGCGACCGGGACCGGCGGGCCGATGCCGAGAGGCGCCCGGAGTTCCACGAGCCCGGTCCGGTGCCGACCGCCTTCGGCGCCACCACCGTGGGCGGTGCGGTCGCCGCGTCCGCCCTGGCCAGCGGCCGGCCGGAGGACGAGCCGGACCCGCGGACGGAATCGACCGCCCGGCCCGGCGACGGCGCCGAGAGGGGCGAGCGCGAGGGTTGGCGCGCGGACCCGACCGCCGAGTTCCGCGGTGGCCCGGGCTGGGAGGAGCGCCGGCACGAGCGGGCGGCGGCGTTCGACGGTGACGGGGCGACGGGCACGGCGACCGTGGTGCCGCCGGGCGCCACCGAGGGCCGGCCGGAGCGGCGTGCCGACCTCACGACCTGGGGTGGCGACCCGGACGCCGCCGTGGCCGGCGCGACCGGGTACGGCAGCGCGACCCCGAGCATGGTCGACCCGGACTCCGTCTCCCCCGACGCGGACCCGACGCTGGCCGGTACGAGGGCCGACATCGACGCCGCCGGTGCCGGCACGACCGGCTCGCTCGGGGCGGCCGGGACGGCCCGGCCTGCCGGGTCGACGGTGGCGGCCGAGCCGGCGACGCTCTTCGACACCGGCGAGGCGCAGGGTTTCCGCGACCGCTGGCGGGACGTCCAGCTGCGCTTCGTCGACGACCCGCGCGCGGCGGCCGGCGAGGCCCAGGCGCTGGTGGACGAGGCCATCCAGGCGCTCGCCTCGGCCCTGTCGGCGCAGAAGCAGAAGCTCGGTGCCTGGCAGGACGCCGGCTCGGCGGACACCGAGCAGCTGCGGATGGCGGTACGGCAGTACCGGGACTTCCTGGACCGGGTGCTCGGCCGCTGAGGTGTCGCGGCATGCGCGGACCGGCCGGGCCGGTCCGCGCATGGCGTCCGCCGCACGGGGTACGCGAGGAGGTAGCGAACGCGCGTGCGGACAGGAGGGCGACACCATGACCGATCGTGACCGGGACCGACCGCTGGAGGAGAGCCCCGAGGTGGCCGCGGCGGTCGAGGACGACACGGGGGTCCCCCAGTTGATGACGGGCGGCGCCGCCGATCGGGACAATCCGGCCTTCACCGAGCCCGGCGACCGCCCGATCGGAGGCGGCGGGCCGGACGACATCATTGGCGACCCGTACGCCGCCGGCACCGGCGCTACCGGCACCGGCACGGGCGCCGGCGCGGACAACATCCGCACCGGCGCCGAGCAGCCCTGGGAGCCGGAGGACCTGGTGGCCGCGCGCGGTCAGGACCTGACGCCGGAGAACATCGAGAAGGCCCGCCGGGATCTGGCCGAGCTGGGCCGGGCGGCGATCGAACGTACGGTTCCCTGAGCGGTCCGGCCGCACCCGTAGGGACGTCGGCCGGCGGCCGGTACGGACGAGGGGGCCCCTGGCCCGACCGGGACGGTCGGACCAGGGGCCCGGGGAACCTGCCGCTGGAGCGCCTCACCTGAGTCCAGCGGCGGGTGGGCGCCGGAGGTCAGGACAGCGGCGGGTACGCGTTCTGCATGAGCTGCTGGAACTGCGCCGGGAACCAGGCCCCGGAGATCGGCGCGTCGGGCAGGGCGCCGGTCGCGTTGTTGCCGTTGCGGGGGTTGCCGCCGTACGTCGGGTCGCACATGCGGTCGAAGCCCTTGCCCTCGTTGTTCGGGATCTCCTTGCTGGAGCCGTCCGACTCGCCCGGGGGCTTGACCCAGACGTACGCGTCGATGCCCGGCTCCGGCGCGGCCTTCGGCCGCTCGCCCAGTCCGGCGCCGGACTGGTTGCACCAGTTGCCGGCGTGGATCCGGCGGTCGACCCGGCCACCGTCGACGTACGCGTCCACGCTGGTCGACGGGCCGGGGCCGGTCGGCCGGGCGGTGCCGCCCCAGCCGTTGCGGGACGTGTCGATCAACATGCCGATGTTGGCGTCGAAGCCGACCTGGACCAGCTTGTTCCGGAACGCCTGGGCGAACGACAGCTCGTCGACGTACTGGTTCCAGTCCACCCACTTGGACTGCCGCACCGTCTGACCGTTCACCGTGTCGGTGATCCGGACGTACGGCTCGCGCAGCGCCGAGTAGTTGGCGGTGTTGACGATGAAACCGTGCACGTTGGCCACGGTGCTGCCGGAGGCGACGGCCGCCGACTTCAGCATGTCGGCGGTGGGGCCGAAGTTGCTGTCCCAGCCGATCCAGCCGTGGTGCGCGGCGTCGATGTAGTTGTAGACGTTGGGGACGGCGCCCAGCTTGGCGAGGGCGTACCCGACGCCGTTGACGTACGCGCCGTTGGCCTTCACGGTGTCGCACATCGCGGTGCCGCCCGGGTTGCCGGAGGTGTTGGTCACCAGGTTCGGCAGCGAGTCGATCTCGATGATGTTGATGATCCGCAGGTTCCGGTACTTCGCGTCACCCTGGATCGCGGCGATCGGGTCGATGTACTCGGCCTTGTAGCGCGGCAGTTCGTCCGGGCCCAGTTCACCGTTGGAGGCCAGTGCGGCGCAGTCCCGGCCGGGCAGGTTGTAGATGACGAACTGGATGTAGTTGGCGCCCTGCGCGAGCGCCGCGTCCAGGTGGTCCCGTACACCCATGGCGCCGTTCGAGCTGCTGTCCGGGGTGCCGTTGATGGCGGCGATCCGGTCCAGCCAGACGGCGGTCGGGTTGTTCGAGACCCGGTTGCCGCCGGACACCGACTCGGCCTTGGCCTTCCACTCCGGGTTCACGTACCCCCGGGCGTTCAGGTACGGGTTGTCGACCCGGGGACCACCGGGCGGCGGTGTCGTGGGCGGTGGGGTGGTCGGCGGCGGCGTCGTGGGCGGCGGGGTCGTCGGCGGAGGGGTGGTGGGCGGCGGGGTGGTGGGTCCGCCACCGCCGTTGCAGGTGACCCCGTTGAGGGTGAACGAGGTCGGCTTCGGGTTGCTGCCGCTCCACGAGCCGTTGAAGCCGATGCTCACGGTGGCGCCACTGGCCACCGAGCCGTTGTACGACTCGTTCTGCGCCGTGACGTTCTGGCCGGACTGGGCGTACCGGGCCGACCAGCCCTGCACCACCCGCTGCGAGCTGTTGGGGAACGTGAAGCCGAGCGTCCACCCGTTGAGCGCGTCACCGATGTTCCTGATGTTGACGGTCGCGGTGAACCCACCCGGCCAGTCGTTGGTCGTGTACGACACCTCGCACTGCGTCGCCGCGTGGGCCGTGGTGACCGGTAGCGTCACCAACCCGCCCGCGACCAGGGCGCCCGCGCCGGTGAGCGCGAGGGCCCGGCGTGGGCCGGAGAGCCTTCTCCACACATTCATGCCACAGATCTCCTTGGGCGAGACCGGGACCGCGAGCGGCCCGGCGGAACGGCCCGGCGGGCACGGACGGCCTACCGGCGCCATCGGGGATGTGTTCGGGGGTGCCCGACCCGGACGGGCGGTGGTGGTGTGCCGGACCGGCGACGCGACGACGGTCGGCCGGCGGGATCGTCGTCCGGCGGACCGGTTGCCCTCGACTCCCTGCCGATGCGCGGTGCGTGGCTCCCCGCGTTCGACGATTCTTGCATGGGAGCGCTTCCATAGCAATGCCCCGATGGCTGTCGGTCCGGTGGAGCGGGGACGTTTCCCCCATCCGCCCCGGCCGGCGTCGGCACCTCCCAACAGGTCTGGAACGCCCCGGGAACCGGCAACATCGGCGGTCGGTCCCGGTACCGGTCGTACCGGCCCTACCGCCCGTGACCTCCACAAAGTGGAAAAGACGAATCTTTCCCTTCATACGTTGTGAATCGGTCTAACGTCGGGCGTAGCTCGGTTGTCGCCGAGTCCAGGACAAGAGGGATGGAGTGACGCAGGTCATGGCAAACAAAATGCTCGGGAAGGTCGTAGCGGGTGCCGCTCTCGGTGGCGCCTCCCTGCTCGTATTCACGCCAGGGATCGCGTTCGCGGACGACCACGACCACCACCGCAACGACAAGGACGGCAAGGTCATCGCCAAGCCGCACGTCGTCAAGCCGGGTGAGAAGGTCAAGCTGCTGCAGATCTGCGAGGAGCCGCAGAAGCACGCGTTCGCCTGGTCGAAGGTGACCGGCAAGGTCAAGCTCGAGCCGGTCAAGCACGACAAGGACGGCAAGCGGCACGACGACGACAAGCGCCACGACGACAAGCGGCACGACGACGACAAGCGCCACGACGACAAGCGCCACGACGACAAGCGCCACGACGACAAGCGGCACGACGACGACAAGCGCCACGACGACAAGCGCCACGACGACAAGCGGCACGACGACGACAAGCGGCACGACGACAAGCGCCACGACGACAAGCGGCACG